>JADFZS010000015.1 GCA_015232405.1 Magnetococcales bacterium | reverse complement strand
CAGGGATGGTAATTGTAATATTTATAAACACTTTGATGTTTATAATACCGGAGGAAAAAAAGATGGCTCTTTCAATAAACACAAATATGGCTTCCATCAATGCTACACGGAAGCTAGCAAGTTCAACTAGCAGCCTGGGCAGAACGTTTGAGAGGCTTTCAAGCGGTTTGCGGGTTAATGGTGCAAGGGATGATGCAGCTGGTTTGGCTATATCTACCCGTATGACAGCACAAATCCGTGGTATGAGCATGGCTATTCGTAACTCCAATGACGCTGTTTCATTGGTACAGGTAGCTGAAGGCGCTCTAAGTGAAACCACCAATGCGCTGCAACGGATGCGTGAACTTGCTGTACAGGCTGCTAACGGTACTATGAGTACCTCAGACAGAACCTCACTTAACCTGGAAGTTCTTCAGTTGCGTAGTGAGATTCAGAGGATTTCAACCACTACCAAATTTAATGGTAAGTCGTTGATTAATGGTGACCAAGCTGCTGGTATTACTTTCCAAGTTGGTGCCAATACAACTGAAAGCTTGATAGTTAGTGTTGGTTCAGCTGGTGGTGTAGCCTTAAGTGTTGCCACAACAACTGTCAGTACCGCTGCAAAAGCAAGTACTGCACTTAATCAGATTGATGTTGCTTTGGATTCAGTTTCTGATATTCGAGCAAACTTGGGTGCATATCAAAACCGTTTTGAGTCACTCATGGCTAATCTGAGCAATATTGTTGAGAACACTACATCAGCAAGATCCCGCATTATGGATGCTGATATAGCTCAAGAGACTTCAAACCTGACCAGAGCTGCCATTATGCAGCAAGCTAGTACTGCGATTTTGGCTCAAGCCAATCAGCAGCCACAGATTGCGCTACAGCTATTGGGTTAAGGGTTTTAAAATAATCTTACCCATGTATTTGGGTAGTTGAATATATATAGATTATAAATAATAAATTAACTAATGCGGAATATGGATATGTTCAGCACAACTAAAAAGGAGTTTGGCAAGAAGTTAAAACAAAAAGGGTTGGGTCGGCCCGAAATAGCGAACGATCCACCTCCAAACCAGGGAAGGCTAATTAATATTATGGATATGTGGATATCCATATATCCTGGAGGATGAAAATATGGCTTTTTCGATTAACACAAATATTGCAGCACTAAATGCTACCAGGAAGTTATCTTCTTCTAGCAATAGCCTAAATAAAACTTTTGAGAGGCTATCATCAGGGCTACGGGTTAATGGGTCTAGAGATGATGCAGCCGGGTTGGCAATATCAACTCGGATGACAGCACAAATTCGTGGTATGAACATGGCAATTCGCAACACCAATGATGCGGTTTCCATGGTTCAGGTTGCTGAGGGAGCGTTGGATGAAACCACTAATGCTTTGCAGCGTATGCGTGAGCTGGCAGTTCAGGCTGCAAATGGTACCTTGGGTACGACAGATCGCACATCTCTTAACTTGGAAGTTCTGCAGTTAAGGAGTGAGATTCAGCGTATTTCAACTACCACAAAGTTTAATGGCGTGACTCTAATTGATGGTCGGCTTGCAGCAGGGACCAGTGCGACTTTCCAAGTAGGAGCAAATGCTACTGAGACTCTCGCAATTAGTGTTGGATCAGCAGGTGGTGTAGCTCTCAGTGTTGCTACAACGACTGTTAGCACGCAGGCTAAGGCAAGTACCGCTCTTAATCAGATCGATGTTGCCTTGGATTCGGTTTCTGATATTCGCGCTAAGCTTGGTGCTTATCAAAACCGTTTTGAATCACTTATTGCAAACTTGAGCAATATTGTGGAGAACACATCAGCAGCAAGATCTCGGATCATGGATGCTGATATTGCAAATGAGACTTCTAATTTAACTAGAGCCTCTATTTTGCAACAGGCTAGTACAGCAATTCTGGCCCAGGCAAATCAACAGCCTCAGATTGCTTTAACATTACTGAGATAGCGGTTTTAGGTCAGTTGCTTAGGCGTGAAACCTCTAATTTACTGATTAATTTTGAGCTTTGCTCAGATTAGAAGGATGGTGTCATGGATAACATGAATGAGATGATTTCAGATGGAAAAGTAGAAAAAGTTGATGGAAAAGCTCTTGCAGCAAAGAGCTTTTCCAACCCAGCTCTTCTAGCTAGCAAACTGTTTGAAACAGCATCAACTAAACCCCATGAGGCGGTGGATAACTCCAGTACCAAAGGGTTGAAAAGTTTGGCTGAGGAGATTACCCAATCACTTTCAGGGTTTAAATCACTCAGACTGAGTATGGATCGCGATATGAAGCAGGTTATTGTTCGGGTTGTAGATAAGGATACCGACAACGTGATTCGTCAGATTCCAGGGGAACGGATGATGGACTTGGTCAAGCAGATGAGAGATTTAGAAGGTATTCTCGTTAAAGCTACTGCTTAAAAAGCAATCAGGGCTGAGCCAAGGTATTAGGTTCAGCCCTAATTCCAAACAGTTCTATCTTTTAACCTAGTCCACAAGTTAAGAATTTTGCGGACTGGATCAGACAGTTGTTGCGTTGCAAGGAGGCTCCAACAACTGTCTGATTTAGGTTGAAAGTTTGTCTGGTTTTGCCGTTTCTAGGTTAAAGGCTAGTTGTAGGTCCAACTATAGATGGCTGTGGCTGTGTTGCCAGCTTCGTTGTAGGTCAGTGATTTACACATTGATCTGACCAGTGCAATACCACGACCACCATGGGCCATGTTACCTTCCAAAATTGAACGGACATTGGCATGGTCAAATCCTGGACCGCTATCTTCTATGCAGATTAAAATATCCCCACCAAATTTATTGTCATCTTCCGATATCAGCGGAACATGGGAGAGTTTCAGGCTGATATTACCATCTTGTAAAGCGGCAAGCCTCTCTTCTCGTTGGGCATAATATAGAATAAACCCCTCTGGGGACTTTTTGGTTTTTGTATCCAAGTTCAATAAGCCATGATCCAGGGCATTGGAGAACAGTTCCGCAAGTATTGTGTATACCTTCTCTCTATGACCCAGTGGAGCTTGCAGACTCATGAGTGAGTTGATTATTGTCGGTAGAGGGTCGACATGCTTGAGGGTTTCGGCACTGAACAAAAAGGAAATATCCCAAACAGCAGGGGGGATGGTTTTTGTTGATTTTTGCGGGGAGTCCTCCTCCCAGGTCTTGTTGGGTCTGCTAAAATCGATCTCAAGTATGCTTATGTCATCAGTCTGATCTGCTACCCCACGAAAATCCTTCAAACCCATCATTATGGTATCAAAAAGTTGGTCTGGAGGGGTGCTTCCATCAAAGAAATTCTCTAACCTTGCCATACCAAACATTTCATCAGCAGGGTTTATGGCCTCTGTTAAACCATCTGAGTGAAGAAAAAGTCTATGGTCGGTCTGAATCTCGAATATACGAACCTTGCGGTCGTCACGGGTCATCGGTGTGATGCCCAGGGGGAGGTGGTCAGAAGGGATGGTTTGTGCCAGCTTTCCTCTATTATCAATAAGGCAGAGGTCGGGTAATCCTCCATTCCAGATAATCATGCTTTTTTGGCGAAAATCCACTTCAATGAGACATGCTGCACAAAACATCCTGGTGGGCATTACCGTCAGGAGTTTGGCATTCATTTTCTCAACCAGATCTCCAATAGAAAAACCTTGGGCGGTCAGATCATAGAAGATCTCTGATATTGGCAGTGCACCAACCGCTGCTGAAAGTCCATGTCCGGTAAAATCTCCCAACATGATATGCAGTCCCCCAGCAGGGTTGTAACAGGCCATCAAAAGATCACCATTAAACTGGGCGAGGGGAGAGGTCCACTGTTTTAAGCAGGGAGCATCAAGAAGGTTGCCAGCACGTACAATATTGGAAAAAAGATGTTTTCCCACCTCCAATTCTTGCTGTAACTGATCTTGGTGCTGTTCCAGTTGATCTTTTTTTAAGTGAAGTTCGGTATGGAGCTTGCGGATTCGCTCCATTGCCTCAATTTTTGCTTGGAGAATTGTACGGTTAAAAGGTTTAGTTAAAAAATCGTCACCCCCAGCATCAATACACTGGGCCAAACCCTCTTCATCAGTGACTGCAGTAAGAAAAATGATGGGTACAAAGCGATCGGATGCAGATTCCTTGATTTTGCGTGCAGCGTCATAGCCGTCCATCCTGGGCATACGGATATCCATCAAGACCAAATCAGGTTGCTCTTGCATGAATTTTTCTACTCCGTCTTCGCCATTATGGGCGATTACTACGGGATGTCCTTCTCTACCCAGGAGACGAGTAAGTATAGCGCTGTTTATCCGGTCATCATCAACAATCAGGATTTTCATACTGCCTCTGCCTACAAATTGTTACAATTTGTAGGTTTCGAGTCAAACTAGGTGATTTTGAATAAGCGCTGGAAATTTGCTGTTTCCAATATTTTTTGAATTTCAGGGCGGGCATTGGTAATTTCAATGTCAGACTCATTGGTACCAGCCTCTTCTCTTAAAAGAAGAAGCATTCCAAGGGCCGAAGAGTCAATATATTCAGTGCCAGATAGGTTGATGACAAACCTGCGTCCTTTTTTTCCTTCACAGGTATCCTCTTGATAAGCAGCACGAAATTGAGAGTGCATCTCGAAATTGAAACGACCTTTGATGTTGATGACGGTTTCCGATTCTTCTCTTGTGACGGAAATTGTTCCAGACATCTGCAAACTCCTAATTTGGGATTTATGATTGTTTACTAAAATAACTTTTCAGTTATTCATACCATATATTCATCTGTTTACTACAAATAAAAAATTCATTCTAACATGTGTAACAGGAAAATTTCAACGTTCAAGGGTTCACAGTTGACAAAAATATCAAGTGATTAACTGTGGTCTAATAGTTAACATTGTTTTGCAAATTGTACAGAAATGTAACCAGAGGTGAATTTTTCTATATCATTTTTTTGAATTGTTATATACAATCCCCGTGTTTTTTCTAATCTACCGAGTAAAAAAGAGAGAGATACAGGCCTTGAATGTAGCTTCCACTCAATGGAGTAGAAGTTCTGGTGGGTGTTTCGCTTTTTGCTTTACTCATTAAAATAAAAGGGAGAACCAGTGTGAAAAATTCAGTGGTTTCTGAAACAGTTGGCCAGGCAGTCTATGATAATAATGACACCCACCTATGGATGGCTGTCATGGATCGTGCGGTTAGAGATCTGGTTGCGTTGGAGAAGTATCGTCAAGATCCAGCAGTTATGGAAGATCCGGTATTTCGCTATGATTACAGAACCCTGAAAAAATGGTTTCACTCCTCCTCAATGGAGCCAGGATCTTTTAATTGGATCTGCTCTTTGGTAAATATTGATCCTAAATGGGCGTTGAATAGGTTGGAAGATCGTCTGGATGTTACTCTTACTCCTGAAGCGCGTCGTGCCAAAGAGTTGCAAGAGGAAAATTCCAAGTCTGGGGATCTTCATACAGCTTGTGCCGCTTAGTTGAATTTGAAATTGCATTTAAACGTAAGGGCTTTTTGTAAAAGCTTGAAGATAGATGGATATTTGATGTGCTAGCCTTTTGTTGCACAGGGTTGAAGCAAACTACAAAAGGCATGTTGAAAATATAATCGTAACACCAAAACAGAAAAAGAGAGCCGGACCTTTGTGTCCGGCTCTCTTTTTTTGTTATTATCAGCATATAGTAGAATATGAATAGTGTAGTAAATGTCTTAAGGAGAAAATGTTCCATGTCCAAAACAACGCAAACCCCATCCTCTTCCCTTCCGGAATCTTGGGTTAGAGGTACTGAATTTCTTGGAACACAGCATGCTATATTAGGTGGAGCGATGTCATGGTTATCTGAGCATCGTCTGGTCAGTGCCATCTCAGAGGCTGGCGGTTTTGGTGTAATCGCCTCTGGAAATATGCCTCCAGAGCTGTTTAGAAAAGAGATTCAATCAACAAGAGAGATGACTGATAAACCGTTTGGGGTTAACTTGATTTCCATAAATCCGGCATTGTCAGAGTTGGTTGATGTCCTGTTGGAAGAGAAAGTGACTCACTGTGTTTTGGCTGGCGGCCTGCCAGATCCTAAAACAATCAGTCAATTAAAAGATGCTGGTGTCAATGTAATACTGTTTGCTCCCTCTCTTGCCCTGGCAAAAAGGTTGGTTAAACGTGGAGCAGACGCCTTGATCATTGAAGGTAGTGAGGCTGGTGGTCATGTCGGCCCGGTCTCCACCAGTGTTTTGATACAGGAGATACTCCACCATATTAATGATGTGCCGGTTTTTGCTGCTGGTGGAATAGCCAACGGTCGTATGGTTTCTGGATTGGTGCAGATGGGAGCCGCAGGTTGTCAGCTGGGAACCCGTTTTGTCTGTGCCGAGGAGTGCATAGCCCATGAAAATTTTAAAAAGGCTTTCATACGTGCTCAATCCCGTGATGCTGTGGTAACTTCCCAATTTGATCCCACTTTTCCGGTTATTCCTGTACGGGCTTTAGCCAACAAAGGGACCCTACAGTTTAATGAGTTACAGCTCAAATTGATCCATCAGGTTAAAAATGAGGGTATGGATCGTAAAGAGGCGTTTTTGGAGTTGGAAAAATTTTGGGTTGGCTCACTTAAAAAAGCTGCCATTGATGGTGATGTTGATTATGGCTCGGTTATGGCGGGGCAAAGTGTCGGTATGGTAAAATCAATTCAATCAGTTAAAGAGATTATCCAAGAGCTAGTTGCGGATATCTAGATTTTCTCCGTTTTTTCAACCCTTCTTTACATATATTTAACTAGCTGCGAAATTATACGGCAGATTCTTCCTACATAACTGGGGACAATCTGCCGTATTGGCTGGTCATTTTCCTTTATTTCTACTATTTGATCATAAGTAGATCTGTCAAAACATAATAGAAACAACAAGATAAATGTTTGGCACGGCTGTTGAATGTCTTTGGGTGTACAATATTCCAAAATTTCAACAGTTTTGAGGTTCTCATGACGCCATTTAATTTACCCATACCTACAGTGCAACCACAGCAGTCTGCTAGCGAGGCTTCTGCGGCTAGAAAAGCTGCTGAAAATGAGAAGAGTTCCAATTTTAAAAAAGCGTTGGATGAAGTTGCTGCCACAGGAAAAGCTGCCACCAAAGCAGTTGAAGCAAAAAAAGAAGAGATGAAAAGGGTGGCTGCTAAAGATGAATCATCAAAACCAGAGGTGGTTAAGACAGAAAAACACAATAAATCCGATCGATCTGAGAAAATCAAAGAGAAGTTCCTAGACAAAAAACAGAAAAATGAAGAGAGACAGGAGACTGATGTAATAGCGACTCCTATGGTTGAGGCTCCTTTGGTAAAAGAGGCTCCGGTAGAGCTTGTATTTGCAGGTTTTCCCACTGTCAATGGTATTAACAATGGACAACAATCCCCTGTTGGACCAAATGTTCAGCCTGTCATGGCTATGTCGGGTCTGGATGATGTCATGCAGGGTGGGCGTAGCAGTGCAATGGTTGCAGGTAAAGGCGGTCCCGATTCAGGGGGAACACCTTTTGGCCTTCGTTCTGCATCTTCGAGCAACAGTGGTCAAACAACCCAACAGGTAAACAAATCACCACTATCAGCACAATCTCCAACATTTAGCAAAGAGCTGGCTGAGAGAGTCGGCTCCATCCGTCTTATCTCCCGTGCTGGTGTTTCTGATCAGGTACGTATCAATCTTGTACCAAGAGATCTTGGTAACCTGGACATTCGTCTACAGGTGGATAGTGATAACCGAGTCCATATGTTGGTAACTACTGAGACTGAAGCTGCCAAAGATCTTCTGAAAAACCAGATGTCCCACCTAAAAGAGGCTATGTCAAAACAGGGTATGGAGTTTGGTGATGTAGACATCCAAGTTGATGTTAAAGAGCGTGAAAACGGTGAAGGAGCAGAGGCTGGCTTGCAGTGGGGTGGGGATGGTCGTCTGGAGTTTGAAGGATTGTCACAATCAGCCGATGGTGAAGAAGGGGCTGAGAACGACGACCCAGTGATTTTAGGTAAGGTTATCCGGGCATCCGATGGCAGCATGTCGGTATTTATCTAGTGAAGATTAGGCAGAAATTGCCGTAAATCCATTAGGAATTTATTTCCTTTTTGTTAAAGCACAACGATCAAAGTTAACGGAATGTACAAAATCAACAATTAAAACAACAGATTACCGTTACAGCTTAAACGGCACGAATATTGAATGATTACAAATGATAGAGTTAAACGTATCTAGTATAAAATTGTAGGGCTGAGCTACATATCTGTTAGGGAGACGGATTATGGTAGCAGACCAGCAGGAGATAAGACTATGGAAATCAATGCAAATTATAGCAGTATCCCAACAGTTACAGAGGATAGTATCTTCGCAGAAGATGGTCAGGATGCTGACCAGCTCCGGATCGATTTTCTCAAGATGTTGACGGCCCAACTGGAGTATCAAGATCCCATGGACCCAGTAGAAAATACTGAGTTTACCGCCCAGATGGCACAGTTCTCATCACTGGGTGAGCAACAAAAGAGCAACGCCCTTTTGGAGCAGCTGATCTCTTCTCAAAATGGAAACCAGCTCAATCAGGTGGTTTCATATATTGGGAAGAATGTTGTTTTTGAAGGTGATAAAACAGTTGCTACTGATGGACAAGCAACAACACGCTTCAAGATGGAGGCAGAGGGAGATGTTGAGATAAGCCTCTATGATAGTAACAATCAATTTGTTGCCTCAGCTGTACAACATTTTGGGAAAGGGGATCAAAGTTATCAATTTAGCGATGCTGCTTTAGCTGATGGTAACTATAGATTTACCGTTGCTGTACAAGACGATAATGGTGGTTCCATAGTTGCTAAAACCTATGAAGCTGGGGAGGTTACTGGTGTGGTGAACGGTGACTCAGGTGTAGAGCTGGAGGTCAACGGTCACACCTTGTCATTTGCCGATATCCGTCGTGTAGAACAATTAACAAGCTGATTTCAGGCTGTTTTTGCCGTGTGTATGGTTAAGAGTAGTGCAGACTTTTACTTTATGAATTAGCAAAATAATGCCTTAGGCCGGATAATCCGGTACTGTTTTTACGGAGAGCATCTTATGTCCATTCTTCAAGCAATGTTTTCAGGGTCCAGTGCTTTAATCAATTTTGGTGAAGCGATGACCGTGATTGGTAATAACTTGGCAAACGCCAATACTACCTCATTTAAAGCCAGCACCACATCATTTCAAGATGTTTTAATGCAGACTGTAGGCCGTCAGGGTTCCGGTATTGAGACCCAGGTTGGTACAGGTGTGGGTCTCTCTGCTGTTAGTCAGGACATGGCCCAAGGCTCTTTTACCCCTTCTGCATTTGTGACAGACCTCTCCATCGATGGAAAAGGTTTTTTCAAGGTTAAGGATATCACTACCGACGGTATCAACGAGACAGGCAACCGTAAGGATATTTTTTACACTCGTGCTGGTGGGTTTAAAAAGAATAATGATGGTGATCTGGTAAATGCTGGTGGTTTGGTGTTGCGGGGTATGGAACTGGCTTATGATCCTGTGACAGATGAAACAATTGAGGTGGGCAATGAGAAAAATATCAACTTTGATAAATTTGAACTTGCCAGCCCGACACCGACAACTCAGATAAATATGAGTGTCAATTTGAAATCTGATGATCCTGTTATTACAATTCCATATGACCCAGATAATGCCGCAACATATAACCACAGCTCACCTGCGCGGATTTTTGACGCCCAGGGTAACAGCCACCTGATTGATGTACAGTTTAGAAAGTTGGCCCAGGAGTCTCCGGCAACAGCGGTCGGTGGTGATGGTAATGATACAATTAGCTTTACTCTTTCTAGCATAGCTAATGTGGAGCTGACCTTCACACCATTAAATGGAACTGCTGCCAATCAGCCTATTGTAAAAACATACGATAATATCAACGGTAAATTTGATGCCAATATCTCCAACCTATTAGAAGATGGTATACGTTATGCCATCTCCTATAAAGTGACAGAGAATGTCGCTGGTGTACCTACTGAAAATAATACTCTTCTCTCCAGCATGATCGGTGATGATAATGTTGAGGAGGTTATTGGTGAGAAAACAGACGGTATTTGGGAGTGGCATGCTGTTGTACCTTCATCTGAGTTGACTGACAGTACAGCTGACACCTCAAGTACATTGACTGATCTAACCAAATTTGCCATGACCAAGGCAGGCGGAGCAACTGGAAGTGCTGGTTATACCAGCGGCAGACTTGAGTTTGATTCTGCTGGTAGATTGGTCAATGAGGGTTCAACACCACTTCGGGTAAATTTCTTGGGTGTTGAAGATGCAAGTGGTACTGCTATACCCCAGGATATTCTCTTTAATTTTGGTGACGCTGTTGGTGCTTACGGTGACTCAACTGCTGACTATCAGCTGGTTCACTCCACCGATGCAAACTTTCCGTCAATGCAGTATGAAGCGTTAGATCCCAACGATGCCTCTGCGACCAATACTGGCGCACTTGGCAGTAGATCTTTGGCTCTTGAATCATCTTTGCGGAATTTTTCGCAAAACGGATTTTCAACAGGATATCTGGATCAACTGTCGGTTAGTAATGAGGGTATAGTCAGTGCCAGCTACACAAATGGTGAAACCAAAGAGCTTTACCAGATAGTTTTGGCAGATTTTAAAGATGAGGCAGCACTGGAACAGGTGGGTTCAAATCTCTATCAGGAGACTTTGGCCTCTGGTCCTGAATTAATTAATAATCCGACTGTTGGTCGCCTTGGTGGTATCGTCTCTTTCTCTTTGGAGAACTCCAACGTTGATATGTCTACAGAGTTTGTGCGGATGATCTCCATTCAACGTGGATTCCAGGCCAACTCTAGAATTATCACAGTTACAGACGGCATGTTAGAAGAGTTAATAGCACTTAAGAGGTAATAATACGACTGCTGGAACGATGATTGTAGCAAATTTTTAGGTTTTCTACTCCATTTCCAATAATGGAGTAACCTAAAAATTGTAAAGATTTGAACTGCCAGTTAAAAAATCCTAAAATATACCGGGTTGGAATCGTTAAACTTCCCAATTTTCGTTAAAAATGGGTGGGGTGCAGCATATATGTTGTGAACGGGGGTTTAACCTGTTAAATTAAGACGAATTCTGAATCTGAATTACCACAATTCACTATAAGAGTAGGTGTGTCATGGCTGAAGAAGCGGCAGAAGAAGAAGGATCAGGCGGCGGGGGTATAATGAAGCTGGTCCTCCCTATTGTAGCACTGTTGATAGGTGTTGGGGGTGGTTATTTCCTGGGTAGTTCCATGACTGAGTCGAGCATAAATGAAGCTGCTCAACTAGAGCCACAGGAAGAGAAAGTCAGTAAAGATCCCAACGCTATGGTGGGTGAAATGTTTAAGCTTGCCCCGTTTGTGGTCAATCTTAACGAGCCACGTGGCAATCGCTATTTAAAAACCACTATCCAGCTGGAGATGGACTCAGAGGCACTTTTGGCTGAGTTGGAGCGACGTAGTGCACAGTTGCAAGACGTTATTCTATCTCTGTTAACCTCAAAATCCTCAAAAGAGTTGCAGGCATTGGAAGGTAAATTTAGATTGCGTGAAGAGCTACTTTCGCGTATCAATGCTCTATTGGTTAATGGAGTTGTTACTCGCATTTATTTTACAGAATTTGTCATTCAGTAGAATTGTTAGTTTTGGGTGAATCATGACTCAGATATTATCAGCGGAAGAGATTGATGCCCTGATGAGGGGGCTGGAGGAGGGGTCCATCGACCTTGATGAGGTTGAGGACGATCTCCCCGGTGATGCCGCGGTCGATGACGAATCGGTTACCTCCTTTTTCTTTGGTCAAAAAACAGCAATTCGGGCCGGTGCTCTACCGGGCTTGGATCTAATCAACGAACATCTAGCATCACAGCTTTCATTTAAAATGAGTCAGAAGGTTGGACGTGAGGTTCATGTCCAACCGAAAATGACAACCAACCAGATCTTCGGCCGTTTTCTCCATGCCCTTGATCCGCCAATTTTCATAAATATTCTCAGGGTCGAACCCTCCCAGTCCATGGCTCTCATCTCCATAGATGGTGAGATCATGTATCAGATTCTTGAGGGTTTTTTCGGTGGTGTGGGAGATTCCGAAAGACCATTTAGAAATTTTTCACCTTTTGAAATGAAGGTGATCGATAGAATTATGGATGTTACCAGGGAGCAGATTGAACTCTCCTGGAAAAAGCTTGATGAATCTTTCAACCTGATATTAACACGTTGGGAAAATCAACCCCAGTTTGCTGCGGTTATGCCGTTGGATGAGACGGTTTTCTTGATCAGCTTCACCATTGAGGTGGGTGATGCAGAAGGTGTTTTGACCATCTGTTATCCATCTGTTATTTTGGAGCTATTTAAACAGCAGCTGAAAGTCGGCTTCCAACAGAAAGATAAAGTTGAAGGCTCCACTGCTTGGATGGAGTCTTTAACCCATGAACTGGGAATGGTGCCTTTGAGTGTGGCTCCGGTTATCTCCAAAGAGGAGATGAGTGTGGGAGACATGATCAACTTGAAAAAAGGTGATATTATTACCTTGAGCCATGATATGTCCGAAGAGATGTCCATTGATGTAGAGGGCATAACCAAATTTAAAGGTTTGGCGGGGGTAATCGATGGTAAACGGGCGGTCCGAGTAACAGAGATTGTGCGTGAGGAAGATTGATAATCAATCTAAATTTATAGAAGAAAGAATCCTGGAGAGCGGACATGGCAGAAGAGAATTTTGCTGAAGATGGCATAGATGACGATATAAATGAGGATCTTCTAGGTGGGGCTGACCTTGGTGGTGACATCGAGGTAGAAGAGCCAGAGCCGAACAATGAAGTTGGGCCAGATGGAGTTCCAAAAAACTTGGAACTGCTAATGGATGTTCCTCTGGAGGTCTCAATCAGATTGGGGCAGCTGCAAATGCAGGTCAGGGATCTCCTAAAACTCAATAAAGGCTCCTTGATTGAGTTGGATAAAGAGGCCGATGACCCACTGGAAATCCATGTTAACAACCGCCTAATGGCTTTTGGTGAAGTTGTCATGATCAAAGACAAGTTGGGTATACGTATTACCGATATTGTCTCTTTGAGTGAGCGGTTGGAGAATTTGCGCTAATGGGTTTTAGCCCTCTGATGGCTCAAAACCCTCCCATAATGGTTTTGGGTAGGGGGTTGCTGTCTTTTGTTGGCTCTTTCTACAAATCTGTTCTTTTTTATCTTTTTTTGGCGGGCAGTTTCTCTGTCCGCCCTCTTTTTGCCGCCTCCAATGGCAAAGCTGTAACTCCTAAAGACAATACCGTGGCCTCAAATAGTGAAGCTGTAACTTCCAGTGGCAACTCTGTAACCAGTGAAGTGACAGCTGAACCCATAAATCTTTTACAAGAGGGGTTGGAGGTTGCTGGCTATCTGCTTATACTTATGGTATTTGCTGTTGTGGTTATCCGTCTGGGTAAGCGTTTTCAGCCTAACATGGGAGCAAGCGGTTTGATTCGGGTCGAAGATGGACATAATTTAGCCCCTGGAGTTGGGGTTCGTCTCATTAGTGTAGGATCACGAGCCTGGTTGGTAGGTGTAACCAAGGAGCGAGTCTCTCTTTTGGCAGAAATGAGCCAAGAGGAGATGCAAACAGCCAAGGAGGGGTCTGCGTGAAGAGTATGTTGGTTCGTTCCAGTTTTTGGCTGGCACTCTTAATAATACCCATAATTTTATTCTCAAGTTTGCAACCAGCCTTTGCTGCTGATATCACCCTACCAGGGGTGAAATTTTCCACAGGTGAAGCGGTGGGAACAGCAGATCCCGATCAGGTAGGTACTGGACTACAAATTCTTGCATTTTTGACCCTATTCTCTCTGGCTCCAGGTCTTTTGGTGATGGTGACATCATTTACCAGGGTTGTGGTGGTTCTCTCTTTTGTACGGCAAGCCATGGGTTTGCAAGGCCAGCCCCCTAACCAGGTTCTCATTGCCCTTGCACTTTTTGTCACATTTTTTGTCATGGGGCCGGTTTTTGATAGAGTATATGATAACGGTTTACGCCCCTATTTTGATAAACAGATCAATGAGGAACAGGCTTGGGATCGTGTGGTAGCACCGATAAAAAGTTTTATGTTGCGCCAGACCAGAGAGAAAGATCTTGAGCTATTTATGCGACTATCCGGTATCAACAAAGCTCCCAGCCCAGAGGAGGTTCCTCTCCGGCTGGTTGTGCCTGCTTTTATGGTCTCTGAGCTTAAGACAGCATTCCAAATAGGTTTTATGATATATCTACCCTTTCTTATCATCGATATGGTGGTGGCAAGTGTGGTTATGTCCATGGGTATGATGATGCTGCCACCATTGGTTATTTCAATGCCGGTTAAGTTGATACTTTTTGTTTTGGTTGATGGCTGGGCTTTGGTTGTTGGCTCCTTGGTTCAATCCTTTAAATAGCCCCCTTGAAGGTTAGCCCTAGCCATGAATATGGAAGAGCGATTGACTGTTGCGTTGGATCTCTGCTCATCCAATCCTGAAAATATTCAATATCTATATGATCTTGTTGAGTTGCAGTGTGAGGCAAACAGGTATGCCGATGCTATAGCTATACTCAACACATTTATGCCAATTCATGGGCATAATGGAGGTCTCCATGAATGGTTGGGGCGAATAGCCTTTTTTCAAAAAGATTATAAAACTGCAATACCCCATTTACAAAATGCTCTGCAAAGGGATTCTGGGCGGCCAATATCTTTGAAACTGTTGGGTTTATGCTGTTATGGGCAGGGTGATTATTTAGCTGCGCTAGATAAGTTTAATAGTTTTTTGGCTATTCAGCCCGATGATCAACAGGTTGAAAATGGTTTAGGTGTCGCTTTGGCTCATGTGGGGCGGGCATCTGAAGGTATAGAGGTTCTCAAAAGGTGTGTAGCTAAATATCCAGAAGCTGTAGATTCTCTTACCAACCTTGGTGATGCTCTCTCTATTACCGGAAGTTCCGATGCTGCTACGTGGTATCGAAAAGCAATCAAGATAAATCCTGGTTACGGACAGGCCCATTCTGGGTTGATGTCAGCCATAAAATACAGCGATATTGATCATCCTGATCTTCTAATGGCGCAAAAGTTGGTTGATAAAGGTGGTTTGGGTGAGCATGATGAGGCCAGTTTACGCTTTGCTCTGGGAAAGGCTTATAATGATTGTCAGGGTTATGATCTAGCATTTGCCCAATACAAAATGGGTAATGATCTGCGTAAAAAAATGGGGCGAGCTTTTGATAAAAGAGTCTATGCCAGCTATTTTGAACGTATCAAGAAGAGCTTTAACTACCAATTTTTAAAGAACGTTTCCATTGTTGGTTCCCAGTCTGAGCGACCTATCTTTATTGTCGGCATGTACCGATCTGGCACTTCACTTGTTGAGCAGATTATCTCCAGCCATCCACAAGTGTTTGGGGCAGGGGAGCTAACCTGGTTAAGTCAGTCGGCAGCAAAGTTATCCCAGCGTTATAACCTGGATCAAATATATCCTGAAGCAATAACACAGCTAACCCAAGAGATGGCCCAAGAGCTTGCCAAAGAGTTTGAGGCCGAGTTGATACGCATAGCTGGCTCAGATAGATACAAGTTGATTTCTGATAAAATGCCACACAACTATTTCTACCTGGGCATGATCAATATACTTTTTCCCAAGGCTAGGGTGATCATTTGCAAACGACAACCCCTAGATGCTTGTCTTTCCATATATTTTCAAGATTTTACCAATAATTTAAGCTATACAAATGATCTTTCTGATTTAGGTTTTTATTATTCACTATATGCTGAGATGATGGACTATTGGAGAGAGAATCTAAGCCTGTCTTTTCATGAAATTAACTATGAGGAGCTGGTCTCCAATCCAGAAACCCAGACAAGAAGTCTGATAGATTTTCTAGAGCTACCCTGGGATGAAAAGTGCCTTAAACCCCACAAAGAAAAACGCACTGTGAACACCGCAAGTCACTGGCAGGTAAAACAAAAAATCCACACAAAATCCAAACAACGCTGGAAAAACTACGAAACACACCTCCAACCTCTGATTGAGAGTTTGGGGTCTTATCACACTGATAAGTAGTTTGCTGCTTATCAAATAGTAGGCTTTTTACCAAGATCTCTTTAATAAGTTATATTTAAATGGAATAAATGTCACCTTGTGTGTACTATGTCAGTACAAATATATAGAAGGAGATATCATTATGGCTACATCCCAAGCCCGTATCGATTTAAGAATAAAAGCAGATTTAAAAGATCTGTTTACTAAAGCTGCCCAACTTACCGGGACAAACCTATCGTCTTTTATTGTTGCCAGTACCATGGAGAAGGCAAAACAGGTAATTAAAGATCAAGAGACACTACAACTATCAAATAAAGATAGAGATATCTTTTTGAATGCCCTAGAGAACCCTTCCAAACCAAATAGTAGATTGCAAAAGGCTGCCAAAGATTATGACCAACGAGGGTTTTTGCGATCTTGAAAATCAAAAAAACCATAATACGGTTGCATAAGAGTCACAAAAAAGATCTTTTTGATTGTGGAGAACCAGAACTCAATAAATATCTTAAACAGTATGCCAGACAAAATAGCGACAATGGCATTGCCCGTGCTTTTGTTGCTGTTGCCAATGATGGCTCAAATCGTATTAATGGCTTTTATACTTTGAGTTCAAGTCACATAGGCTTTAAAGAAGTCCCACCTTCTATGAGAAAGCGTATTCCTCGCTATCCCATACCAGCCATACGTATTGGCCGTTTAGCGGTTGATAAATCAATGCAAGGACAAGGTTTGGGCAGTATTTTGCTGATAGATGCTTTATACAGATCATTAAGAGTGGCTAATGAGATTGCTGTAAAGTTAGTCATTGTTGATGCAAAACATCAAAATGCTAAAGAGTTTTACCAGCATTTTGGTTTTATTGAGTTGGTAGACAAGCCTTTGAACCTTTTTTTGCAAATCGAGACAATCAAAAATCTTTAGCAGCCATGATATGGTTATTTATGGAATATGGTTTATACGCTATAAAAAGTTTAGCTAGATATAAAGAGTTAGGGTTGTTGACATTATTGATGCTACCATATACAACAGTGTATAGTTTTGAATTGTTTGAAAAAAATTGCTCTGCTGCCCTTAAAATCAGTTTAACTCATCCAAGGCTTGACTGACACACCATCATGCTATTCAACTCCTTCGGTTTTATTTTTCTGTTTCTCCCTGTCACCTGGATCGGTTTTAGTCTGTTGCAGTCTCATGGGAAAAGTCGTTATGTCCCGATTTGGTTGAGTTGTACTTCACTGTTTTTTTACGGTTATTGGGATTACCACTATGTACCTCTGCTAGTGGCATCGGTTCTGGTTAACTACTCTTTTGGAGCTGGTCTGGCAAGCTTGAAGTATAAATTTCAGACACGTAAGCTGTTATTTGTGCTCGGTTTGATTTTTAACTTGGCCCTGCTTGGTTATTTTAAATACACCAATTTTTTTATTGATAACCTAAATGCCGTTGGTGATTTTGCTTTTGAAATTGAGCTTGTTATCCTACCCATTGGGTTGTCATTTTTTACTTTTCAACAAATCGCATTTTTAACCGATAGTTACCAACGAAAAACTGTGGAGTTGGATTTTTTCCGCTATGCCACATTTATAACTTTTTTTCCGCAAATGATCGCTGGCCCCATTGTTCACCATAGGGAGATGATGCCACAATTAAATAACTGGTCTGACTCTAAGAAAATGTCAAATCTAGCGATTGGAACGACAATTTTTATTCTTGGTCTGGCAAAAAAATCTCTCATAGCTGACAGTATGAGCGAGATAGTCTCACCATTTTATTCTGCAGTAGCTAATGGCTATGTTCCTACTCTATTTGAAGCTTGGGGAGCGGCTTTGGCTTATAGTTTTCAGATCTATTTTGATTTCTCCGGCTATTCGGATATGGCTGTGGGACTGGGTTGGATGTTTGGAATCAAGTTACCAATAAATTTTGCCTCACCATATAAAGCCACAAATATTGCCGATTTTTGGCAAAGGTGGCATATAACTCTATCGCGGTTTTTACGTGATTATCTATATATACCCCTTGGTGGTAACCGTGTAGGCTGGCTTCGTCACCGTTTTAACTTGATGACAGTCATGTTGTTGGGAGGTATGTGGCATGGTGCAGGATGGACCTTTCTACTCTGGGGCGGGATGCACGGGCTATATCTGATAATCCATCAATGGTACTGTCGCATAAAAAAACCTTCACACAAAAGCAGCGCATGGCGAGGTCGCACTCTTACCTTTTTAGTTGTTACTTTAGCGTGGGTTCCTTTTCGTGCCGACTCTTTTGATAGTGTCTGGATGGTGTATAAGGGGATGGTCGGCTTAAATGGTTTTAAACTATCACCCGGTTTTGCTCCACTGGTTGCTCAACTACCGGATTCATTTGTTTCTTTCGGATATCACGGTATAAGTATAAAAGGGATGGGAATGATAGATGAATTTAGCCTGTTTATACTGATTCCAATGCTGCTTTTGATGGTTTTTACCATGCCAAATGTCTATCAGATCATGAGTAAAACAGCTCCAGCAATAGAGACAAAGGGCTATCCTGCAACTTTCATAACCCAACCATCTAGCCCCATGCTTTTGTGGGTTCCTTCTGTCAGATCTGCGATTATTGTCTCCATATTATTGGTCTCTTGTTTGGTGCAATTAAATGACATCTCAGAATTTATTTACTTCCAGTTTTAAAGCCAAGCACTATCTGTTGGTAGTATTTGCCAGCATGGTCCTGTTTATCATGATATTGGCGATTATCTCAATTGCAGGAATGCGCTACAACTGGGTAAGCATGACAAATTTCCACGTTTTGAGTTATGAGAAACTGAAAGTTGAAAATTTAGATGGTGAGGAGATTCTTTTTTTGGGAGACAGTAGTCTAGGTAATGCTATTGATGCCAAGCTTTTTACAGAAATTTCCAACAAAAAATCCATTAACCTCTCTTTGTCTGGCTCTTTTGGATTTGCAGCTCCATTAAATCTATTACGTCGCGCTATTGAGAAGACCCAGGTTAAAACTGTGGTTCTGTTTTACCATGGAGCTCATATGACAACCGGTCCTGCTTATATGCAATATCTGCAATCTGTCTATAGTTTTACAAATGATTTTGCTGAGTATTCGATTCGGGAGGTTGCCCGCTTACTTTTTAATCCGCAAATGTTATCAAACATTGCACAATGGTGGTGGAGAAGAGCAAAGGGTGAAAAGGTGTATGAGATAGACTTTTCACATGATTATGTCCCACAACTGCAGAGGATGAATGCGGAAAAAACTTTTAAAAAATATGTTGATATGCCTATTGCCGTGGAAGATTTTAAACCTGAAAAACTGTTTTATCTCAAAAGGATCGCTAAACTTTGTAAAGATGAGAATTTACGCTGTATACATGTCCATGGCCCGATAATCAAACCCCGTTGTGATAACAGTAAGCCCTATTTCAACCTTGAGCACTCAAAATTAAAAGCTGAGGATGGTCTAACGGTAATTACCGATTTGGTCTGTATGCCAAAGTCTGATCTGGGAGACACCATCGCCCATATCCATCCCGGGGTAAAAGATAAATATACCCGTATATATTATGAAAAATTAAAACCTTTTATCCGCTGATTTATTGAATCACTGCTCGTCACACCATTTTTTCCAAATCTTACGATAACTGTCTTCAACCTCTTTTACATACAGCTGAGAGTTTCCAATTACAGAGTTGTCATAACGTTCACGAAGTTCTCGGCGGAGACTTTCTAGAGTTGATATTGCTTGGGAAAACTCAACAGCTTTTTCAATGTAATCAGCCTTACTGCTAGCACACCATTCACCAAGACCCAACAAGCGGATAACAGAAGCACTGTCCGGGAAAGGGGTCAATTTTTCACAAGTTAAAACAGGTACGCCCATGCGTAATGAGTCTAAAGTAGTCAAGCCGCCATTATGAGGGTATGGGTCAAGTACGATATCAACTTGGTTATGGGTGTCTAAATGATCTATGGTTAAAGTCCTGCCTAGTACTGTTAGACGATCTTTTTCAACACCATACTTAAAAAATATATTTTTCACCTCATTTTCAAATTTGGATATTTCTTGAGTTCCTGTCTTAAACAACAATTTTGCATTAGGTATTCTAATTAATATTTCAGCCCACGTTTTATAAAGTTCGGAGTTGTATTTTTCTATACGGTTAAATGCACCAAAGGTGATAAAACCGTTTTTATTAAAGGGTAGTTCAGTGATTTCAGGAAACTCAATAGTGGGGCTGTATTGAATTATACAAGAAAGGTCAAGGATCTGTTCCGTATATTTACTCCGCTCAGGTAATGGAATAACAATTTTATCAGCAATTAAATAATCCATGGCTTCCATAGCCGTACCTAGTGGGTAGCCCCAAGCAGTAAGCTGTATCGGGGCAGGTTTTCTTGCAAAAACCATCAGACGATTCCCTAGAGTGTGTCCCGCAAGGTCAACTAATATATCTATACCATCATTTGTGATCTCTTTTGCGAGAGTTTCGTCATCCATTTTTGATGTTTGTAGCCAATGAGTTGAATTTTCTTTGAATCTAAGTGTTAGATCATCCGTTGTAGAGTTGCCGGCGTAGCAGAACAGTTGAAAGCAATCTTTATCATAATTCAATAACATCGGTGCAAAAATGAGGGCAGCTGAATGGTTTTTAAAATCAGCCCCTACATAACCAATGCGAAGTTTTCTTTCAGGGTCGGGACTGTTTTTATGTGAAGGCCAATGAACTTTAAGTGGTTTTGCGTGTTGCTCAGCCCATTTTTTACGTTCAATTTGAGGTTGGTTGTCAGTAATTTCTACAAAATGATCTAAACAGCAGATAAGCTGATTGCGACAATCGACAAAGTCAGGTTTTATAGCTATTGCCTTTCTGTAGCTCTGTACAGCTTTATTAAATTTACCTTGTTTGTGAAAAGTTGTTCCGAGATTAGAGTATGCTTCGGCATAGTCGGGTTTTATTGCAATAGCCTGTTGTAAACAGCTTGCCGAATCATGAAGTTCCCCTTTTACCTGTAAGGAATAACCGAGGTTTGAATATGCTTCAGCATAATTTGGCTTTATAGAAATAGCTTTTTTATAGCTATTGATGGCTTCATCATCTCTACCCTGTTCAAAAAGCGCAACCCCAAGGTTTGAGTAAGCCTCGGCAAAATCTGGTTTAATAGCTATAGCTTTTTGTAAGCAACTGATTGCCTCCTCATAACTGTCTTGTTCTTTTAAGCAGTTACCGAGATTGGACAATGCTTCAGCATAATCTGGTTTAATGGCAATTGCCTTTTTGCAATAAATAATTGCCTCATCAATATCACCATTTTTAAACAGGGCATTGCCAAGATTAGAAAGAGCATCGGGAAATTCTGGTGCTAATTCAATCGCTTTTTTTAGTGTTTTGATAGCTTCATCTAGTCTGCCTAGATCTTGATAAGCAACTCCGAGGTTGCAATAGGCGTTGGGATAGTCCGGCTTGATGGTTATAGCTTTTTGATAACAGGCTATAGCTTCTGTTATTTCACCACGTCCTTGTAGTGCTGCCCCCATGTTAAGTAGAGATGCAAGATCGGTGGGGTTATATTCCAACGCTTTTCGATACCACAGTATCGCATCTTCAATTTGCCCACCTTTATGAAATGATACAGCCCTTTGCAGAGCATTTTGAGCATTAACGGTGTTGGTAGCAGTCTCTATATGACCATTTTTTTTGACAAGCTTTTCTTGCCGCCTTCTCTCTGCTCTATTCATTTTGTGACCACATTGAAAAGTTTACAATAAATATATTTGTTATAAGTTCTTCTTGCTGTTAGTTATCTAAAAAAATCTTGGTTTCAGATACTTCGATTTTCAACTTAAATTTTTATAAGTCATTAAGTATTTTCCATTCGTCTTTTTTTTTTGCAATTTTTGGTAGTTATATAGAATATTGAAAAAATATATGATTTTTATTCCAAGATAAAATCATCTAAAGATATTCCAAAGTTTTGCAACCTTTTTTCGGTTTCTACCAGCTCGCTATTCCCAAAATACTGTTTCCATCTACCAACTTTACCACTTTTTATATGGCTCGATTCTTTACTTAACTGGTCATTCCCCAAAGTAATTTTTTTTCTAGACTCAAGCTTTTTCATGTTCCTGATTTCTGTATTCTTGATTGCATCTGCAAATGCTCTAGATCTTTCCTTGATAAATGGATCATGGCCAAAATGTTTTAGGATATTGCCAAATGTATCTGTTGGATCAGCTATGAGCTGTTCATATTTAAACATTCTTACCTGTTGAGGAAATTTGTCACTCATGTGCTTGAATGTATAATAGTGCCGAATATAACTTCCCAAAGCGTGATCGAAGAAATATTTAACAATCGCTTCAGAATCTGATTTTTGATTGTTTACATGCGTAATAAATCTTAAGCGAGAATCAATATGGTTTTTGCAATGAAAAAAGAAAGATACCGCCTGATCAAACGGATTTCTGTGCAGGGATGCTATTCTGACATTTTTGTTAATACTAGGAGAATATTCATCATTTAGTACAGATACAAACTCATCCCCGCGAGTGTATCCATTGTATATATATTTGTTATCATTATAAATATTGTTATCGTTAGCTTTGTTGAATCCTGGACAACCAGAGTGAATCACATTGAAAATATCAAACCCCAATGAGTTTGGTTGATGGAATAAAGGAGTGATAATATCGTCTGATAATTCAACTGTTCCAGATAAATATTTGTCATAATGGCTGAAGAAATATCTACTGTACATTGTTCCAGAACGCGATATTGTACCCAATAATCTAGCATTTATGTCTGCTTTATTGGCAAACTGCTTTTTTAATAATATTACTCTTTGGTATTCACGTTTTCCATAAACTCCACAATTTTGGTCGATTTCTAGACTCTTTTGTAAATAGCTTTCTGATAATTTCAAATCACTAGAGCTAAATATTTTGCTTAATCCATAATATGCTTCTGCATGTTGCGGGTAAATAGAAATAGCTTTTTGGTAATTTGTAACTGCTTCATCAAATTTACCTTGTTCTTTTAGTGTGTTACCAAGATTATAATAGGCATTTGCAAATTCTGGGTAAATGGATATAGCTTTTTGGTAACTGATAACTGCTTCATCAAATTTACCTTGTTCTTTTAGTGTGTTACCAAGATTGTAATGAGCCTTGACAAATTTAGGGTTTATGGAAATGGCCTTTTGGTAACATTTAACTGCTTCAATTAATCTATACTGCTCTGATAGAGTGTTACCTAGATTTGAGTATGCATTGGCAAATTCAGGGTTAATTGAAATGGCTTTTTTATAACTGGTAATCGCATCATCCATTCTCCCTATTGCTTGATAGGCAAGACCAACATTGGAGTGAGCGTCGGCTGATTCAGTGTTAATGGATATGGCTTTTTGAAATTGCTCTATTGCTAATTCGTAGTTGTTTTTTGTAAAAGAGATATTTCCAAGTAGATTTAACGCATTAAAATGGTTTGGAAGTACCTGTAAAATTGCTAAACATAGTTGGCTGGCCTCTTCCAACAAATTGGCATTATAAAAATTTACAGCTTTTTTATAAGCTTCATCTACAGTAATTGAATTTTGATCATTATTGGATAGTTGTGAAGAGTTTTTTTCCATCATTTTTAGTAATCTTTGCTTGTTCTAGTTGAAAGTTGATTCAGCTTTTATTGTACTTCTTTTGTCAAAATATCAATACAGGTCATGTAATGCACTAATAAAACAAAAAAAGACTCTGTTATGCTATGCTATCGTCAATGACCCAGCAGTTGAAAATGCAGATCATCGGATCAAACATTCCTAAATAAAGATTACAAAACGATATTTATTGGCTTTAAAATGATACTATATCAAGTAGTGTCATAAACATATTTGACCATAACAAGACTAACCAGATATACCAAGAATGAAACAATTAAAGACCAAACAAGAGGCAATTTTACTAAATGGTGGGAAATTCATTATAGTAGAACATTAGGTGGTTATTAGGTGCTAACCAGCCATATTGTTTAGCAAGTTTTTCTCCCCTTTTTGTAGAGACAATCTACTTTTTTAAAAAGTAAGAATATCACAGCAACTTTATGGCTTCTGATTTTTTATGTTACACCATTTTTTCCATATTTTTCGATACATAGCCTCAACATCCCTGGTATATAATATAGGGTCACCCAGTACTGAGCTATCAAACCGCTGCCGTAACTCCTGGCGTAATTTTTTTAGATCAGGTATGGCCTGGGCAAACTCAACCCCCCGTTTGACATACTCCTGTTTATTGCTAGCTCGCCAATCATCAAGGCCCAATACATGGAGAATAGATGCCGATGTGGGACAACGAGCCTCCCCTTCACAGGTTAACACAGGTACACCCATACGCAGGGAGTCCAATGTTGTCATGCCGCCATTGTGGGGGTGAGGGTCCAGCATTATATCTATACTGTTATGTCTTTTGAGATGGTCCTCTTTTTTGGTTTTGCCATCGATAATAAGGCGATTTTTCTCAACTCCCAACCCAAAAAAGTGGTTTTTTATCTTATCTTCCAACTCATCTAGGTTGTTTTTCCCTGTTTTAATCAACAATTTAGCATCGGGAACCTGTTTTAATATCTCAGCCCACATTATGTATAGTTCGTTGCTGTATTTTTCTATACGGTTAAAAGCACCAAAGGTGATGTAGCCATTTTTCAGGTACGGTAGTTCTGCTATTTCAGGATATTCAATGTCAGGTGTAAGATGCAAAACACATTTAATATCAAGTATCTCTTCACTATAATTGCTACGCTCTGATAAAGGGATGAAAATTTGGTCAGCCAATATATAATCCATAGCTGCCATGGCTGTACCGTGGGGATAACCCCAAGCAGAAAGCTGTATTGGTGCTGGTTTTCTAGCAAAGGTCAACAGACGACTGCCAATGGTGTGACCAGCAAGGTCAACTAGTATGTCAATGCCATCTTTTTTTATCTCTCTTGCCAGGGTTTTATCGTCCATCATTGTTGTGGACAACCAGCCAGTGGCGCTCTGTTTGAATTTTTGGGTAAGATCATCTTGTACTACATTGCCAGCATAACAGTAAATTTCAAACTGATCTGAATCATAATTTAACAACACAGAGCCAAAAATGTGCGCAGCAGAGTGGTGTTTAAAATCGGCCCCCACATAACCGATACGCAGCTTTTTTTCAGGGTCTGGACTGTTTTTAAGTGCTGGCCAGCTAGCCCGTAGGGGGGCTGCATGTTGCTTGGCCCATCTGTCACGTTCAATTTTAAATAGGTCATCTGCTCTATTGGTGTATAGATCAATGCAACAGATAAGATTATTGTGGCAAATGGTAAAGTTGGGAGCAATTGCAATGGCTTTACGGTAGCTGTTTATCGCTTTTTCAAATTGACCCTGCTCTTGATAAGCGATACCCAGGTTGGAGTGTGCTTCGGCATAATCAGGATTAAGTGTAATGGCTTTTAGAAAGCTATTAACCGCTTCATCCAGCCTCTCTAGCTCTTTTAATGCATTGCCAAGGTTTGAGTATGCCTGGGCATGGCTAGGGTTGATGGTTAGGGCTTTTTGGCAGCTTATGACCGCTTTTTCAAATTCACCTTGTTCACGTAGAGCATCACCCATATTGGAAAAAGCATCGGCATAATCCGGGGATAAGGCAGTGGCTTTTTCAAAGCTAATTATGGCCTGATCGAGCTTTCCCTGTTTTTGTAGTGCTACCCCAAGGTTAGAGTATACCTGGGCATGGTCCGGCTTTATGTCTATTCCTAGTTGATAACAGGAGATAGCATCATCGAGTTTACCTAGATTCTGTAGAGCAGTTCCCATGTTGGTGAGGGCAATAGTATCAGCTGGGTTGAATTTTAGAGCTTTTTTATACCAATAAATAGCTTCGTTTAATTGTTCAACTCTATGATATGTTATGGCTTTTTGTAGAGCCTCATGGGCCTTGGCAATGTTCTGTTTCTCTTTAAGACTATTTTGTCTGTTTTTATCGCTAAGTTTCTGTTGCCCTCTCTTCACAGTTCTATTCATCTTTTAGCCTAGCTTTAAATTAATATTATCACATACAAAAACAGTTGTTTAGCACCGCCACTGTTGTGTGTTTATTATTGCTTGGCACACCATGCTTGCCAAATTTTTCGATATATATCTTCAACTTTTTTTGTGTATAACTGAGAGTCACCCAAAACCGAATTTTTCAGTCGGCCACGAAGTTCATGGCGCAGATTTTTAAGGGTTGCTATGGCTTGGGAAAACTCCACAGCTTTATTAATATACTCCTCTTTACTGTTAACACACCACTCATCTAGCCCCATCACATGGATAATTGATGCGCTAACAGGATAGTGGGTCAGACCTTCACAATTTAAAACAGGAACACCCATTTGTAGAGAGTCCAAAGTTGTCATGCCCCCATTATGTGGAAATGGGTCCAGCATGATATCAATTTGGTTATGCATTTCTAAATGTTCTTTTATGGGAGTTCTGCCAACCAGAGTTATATGATTATTTTCAATGCCTAACTTAAAAAATTGATCTTTTATCTCATTCGAGATATTGGCAGTGATCTTTTTTCCGGTTTTTATCAATAATTTTGCTGTTGGTATTTTTTGCAAAATCTCAGCCCAGGTTTTGTAAAGCTCATTGTTGTACTTTTCCAGACGGTTGAAGGCTCCAAAGGTAATGTAACCGTTTTGCAGATAAGGCAACTCGTTGATTTTGGGATATTCACTGCTGGGGTTGAATTGAATTACACATGGAAGGTCTATTATCTGCTCCTTATATTTATTGCGCTCGGAGATCGGCACAACAACAGGATCGGCAAATATATAATCCATAGCTTCCATGGCAGTACCAAGGGGATAACCCCAAGCTGTTACCTGTATGGGGGCAGGTTTTCTGGCAAAAGTCAATAATCGGTTGCCAAGTGTGTGTCCAGCAAGATCCACAAGAATATCTATTTTATCTTTTCTTATCTCTTTTGCTAGTGTCTCATCATCTATACCTGAAGTGGGCAACCAACGTGTTGATTTATCCATAAACTGTTGTGTGAGATCATCCTTTACAATGTTACCGGCATAACAGAATGTTTGGAACTTTTTGTCGTTAAAATTCAGCAACATAGATCCAAAAATCAAGGCAGCAGAGTGTAATCTAAAGTCAGCACCCACATACCCGATACGCAACACTTTGTCAGGGTCGGGAATATTTGTAAATGGGGACCATTGTACTTTAAGTGGAGTTGCGTGTTGCTCTGCCCATTTAACTCGTTCTGTGTAGGATTGGTCATATGAATTGCCGGAAAAAAGATCGATACAACAGATAAGATTATTATGGCAAGGGGTATAGTTTGGTGAAATAGCTAACGCTTTACGGTAATTGATTATGGCCTCTTCAAATTTACCCTGTTCTTGGTAGCAGTTACCAAGGTTGGAGTAGCTTTGATATGTGCCGGGATTAATTGCTATCGCTCTTTTACAGCTAGCAATTGCACCTTCCAAATCACCTTTTTTTCTTTGGGTATTGCCAAGGTTGGCAAAAGCATCAGCATAATCAGGTTTAATAGATATTGCTTTTTTAAGAGAGCTAATGGCTTCATCAAATCTGCCTAATACATCTAAAGCCACACCAAGGTTGGAGTATGCAGTTGCAAAATCCGGCTTAATCTCTGTACAACGGCGATAAAAACCAACCGCCTCTTCTAGTTTACCTAAATTCTGGAAGGCAGCACCCATATTGGAGAGTGAGTTTAAATCATCTGGTTTTAAATCAAGAACCTGTCTGTAGCAATTAATAGCCTGAAGTAGATGACCAGCTTGATGATATGATATGGCCTGTTGCAAAACCTTACGGGCTTTTACAATGTTGGGATCAGCAGCTGGGATATTGTTTGAACTATTCATCAAACAGCCTCTGTTCTCTTCTACTTATTTCACTATTCATTTAGTGACCTTCTGGCACATTTACACAAGCTGTGGCGTAAGGAAAAATGTTTATAGAGTTAATGCTCTAGCTTTAATAGCTTCTAAGCTTACAATATTTAAGACTAAAGAATATGTTTATTGGTAGAACTATTCCAGGTTTACGGTTGCCAAGGTTCTAGTATGTAGTTCATTTGCAAAATAAAAATATAGCTGAACATCGGTTTATAACATGAAAATACATGTTTATAAGGTGTTTTAACATATCGATATACCGTTACAAATATATCTAATTATGGTTTTATGTAAGGCGATGGTTATCTAGTTTTGTTATTTTTGAAGGGTTGATAGTAATACATGACCCCCTTGCAAACTGTTGTATTGGGTTAAGTTTAGTTAGATGAAAATACTGATTATACTACCAAGAATAAATATTCATAGCATGGCAGCCTATGATATGCCTTTAGGTACTTTGTATATCTCATCTGCTTTGAAAAATGCTGGTAAAAATGTACATACCCTAAACCTCAACCATCAAGAAGGGGCTGTTGAGGAGATAGTTGCCAAGGCTGTTAATACTATAGATCCAGATATTTGTGCTTGTGGTGGGCTTTCTGTCCATATTCAGACAATAAATAGTGTGTTTAGGGCTGCCAGGGGATGCAAACCGGACATTATCAACATTTCTGGTGGTGGGTTGGTGAGTGCCGACCCTGAAATGGCTATCACACATGTAGATTTTGATATTGGGGTGATAGGAGAAGGGGAGCAGGCGGTTGTTGAGATAGTTAGCGCATTGGAGGAAAACACCCCCTTAGATAAAGTCCCAGGGTTGATATTAAAAGGGAAGGACAATCTCCCAAAACGCACCCTCACAAGGGATGTTAACCGTAATATCGGTGAACTATCTTGGCCAGACTTTGCCGGATTTCAGGAAGAGCGACTTCTTGAAATGCAAATTCCCCAAGATAACTACATAACCACTTTAAACAACAACCCACGTGCAATACCCATTATCTCCAGCCGATCATGTCCACTTAGTTGTACTTTTTGTTACCACCCAAATGGACAGGTTTACAGAGAGCGTGATCTAGATGATTTTTGCGCCGAACTTGACCATCTTATAGCTACCTATGATGTTAATATCATAATGGTTCTTGATGAGATGTTGTCTATCAAAAAAAAGCGTTTAGTGGAGTTTTGCAAACGTATAAAACCCTATAATATTCAGTGGATGTGCCAGCTCCACGAAAAATCTCTTGACCAGGATATTCTTAAACTATTGAAAGATTCTGGCTGCTCCTACATCAGCCTTGGTATCGAGAGCATGAGTGAGCCAATTCTTACCAGCATGAAAAAATATACCACTCCACAAAAGCTGGCAAATGCACTGGATCTAGTCTATGGAGCAGATATTGGACTACAAGGTAATTTTCTTTTGGGTGATCCTGCAGACACATTAGAGACCACCGCCGAATCTTTTGACTATTGGGCAAGACATCCTGAATATATAATCAACTATTTTACCATACAGGTGTTACCAGGTAGCGAAATATACAAAGATGCCATTAAAAATGGTCGCATACCAGACCCGGTAAAGGCATTCACCGATCCATCCGTTGAGTATAACCTCACAACAATGTCCGACGAGCTGTTTTTCACCCTGCGAGATAGAATAATGCTCTATATCGGAACCCTTTTACATATGGGCAAGTTGGAGAATTTTGGCCGTGATGTAACACCCCATAAAGTGCGTGGGCTGGGCAACAGTTGTCAATGGCGGTGTCAAAAATGTTCTGGTGTAAACCATTATGAAAATCTATTCACCCACTCCTTTGGTTTGCTGCTAACCTGCCGAAACTGCAAGGCAAAATCATATGTGCAAATTTGGGCAAAACCGATGATGGTCAACAGTTTGCACCCAGAAGCAGACAGACAGCTCTATTTGGCAGAGAGGTATGAAGAGGCGTTTTTACAGAGTAAATTTGTTTCAGTACGCAACGCTACGGAAAATGAACTGCAAAAACTGTTGGAAAAACATTGTCTACCGTTTAAATCAGATGGTGATCCTTGGGCCTGTGTTAGAGCCTCCCTAAAATATGCCGAGATAAAGCTTCTACAAAAAGACCATAAAACAGCAATACCGTTCATTGTCTACGCCCTTAGAAATAACACCTGGAACCCAGATTGTCACGCAGCCTTTGCCCAAGCCCTAACATTGGAAGGCAGCCTGGGAGCAGCCCTGCTATATTTCAAAAAAGCCATAGAACTAAGCGAAGATCCAAAACTATCCTGGATTAAACAGAGAGATGAAATAGAGACAATAATAGCCCAAAAAAACCTCAATGAAGATAAGGTTGGACTGTATTTTAACGCTTTTAAATAGTTTAAAGTTCAAGAAGTAATTTTATTGCAAATTTATCTGCGTTCATCTAACAATATTTGCTAAAGTGAGTTTTGGGTTCTCTTTTTCTAACAGATTGAAATTATTTTGAAAAATATCGCACCAAAGCTGATTATATTTCTCTTTGGTCATTATCTTTGTGCAGGAAGGCTGCTACGGGAAACAAAAGTTACCTCTTCAATTGAAATATCAGTGTTAATTGGCGAAATTGACTCTTCAAACTGTGCTTGGGTCACCTGCTCCTCAAGCTCTTTACAGTAACCGGATAGTTGCTGAATTGGAGTAGGTTTTTTTATTTGCCCAGATTGCAAAACTTGCTGGGGTTGAGGCTTTGACATTATTTTCCCCGTTTAAGGTTATATTGGGCATATTGCTTTAAAAAGACAATATAATGCACCATTTACTACTAACTGATGATAACGAATAGTTAACTATAGTCAATTGTTCTTTATGATGTTTTAACGTTTTTTCCTGTTTTTTCCTATTTTTTCTAATATTCATTAAATTATTCGTTCTAATAGAATTTTATGTTTTTTTTAGGGGGGGAGTAGGGGTGCGAACTTTAACTTTGGGTTTTTATCTGAAACCGCCAATTACCAGATTTTTGCTGCTTGTAGTTTTAACTCTGCCAATTACTGGTTGTGGGGTTAAGAGGGAAAAACCTTGGAATGGTCTGGGTAGTGTTCAGTTTGGTGAGGATCGTTATGTGGGGGAGTTTAAAAAGTTTAAACGCCATGGTGAGGGTAGTTTGACCTATGGCAATGGAAACACATATGTTGGTCAGTGGCGTGATGGTCGTTTTAGTGGTCAGGGTGTTTTTACCTGGGCAGAGGGTAAAAAGTATGTGGTTGAGTTTCGTAATGGCAAAAAACAGGTTGTGGCACTGCGAGAAGGTAAAAAGTATGTGGGAGGTTTTCTAAAAGGGTTGAAACATGGCAAGGGTGCGCTCACCGGGCCAGATGGTGATAGCCTTGTTGGGGAGTGGAGTAGAGGTAAATTTAGTGGTTTGGGTGTTGTGACCTGGTTAAATGGGGATAGATATAACGGTGGCTTTGTCGGTGGTAGACTATCCGGCAGAGGTAGATTTGTCTGGGGTGATGGTTCTAAATATGTCGGTGGTTTTGCCGAAGATAAACTTCACGGACATGGCACTTATAACGGGGTAAATGGGGATACTCTCATTGGTGAGTGGCATCAGGGCAAGTTTAATGGCAAAGGTAATTTAACCTTGCAAAACGGCAACCACTATATCGGCGGTTTTCGTGACGGTGCTATGGATGGTCACGGCACTGTTAAATCAGCCGATGGTGTTGTGATTAAAACCGGATTTTGGAAAGAGGGTAAGTTCAGCGATACAAGCGGTATGCTGTTTGTTGAGGGAGAGGGCTGGAAACATATAAAAAATATGGGTCAAGGTGGTAAAATTGGCGACACCCAGACAGACAACAGCACAAAACCAATACCAAGTCGTCTGCCAAAAGGGGTTTTTAGTTGCCCTTCAACACCTTGTGAATATTAATTATTTTAATACAAGCGCTATCGTTCTAGCTAAACTGTGATATCAACCTCATTTGTAGATTGCTCTTCAATAACTGGAGGACCTGAGTTTTCAACTGGTTCCGGTTCCAGGGTTTGCACACCATCACTTGCTAATTTACTCTCAATATTCAAGTTGGCTACCTGTCCTTGGGGGTGGACCGGTTCTGGGTTTCTTGCTATGCGGGAGTTTTCGGTAAAGCTTATTTTATCCTCAACATCAGCCTCTTTGGCATCTTTGCTGTTCTCTTTGGTATTTCGTTCTAAATATTTTGGTGTTGTGCGTGGATCACGACTAACATCTTTTATTTCACCAACCTTATGGGCATCAATAGGACGAGATGTATTGGAGAGATTTTTTGTATCTTCGGCCAGTTGTCCAACTTTAGGGTGGGGAGTGTTACGGGCTGGGTCGCCACCTTGGTATAGTGTTGGACTTGTTAGGTTGCTTACTATAGTTGACATGTAAAAATGCCCTCCATAAATTTCTTTAAAATCAGGGTTTTTTATTTTTATGGTGCTGATTTATCAAAAGTAATACCCTTTTTATAATCAGCCTAAACACAAAGATGCTAAAAATATATCTTTTTACGATACATTGTCCGTCTATTCTCTTTTCGGTATGCCAGCCAGCTTACTTAAGAAAAAAATAAAATTTGTTGCTAGCAAATTTCATGTTTTTTCTAAACTCTGCAATAATTCATAAAAACATCAACTTTAAGGCTGTTGTTACCCTGTATTGTTTAACATTAGATTGTGTTAGCGGTGGTGAAGTTCACGATTTTATAATGAAACAGACATGTATAGTGTGTTAATAGTTAATAGCAAACATATTATGTGAAAAATTGTAAGATTTACAAAAAATTAACGGTCAATAACTATGCTTGGGACTTTTATTTGTCATAGTTGTGAAAATTGGCACTGATATTCCATTCCAAGTTTATATCTTCATGGTATGATGGGGTGAATTTCTTGATTTCCAATACAGTAGTAACGATTTTAGTTTGCGAAAGTTGAGTAATGAGTAAAAAAACCACAATATCTTTATGGCATTACGGTATGGCGATTATCGTCCCTGTACTGTTGGTTGTCGCCTCTCTTTCTGTCATTCTATCGCGGATTAACAATGAGGTTGTTTTTACAGAAATTGAGCAGAGTGGTTTGCATCAAATTCGTAAAATCAACAGCATAATCATAGACATACAAAAGGTTCGTGGCTTAAGTCAAATCCAGATGCAACGACCTGGTGAAGCTATTGAGTTGGTACTTACAGCCCATAAAAATAACATAGCTGAGGGTTTTAAAAGTTTTTCTGAAAAATATTCATCAGACCAATTTAAGGTTGTTGGTTTGGTTGCAGACATTGAAAAACAGGTTTTTGCAATGGGGCTTGAGGAGGATTCTCAAATCTCCCAAAGAGAACTTTTTGACAAACATACCGCCATAATTGATCAGATTTATGACATAAACCAGAAAATAGCAACTCGTTCCAATCTTCTCCTTGATCCTGAAATAGAGACATACTTTGTCATGAACCTGGTGGTGAACAGTCTGCCAGATCTTGCGGAATCAATTGGTAGGGTAAGAGGGGTTGGTAGTGGTATTTTAAGCAACAACCAGCAGGGGGATGACTATCTGTTTCGCTTTGGCTCATTGTTGAATAACTTGCGCCAAAACCTGGATAAGATCTATAGAGCACAGCATATCATTGTGGAGTCTTCGCAAAATTTAGCCGAGCTTTTTGGCTGCTTTTCCAAAGAACAGAAACATTTTACCAAAAATTTTATGCAACTGAGTGAGGAGATTCTTGGTAAAAAGGGTTTGAAAATAGATGCTAAAGAGTTTTTTCGTGAGGGTTCCCTCGCAATAAAGGCCACATCCACCTGTTATGAAAATCTGGCTGATGCACTCCATCAGTTGTTGCAAAAAAGGTTGGATGAGCTGGCTATGGAGAGAGCCTTTATTATTATTGGCTTGGTTTTAGCTCTGTTGTTTATGGTTTTTTCTTACTCAATTTTTTATCGTCATAATAAAAAAGCCTTTGATTTCCTGCGTATAAGCGACGAAAAAACCAAGGCAATTTTACAATCAGCAGTCGATGGAATTGTAACAATAGATGAAAAGGGGATTATTCAATCAGCAAATTCATCTTTAGAAAATATTTTTGGTTATGCCCCAGGTTCATTGCTTGGTAAAAATATCAGCATACTTATGCCCACTCCCCACCAGGAGCTTCATGATGCCTATCTGGAGAACTATCTTGCCACTGGCATAAAAAACATCATTGGTTCAATACGCGAGGTTGAAGGTATCTGCACAGATGGTGGACGGTTTCCCCTTGAGCTATCGGTGAGCGAGTTTAAAGTTGAAGGCAAAACTTTTTTTACCGGAATTCTCCACGATATCACTGAGCGAAAGCAAGCTAAAGAGGCTCTACATGAGGCCTATAGCGAGTTGGAGAGAAGGGTAAACAAACGGACAAAAGAGCTGGAGATAGCAAATAAAAAACTCAAGCAGGAGGCCCAGGAACGAGACCGTACGGAAAGAGGGCTGCGGATGGCGGCCAAGGTGTTTGAAAATGCCAGCGAAGCTATTGTTATTACAGACCCTGAAGCAATTATTATCGATATAAACCAAGCATATACAACAATTACCGGTTTTGAAAAAGAGGATGTTGTCGGTAAAAATCCCAGCATAGGTCAATCTGGTCGCCACGATAAAGCCTTTTATGAGTTGATGTGGAAAACACTGATAAGTAAAGATCAATGGTCTGGTGAGATTTGGGACCGTAACAAGCAGGGTAAGATCTATCCCAAATGGCTCACAATCAATGCTGTTAAAGATAAAAGTAACAAGATAACCAACTATGTTGGTATTTTCTCCGATATCAGCCGTATTAAAGCTACAGAACAGCGTCTGGAGCAGTTGGCATTTTATGATCCTCTAACCAACCTACCAAACCGTATGCTGTTTCAAGACCGCCTAACACTGGAATTTGAAGATGCCAAGCGATACAAAAAACAGGTCGCTGTCATGTTTATTGATCTGGACCGCTTTAAAATTGTAAATGATACTCTGGGCCACTCAGCTGGGGACCAACTGCTAATTGAAATATCCCGTCGTTTAACTAGTTGTGTAAGAAGAACAGATACAGTGTCAAGGTTGGGAGGAGATGAGTTCACCGTCATACTTACCGATATAGATGATGGCAAAGGGGTAGCAAAAATTGCCAGTAAGATTATCTTCTCTTTACAGAAAACGGTAGCTATTCAAGAGCATAATGTTCATGTGGGGGCTAGTATCGGTATCGCTCTCTATCCTGATGATGGTGAAGATTTTGATACCATAAACAAACATGCTGATGTTGCCATGTACCACGCCAAAGATAGTGGCAGGGGTAACTTTAAATTTTATAAAGATGAGATGAATGCCAAATCTTCCAGCAGAATGAAGTTGGAAAATGAGCTTCATGATGCTCTGGAAGATGATCAATTCGTGCTACATTTCCAGCCAAAATTGGATATTGAATCTGGAACTATCCGGGGTATGGAGGCTCTTGTTAGATGGCAACGTAGTGATGGTAGCATGGTTCCCCCATTTCAGTTTATCCCCTTAGCAGAAGAGATTGGCCTAATCATCCCCATGGGCAAACGGATTTTGGAGATGGCATGTTCCTTTAACAAATATCTATTAGATGTGGAAAAAATACCGCTAAAAGTTGCGGTCAACCTCTCCCCAAGGCAGTTTCAACAGGTTGATATCCATCAAATGGTAGAGTCTGTGTTAAAAGATACCGGCCTGCCTGCTGAATATCTGGAGTTAGAGGTAACAGAGAGCATGATGATGGATGATTCCGAACAGGCGACATCCATTCTAAACCAGTTTAGAGATCTTGATTTAAGCATATCCATGGATGATTTTGGAACCGGTTATTCATCTTTGAGTTATCTTAAAAAATTCCCTATCCACACCTTGAAAATCGATCAATCTTTTGTGCGTGATCTAACAATAGACTCCGACGATGCAGCCATTGTTTCAGCTATAGTGTCCATGGCAAAAAGCCTGAAATTGCGTGTGGTGGCTGAGGGTGTTGAAACTGTAGAGCAGCTTGAGTTTTTGAAAAATATCGGCTGTCAGGAACTGCAAGGATATCTAATAAGCAGGCCTATTCCGGCAGAAGAGTTCAGCCGTTTTCTCAAGGATAAACCTTTTTCACTGGATGAACTATTAAAAAGTAAAAAAGAAAGCTAGCCTATACAGTTAACTGTCGATATATAAATTCAAACTACCCACAGTCAATATAAACAGAATGGTTGAAAATGTCACACAATGCAGTACAAGAGGCGTTTGAGCGAGGTTTGTCATTTCATTATTCTGGTGAGTATGAAAAAGCGCTACAGTGTTATCAAGAGGGTCTGTTAATAGACCCAACAAATGTAGAGATCCTTAACAATTTTGCCACTGTATGTCATAGTCTGGGTAGGTTGGATTCAGCGCATGAGGCCTATCAAAAAGCGATATCCATCAAGCCGGACTATGCCCAGGCCCACTGTAATTTAGCCAATGTTTTAAACCAGCAGGGTAAAACCGCTTCGGCAATTGCCAGCTGCCAAAAGGCGATAGCCATTAAACCCGATTATGCCCAGGTCCATAACAATCTAGCCTATATTTTTCAACAGCAAGGCAGAAGAGATGAAGCTGTTAATTATTATCAAAAAGCGATATCACTAGAGCCTAGCAACGAAATATACCATTATAACCTTGGTAACACCTACAAAGAGCAAGGCAAACTAGAGCAAGCAGTTAACAGCTTTCAAAAATCAATTGAGATAAATCCCAAATATATCTACGCCTATAACAATCTTGGTAAAACTTTGCAAGATCAAGGCAAAATAGATGAAGCTGTTAGTATATACCAACAGGCAATATCCATTGATTCCAGCTATGCTGAGGTTTTCTACAATCTCTCTTCATGTAAAAAAATTAGTGATATACAAGAGGTTGAGAAAATCAAGATGGTGTTATCAGATAAAACCGACAATAAAGATAAAATGTACCTAAACTTTGCCCTTGGTAAAGCTTTGGCAGATATTAAACAAGATGAAGAGGCATTTAAATATTATAATGAAGCCAACCGTTTAGAGAGGGAGAGCTTTGATTTTAAAATCTCTGATGTAAAAAAGACCTTTGATAAATTTAAACATGTTTTCAACAAGGATTTTTTTGAGCAACGTGGTGATGTGGGCTGTAAAGACAACACACCAATTTTTATTCTTGGTATGCCCCGTTCTGGTACTACTCTAATAGAACAGATATTAGCAAGTCATGACGATGTCTATGGAGCAGGAGAGCTATCCTTTGTTAAACATGGTGTGCTTGAGACAATGTCCTCCAACCTTAAAAATATGATTCCCTATACGGTATCAAGGTTAAAAGATGAAGGCTTAGAGGCGTTGGGTGAAAAATATATAAGTAAAATTCGCAAAATTCAGCCTGATGTTAAGTTTATCACAGACAAAATGCCGGATAATTTTCTCTATATCGGTTTAATTCGCTTAATGTTGCCAAATGCCAAGATAATCCACTCTGTACGCTTGGCTAAGGATACCTGTTTATCAATTTATCGTTTAAAGTTTGCTCATGGGCATCCATACGCCTATAACCTTAAAGAGCTAGGTGAATATTATCGCTTGTATGCCGATATGATGAACCATTGGCACAAACTGTTCGCCGATGATATTTATCAGTGTCACTATGAAAAATTAACGACAAATCAAGAAGAAGAGAGCAGAAAATTGTTGGATTATTGCGGTATTGAGTGGAGTGATAAATGTCTTGATTTTTATGAAACCAAAAGAGATGTGGTGACATCAAGTAACTATCAGGTGCGGCAAAAAATATATACCAGCTCTGTTAATGGTTGGCGACGGTTTGAAAATCAACTGCAACCGTTGATAGATGCTCTTGGTGATATAAACTGATTTGTATTGTAGTTATTACAAGGTTTATAAAACTGAACACCATCAAGCACCACCCTCTCCCGGCCATAAACGATGGTCAATTTCCGACTCATAATCAATTTTGTCTAGTAGATTCTGGCTTACCAAAAAATGTTCCAGTTGGCTTATTGAAAGAGTCTGCTCTTTACTTGATTTATATGCCATTGAGATTGTTTGACTGACAACATCTTGATATTTATATTCAATTGAATCAAAAAAACCTCTAAATGCTGGCAAAACCACAAAATAATCTTTTAACTCCAAAGTCCGACCCACCTCTTCATGACTCATCAACTCCTCATACATTTTCTCTGCAGGCTTGGTACCAATCACCTTGATGTCGATAGAATCAGGGGAACTATTATAGCGTGGAGCTAAAATTTTAATCATTACGCGCGCAAGGTCTTCAATGCGTACCACAGGCATTTTTGTGACAAACACCTCACCACCCCGGGCGATACGGGCGGTCTCTATAACCAGCTTTACAGCCTGCTCATGGGTCATGATAAAACGGGTCATGTCGGGGTCGGTTAAGGTTATGGGGCCACCTTTGGCAATTTGTCTATGAAATATTGGTAGCACAGAACCCCTTGAGCCAAGAACATTGCCGAAACGTGTGGAGGCGAACACCTTGTTACGTGCTCTTGGGTCGGCATGAGCAGCGGTAATAAGCCGTTCTCCCATTAATTTGGAGGTGCCCATAACACTGGTGGGGTTTACCCCCTTATCAGAGCTGGTAAAAATTACGGTCTGCACATTACTCTCTAAAGTAGCTGCAATTATATTTTGCACACCGTTGATATTTGTCTGCACCGCTTCAAAAGGTGATTTTTCGCACAATCCTACATGTTTATAGGCCGCTGCATGAAAAACAATATCAATATTTTTAAATAGGGAGGTGAGGCGATCTACATCACGGATATCACCCAATACAGTGTTCATGCGGGGTTCATTGAAATATTTTTGATCGTTAAAAAACAGTTCAGTCTCATTATTATCAAGCCCCACAAGTTCTAAAACCGGGGTTTTTAATAGCTCTTCAACTAACAGTGAACCCACAGAACCACAACAGCCTGTAACCAGTACTCTTTTATTTTTTAGAAACTTAAAGTCCATCAATTAATTCCATTTTACCTGTGGTTTTATGCAGTTGGTATTTACTGAGCTTTTATATTTTTTAACAAAACCGATCATCTCGTCCAAAACATCGCCACTCAAAAGGTTTGCTTGCAGCCCTAGCTCCATCAGACCTGTATGTTTGGGATTGTAATAGTGATCCTCAGCCTCTACTCGCGGGTTGGCAATGGCCTTTATCTTCACATCCAACCCCAGACGTCTGCCGGAATCCTGTACTTTTTTGGCAAGATCATTAACGGTAAAGGTCTCGGTAAACTGATTCAATACGCGATATTCCCCTTCTGAAGCCGGGGTGCGTAGTGTTAACTCAACACACTGTAAGGTATCTTTGATATTGAGATATCCTCTAACTTGTCCACCCTTGCCATATACAGTTAAAGGATAACCACAGACAGCTTGCACGATAAAACGATTTAAAACAGTACCGAATATATCATCATAGTTAAAAATTGTGGCAAGATTTTCATTGTTTTGGGTTTCATCGGTAAACATGCCATATACCGGACCCTGGTTCAAATCTGTTACCTTTATCCCCCAGGTTTTGCAATAGAAATAGAGCATATCTCCATCTTGTACTTTTGTCAGATGATAAAGAGAACCTGGTGATTTGGGAAACAGGCAGGTGTGCTTTCTACCCCCTTTTTCAATCTCTATATAACCCTCTTCAATGTCGATATTGGGTGTACCATAAACCCCCATGGTTCCCAATTTAATAATATGACACTCTGGCTTGTACTCTTTTATGGCGTGGATGAGGTTGAGGGTGCTCATTAAATTGTTTGTGATGGTAAACGAGCTTTTTTCATAGTCCATCATGGAGTAGGGGCCCGAAGGTTGTTCAGCATAGTGTATCACGGCATCAGGATATTTTGCTTTATCGTTATTTCCAGTAAATGCCACACCACTAAAACATGATTTTAAAAATGGATAATGGGTAATATCACCAATGGCTACTTCAATTTTTTTTCCTGAAACCCTTTGCCACTCCGCGACTCTTTCATGGAGGTTTAAAGCTGGTAATAGTGGCTCACGATTTAACTCTCGGCAGGCATTTCTGCGAAAATAGTTGTCAATAATAGCAACATCATACCCTTTTTTGGATAGATGCATGGCAGTGGGCCACCCCAGATAACCGTCTCCACCAAGAATCAATACCCTCATTTTTAATCACTCTTAATTGTGTTTTGGTTGGCTACAAACCACTGCCATGTCGCCAATAGTCCATCATCCAGATCGGTTTTTGGGTTGTATCCCAACAGCTTTTTGGCAAGTCCTATATCAGAGTAAGAGCGTAAGACCTCCCCTTTGCGCTCTTCTACATAGTTAATAGGGGTAATATCTACTATTTTTGACCCCCTTGCCAGATTAGCAATTTTTTCCGCCAACTGACCAACTGTAGTTTCTGTGCATGTAGCAATCTGAAATTGTCTGCCAAAAGCCTCACTGTTATTGGTCAATACAGCGTTGCTAATTGCTGAGCTTAGATCGTCGGTATAGATAAAGTCCCGGGACTGGTTGCCATCACCATATATTGTGAGTGGCTTTTTGTTAAGGATCATTCTCATAAATAGAGCAACAACCGATCCCTTACGAGCAGACCAGAGGCCGTATACATTGGAAAACCTCAAGGTGATGGTCTCCAACCCATAAGAGCCGTAATAGGCAGAGCAGTATCCTTCACAGGCCAATTTGCTGGCCCCGTATGGTGAGAGTGGTCGGGGAACCTTCTGCTCATCAATGGGAGGTGTTTGGTCCCCCAATGGAGCACTGGAAGAGGCGAGAATAAAACGTTTTACCCCTCCCTTGCGACAGGCTTCCAAAACCCCAACTGTACCCAAAACATTCTGCTCTAAATCCCATAGAGGATTTTCAATGGATGGGATAACACTGGTTTGTCCTGCAAGGTGAATAACTGTATCTACACCTTGTACCAAGCTGTCCATACGTTTTGTATCTAGTATATCAGCAATATATATCTCAATACGCACCCTTTCACTGCTTTTTGTGGGGATCAATGTATATACAAGCTTATTGTCTGTTGTTTCTTCCTCTCTCTCCCAGTTACCCAATGTGGAAATAAGGTTTTCCACATCCTTGATTGTCCCGCCAGTTTGGTTATCAACAACAATAAAATGTTTGCATATATTTTCATTAACCATATAGCTCATGGTGTTTATACCGATAAAACCGCATCCACCGGTAATGAGTATTGTCTCTACTGTTTTATTTGTGTTATTCAACCTAGATCCTCCATAACAAGGGCTTCACCTTTTTGAAAATCTCGCAGTACTGGCCTGTTGAGTACATCTTTAAGGCGATCTGCCGGAATACCTTGTAGTGATACCACAGGTAGAATCATATCGTTGTTTAATACCTCGCCCTTATTTACAGCCCTTTTTAAATGCAAGTTTCGGCGCAACTGTTTTTTGGACTCCTGTTCAGCCTCCTGGCAGATTGTCTCTTCTTTGCCAAGCATATTCTCCATACGACGAATTTGAGCGACAAGACTTTTCATATCAGAAGGTTCAGCTGATAGCGCATGGTCACCAAATAGTTGGTTTTTATCAAGAGTAAAATGTTTTTCAATAATTCTTGCCCCAACTGCTACCGCTCCCACACACCCCAATATTCCGATACTGTGATCGGAATAGCCTATGGGTATATTGGGATAACATTTTTGTAAGTGGGTTATGGAGCGCAAGTTAACTTGATTATCTGGGGTAGGATAAGAAGAGACACAGTGGAGCAGAGCCAGATCTTGCGGAGGGAACATGGCAGCCCCAGCTGCAATCTCGGCATCTGTTCCTTGACCAGTGGAGAGGATGCAGGGTTTTTTATATTGACTGACCTGTTGTAATAACTGGTGGTTGATAAGATCACCAGAGGCAATTTTATAAGCTGGCAAAAGAGGGTTGAGCATGGCAAGTGACTCTTCATCAAACGGGGTAGCCATAAAAATAGCCCCATTCTTTTTTGTCAACTCAGCCAATGATATAAATTGATCAGGGCTTAATTCCAGATCGACAAAGCGGTCATACTGTCTTGTGTAGCCTAGTTTTTGCGCCCTGGGAAAAGCGGGTACCTCCTTTGTAAAAAAATTTTCTGTCCGGTATGCCTGAAATTTTACCGCATCCACACCGCTATCAATGGCCTGTAGAAGCAACTCCTTTGCCAGCTCAAAGTCACCGTTATGGTTGGTTCCAATCTCTGCTATTATCAGAACACCTCGGTCAGTATCAAAAAAATCTTGAAAGCTCATGTTTAGCGATTTCTCTTTATTATATTTGAGTTGCTGTTTTGTTTTGTGACTGCCTGTAAAGGGTAAGGGCTTCACATATTTCAAGATCAAAAGGGGTGTCGATATCCATAGCCTCCTCTTCTGACACTATAACACCTGCTGTTTTTTTTCCCAGCACAAAGCCACTATTTTGCCAATTTGCAAATAGATGACTACGGCGACCATAGAGTGCCCCTGTAAAGCCATAAGCATCAGGACGATCCTGCTTTTGGGGGAAAATCTCTTTGGTATATTCAGTCAAAGGCGAGATCAACTGTTGCTGGGAGTCCCATTTATAGGCCCTAAAAGGGTGCTGGTGTAAAATTTTGCTTATGGAAACTACTGAGTCAACCCCTTTTTGCTTAATGAGTTCCACAGAATTTCTCAAAGTTTCCACTGAGGTAAATGGATTGGTTGGTTGTAGAGAAAAAACAGCATCAAACCTCTGCTTGGCAAAAAAATCAAAGGCGTGTTTGCTCACAGCGGGTAAGGGGGTTAGATCATCTGCAAGTGAGGCATCCCTTAAAAAAGGGATATCAACTTCTGGATAGTCAGACCTTACTATATTGGCTATTTTAGCATCATCAGTTGAAACAATTATGTGATCAAAAACTAAGCATGATTGGGCAACTTCAACTGCGCGGGCTATTAATGATCTGCCGCCAATAGTTTGCAGGTTTTTACCAGGAATAGACTTGGAACCACCTCGGGCTGGAATTACACATAATGTTTTTAGTGACACGTTTTTTATCCAGCATATGTTAATTTTGTGTTTATCTTATCAGACCCAGCAGAGGCAATAAATCTTGACGAATGAGGTATCTCTGGATGTTGATCAAGATATTCAATGACTTCATCAAGTAAAAATCCAGGGTTTTGTGGGTAAAATTTATTATAAACCTGCTGAATTATAGCCAGATCGTCTGGCGTATCAATGGTCAAGCGATATTCAGGACGAATACGGTCTGGGTTGGGGTCTACAAACTCTACATTTTTAAAAATATCAGGATAATTTTTAAAATAAAGTGACATATACTCACTATGGTCGGGATTTTGCGCCCATAGCAGACAGTTCTGCATCGCCGATAAGCTCATAATTTCAGGCCGTGTACCACGTGGTGTAGACTGGGTGAAGGTATAATCGGCTTTATTTTGCAAATGCAACTCACACATTTGATCGATTAACAGGGGGTCGGTCAAAGGGTTGTCCCCTGTAATACGTACAATGTGTTTTGCCCCATATTTATTGGCAGCTTTTATAAAACGGTCTAGTACGTTGTCTGGATGACCACGAAAAAGTTCAAAACCTTTACTTAAAGCAAGCTTTGCCAAAACATCATCTTGTTCTATGGTAGATGTGCAAATTACAGTTTTAAATGGAATGTTAGCTTTTGTTACCCTCTCCATCAACAGCTCAATAACTGATTTATCCATAATCTTACGCATGGCTTTGCCAGGAAGCCGACTTGATTTCATCCGTACAGCAACAAGATTGATGATAGGGTCGCTATTCAAGCCATTGTGAGAATTGCGCTTTTCCATTTATAGTAAATATATCCGATTTAAAAAAAATGTCTGTACGAAATAAAGCGTAGTTAACTTAAAAATAATCTAAGCAAAATAGAGTGGTTACTAGAGTTGAATATCAAGAATTGTAATCAGATATGATAGCCAGAGCAATGGATCAAGAAAGGTAAAATTTCTATTTCATGAGTTGTTTACCCCATTTTGTCCATGAGCTGAAAGTTATTATATTCCAACTATGTATTTTTGTTCTGCATATTTCAAATTTATATGTTCATAACCTTTGATTTTACAACTTTAATAGGCTGTTTGTTTGCTTGTTGGGTAATGGTTGTTAGATAGATCAATTTTGTGATAACCTGATTGTTTGAGGTTATGATGAAGAAATGTACTGTTGAACCTGGACTGTTGATGAAAATAGTCCTTGGTCACTGTTTGGTTAGAACGAGAATAATGTGATTAGTAGTTGTGCAACAAATATATTAGAAGTTCAGAATAACGTTGGTGACTTTTCACTAGCAGAGCGCCAGAAGATAAACTGGAGAAATGGCAGTTTTGATCTTGATGCCGTATTGTTGCGTAGTATTAAGCCAAAGCCTGGAATGCGTTTTTTGGATATCGCCTGTGGGAATGGTCACCACACTAGACTCTTTATGAAAAAAATATCAGGTGAAGGATTTGCCGCAGGTATTGATCAATCCTCATCCTTGATAGCAGATGCAATTTCTGCTGCAAAGGACAATTTGTTAAACATCAGTTATCAAGTTGCCTTGGCAGATGATATTCCCTACAAAGATACCTGTTTTGATATTGTAACCTGCAATTATGCTCTGTACCATTTCCCGGATATACATGCCGCTATAAGGGAGATGCTGCGTGTGTTGGTTAAAGGTGGAAAGCTCATCCTATCAGGGCCATCTTCAACAAATAATAGTGAGTTATATGAATTTCATGATCGCCTCGGTTTAACCGTTGAGGGCAAGACTGGTCGTGAGTTGTTTGAAAATGAAGTACGAAAATTTTTTGCCTCGTCTCAAGAGATATTAAATGAAGAGCATTATCAAAATGTTGTCAGCTTTCAATCAGAGCAGGATTTTGCAAATTATTATCAAAAAACCCGTTTGTTTACAGATCATATCAATAAAAACAACCATGATACCATTATGCAACGTATAGATGATGTGGTGAAAGAGGGGTCTGGACAGTTCATAGGGTTGAATAAGAAAATCACTCTGTTTGAAGTTACCTCAGAATGATTAAAAAAAACGACCGTCTCCTCTGTTTTTCTCCTCACCCAGATGATACTGAGTTTGGTTTGGGAGGGTTGCTTCACCGTTTTCGTGATGACATTGAGTACCTTATAGTTGTGTTTAGTGATCGTTCCCAAACCCGTGGGGAACTAAATAATGATCGTGACCAGTTTCGTGCTGCCCAATTGTTAGGTGCTGCTGAAGATCAGGTTCTCTTCGTTGATCAGTTACCGGATAGCTCTTTTCAGAGGTTGCCGATCCAACTATTTGCCAATGAGGATAATAGGGGACAAATTCGTCAGATTTTATCTACAGCCGTAAAAATGTTTAAACCGACAACCATATTTGTCCCCAGTAAAAACGAGACAATGCAGGATCATCAAGCCATTGGCGAGGAGGCTGTACGCATTCTTCGTGGTGAATATTCTATATATGGTTATGAAGTTCCAAAACATAACCGCTTATTTCAGCCTAATGCTTTTGTGCAGCTTGAGCAGGCAGATGTCAATGCCAAGGTTTCGGCGTTACAGTGCTATTCGGAATTTACAACAGACTACTATTTTGAACAAAAGGTGTTGGAGTCCCTAGCTTGTGTGCGAGCTCTTCATGCTGGATTCTTTGGTTATGCAGAAGCGTTTGAAGTTTATCGAATTTTTGTCTCAAATAAACAGTGATGAGAATAAGTTATTCTCCATAGCCATTCCTTAACCTTAACCAATAATATTGGCAATGCTTGCTGCATAAATTTTGTATAACAATGCTCTAGATATACTATATCTGTTAGTGTAAATAAGCACTAATGCTGCAATTACCAATTCAGTTTGTTGGCCCAATCCTGCTGTTAGCTACTTTTTATCGGAATAACATCTTTCTTTGTTATAGTTTCAAAAGGCTCTATATCTCTTATTGCTCTTCCCAAAATATCTGGATAGTTTCCCGGCAAAAGCCCATTTTCATCTGATCGACGAAAAGACAAACTGTTCAATGAGATGGTTTCACCAGCTTTTATCACTGTGTTGGCAACTATTTTCTTTTTCATCAACTCCCGGTATTTTACCTCTGCTTTTGAAGTACCAAAAGGGGTTTTGCCATAGGCTTTTTCAATGAGTGCGGTTTGAGCAACCAACTTTTTAAACTCATCTGGGTTTAAAGCAGAGTAGTGGTCACGTCCCTTCAATGAGCGATCCAAAGTGAAATGTTTTTCAATAACTGTTGCCCCAAATCCCACTGCTACCAGTGGCAGTACTAGAGCCATGTCCGACTCAGCATCCACATGGTCAGCAAAACCTATTGGAAAATCATAGTTTTGCTTAAGATAGCTTAAAAGGCTCAAGTTGGTATCTTCAATTTTAGTAGGAAAACTCTGAAAACCGTGCATCAAAATTAATTTATCGTGGCCCTGTTCGGTACAGGCAGAAACTGCTTTTGCTATCTCATTAGTAGTTGCGCCTCCCACAGCTAAAATTGTGGTTTTGGAGCTTGCGACAATTTTATCAATCATGTGGGGGTTGGATAAGTCCGATGTTGGCAGTTTTAAAACATCAATATCTAAATCCAAAGCCAAATTACAGCTCTCTTCATCAAACACCTCTGCTATAACTGGCAGCTGTAATGCTTTTGCATGTCCTATTATCCCTCTCCATTCCCTGTCATTAAATTGTAACTCTTTAAAACTTGCATATTTATGGTGGGTGGGGACCAATAGATTGTCCGGGTTTTGTAGCTGGTATTTAATGGCGTGTGCGCCGCTCTCTTTAACGGCGTCGGCAAGCTTTTGAGCCAGATCAACATCCCCTTCATGGCTTGATGCGGTTTCGGCAATAAGAAATATAGACTCATAGGGTATCAAAGGTCTCTGCAACATTTTCTCTTATTCCCACTTATAGGTAGCTGGACGAAAACAGGCTTTGCAGGCTGTAATCTCATCCATACGATCTTCTTTTATCATCTGACGGTATTTAATGAGTTTAGGGCTGTTCCATATCTCTTTGATGCTCTGGTTATTAAAATCACCGACAACAGATAGGCGGTCCCAATCAGCACAACACATAAGAACCTTGCCGTCCCGATTTATGTTCAACCTTTGCCAGGGTTGAGCGCAAAAAGCCCTACCAATTGCAGGTTTACCATCTTTAAGGGGGTTCCCAGAACTGTCACGTTTTTGTTTGTCAATCAGGACAATATCATCAACACCTTTTTTGGACCAATACTCTACAAACTGTTCCGCTTCTAGCTCTTCATCTTTGGATCTTACCATCTGAACTCGTATAAATGGCCTTGTTTGTTTGTGTATTTTTCGCAACTCAATAAATTTGGCGATATTGCCTAACAGCTTATCATAGTTACCTTTTATCCGGATTTTTTCATAGCTCTCTTTGTTTGCACCATCAATGGAAAATATGATCCTGTCTAAGCCTGAGAGAACCAAAGCCTCAATTTTTTCATGGTTTGCAGGCAAGCCATTGGTATTAAACTGTACCTCAAGAATTCCTTTTTGTTTGCCATAACGCACAAAGTCGACAATATTTTCATGGAGTAGAGGTTCACCACGAAAATTGAATTTAATAGAATAAACTCCTAGCTCAGCACACTCATCTATTGCTCGATATGCCAAATAAGGTTCTATAAATCCTGTGTTTTGCAGCCCGCCTTCAACCATGCCGTGTATACACATAACACATCTCAGATTACAGGCATCTGTAGTCTCAATATCAACATGCATTGGGAAACTATTTGTTAATCGGAATCTAGGCCAATAGAGCCATTTAAACCTATACAACCAATAACGTGGGTTGAAGCTGTAGGCAAAAAAATTTCTAAATTGTTGCTGAAATGAGGTTCTATTTGTTATAGAGCTGTTTTCTTTTAACATTTTCGTTATTTATATAGAATACCAAACATATGGATTATCTATTTACACCACTGTTCTGGCTCTTCTGCCATCTTTTGAGCTACCCATAAATCGTATTCATTGTTTATACGTAATGCTTCTTGAGGTGATAGTATGATGTGACCAACCATTTTTCCCAAGAAATTATCACCATTGTACAGGTTTTTTACTTTGAGCACGTAAATTCCACCGCTCTCTTTAAAAATAAGATGCTTTTCTTGTTTAACTACACGTTTTTTATAACCAACTGCCTTTAAACCATTTTTCCCAACTTGCCAATGGTAGGTTAAATCTTCACTCACTGCTATCACTGAGTCAGATTTAAATATCTCCATACTGTCGAGAGCTTCAGTAATATGTTCACAAAGAATAAAAGGGGAGAGAGGTGTCGCCAAAACAATGATATCAGGTTGATAGTTGTCTTCTAGTTTCAAGTGATGCAAAAGTTCTTGAAAACCTTGTTCAACAGGAACTGCAGAGCTTGTGGAGGTCTTATTTCTTAGGTAAGGGACTTCTGCCCCTTGGTTTAGGGCGACTTCTGATATTTCAAAATCATCTGTAAATACCACCACTCGATCTATAGCATTGATCTTCTTTACTTTATTGATACATCTAGTCAATAGATTGCTGTCGTCAAATTGAGTTAAAACAATTTTTTCACCATTAATTGTGTCTGCCCTTGCCGGAATAATGGCAAGAACACTTCCACTTTCTTGTTCTTGGCGATGTGTTTTGAGAAACTCTTTTTTTACATAGCGCCGGGTCTTCATCCGGGCAACAAAATTTCTTGACATGCTGTTGTTGTGAAGTCGGCGAAACATCAAAGGCAGGGATATGTTTCTAACTTGAAATTTTTCTACTATCTTCAACCAAAAGTCATAATCTTCTTGATAGCGTATATCCTCGTTGTATCCTCCTATCGTATCATAGCATTGGCGTCGATACATTGCTCCTGCCGCAGGTGCCGAGCGATCTAATATGCGAATTTCATCATTGATGGATTCACGGCGGTTATAATTAATTATATCTCCATAAACATCGGTATCAATATAATCACAAAAAACCAAGCCGATATTCGGGTTGAAATCGAGAAAGTTGGCTAACACCAAAACAAGGTTCGGATCAAACCAATCATCGGCGTCAAGTCTGACAATATATTTACCGTGAGATTTCTCTATGCCACGGTTACAAGCTCCAGACAGACCTATACCATCAGTATTAACAACTACAAGGCGTTTGTTGTCTTTATAGTTGTCTAATATTTGTGGTGTATTATCAGTGCTTCCATCGTTTACCACAATAACTTCAAAAGATTCAAAATTCTGCCCAAGTGCGCTATCAACAGCTTGGGGCAGCCATTTTCCATAGTTGTGTGCGGTAATTATTATGCTGACTTTTATGTCTGTCATATTTATTTAGTTCATAATTTCAAAATGAATAAAGCTTTTGTCAGTATAAAATCTTTTTATTATGACAAGAGCATGGGGTAAGCTGGACATTTTTGCCAAGCTAATTATTGTGTTTATTCATGGTGGTTAAAATAGTCTGTCATGGGCTTTTTAAAAGATAGACTTGAAATTATATAGAGCAAAAATTGTCCCCTTGCTAATATTCATGGCGACAACACCACCTAAAATACTTTTCACCTATTAATTATTGTCCACGCAGCAATATATCATGGCTATTAAGTGATTGCTCCGAAATATCTCGTTATAGTTGTTTGTTTTATGGTTGTTCGGGGGGAATTGATAGCTTGTGATTCTCTTAACTTTTAGATATCTATTTATAGGTCCAGAAACTTTTCAATTATGTTTCTACCTTTTTTTGCTGCCAAGACAAACTCTTCATCATTGGTAAAAAACAGAGGTTCAGCATCCATAAACACAAGGGGATAATCCTTGCCTAGCATTTTCCAAAGTAATCTGGGAGTAAAAAAATACGCGCTTTTACTACCAAATTGACAGCTTAAAGTCGCTATCATGCTAGGTGAGGTTATTATCATATCTAAAGCAGCCATCAAGGCATATAGCTCATCAATGTCATTAGTGAGATCAATCTCATCGTTGGAAAAATCAATAATTGTTGCCCCAAAAGATGAGCGAGCAGCCTCAATATCTTTTCTGTCGGGTCCATGGAAAAGATTGATGAAAGTTACACCTTTTAAGGTTAAAATCTCTTTCCACTGTAGTAGATTAGAGTGGGCTTTTAGACGAAGCACAGTGTTTTTGCTGGTTGTCCAGCTGATACCAATTTTAGGCTCTGGGCCAAGGCTATCCAACTTTTTGCGCCAATAATCAGTACGGTTTGGATCTGCCACCAGACAAGGTTTAAGATTCTCACAATTTGGTCGTAACTTACTGGCCAAGCTACTCATTGCCGCTTGATAATCTATAGTAGGTAATTTGTTTTGAATTTCTTGATATTCATCTCTTTTTACCCCAATAAATTTTATACTGGGAAAAGAGCGTGTAAATAGAGATTCCAGACGGGGGTCGCACAAAATAGTGCAACTATCGGCAAGTTCAGCCAGTTCTTGATAGAAAGTGGCAGAAGTTATCTCATCACCAATACCCTCTTCGGCGTATACCAAAATGCTCTTACCTGTTAATGTTTCACCATTCCAGCGAGGGTAAGAAAATTTGTTGTGTTTGTGAGAGAATAACTGCAAGCGGTATTCATAACCTCTCCAACCATCATCAATGTTACCCAAAGATAAATCAATAAAACCTAAACTATAACGAGCGCTCAAGTTATTTGGTTCAATTTCAATGGCTTTTAAATAACACTCTTTGGCTTCTTGGAGTTTGCGCTGTTCAAGCAGGGCTAAAGCTAGATTGTTGTAAGCTTGATAATATTTAGGATTAATAGATATTGCTTTTTTGCAATAAGCAATAGATTCTTCCAGTTTATACAGCTTTGTTAATGCATTACCTAAATTGCAACATGTTTTTGGGTGGTTAGGATCAATTGCAAGAGCATTGTTATAACTTGCAACTGCTTCATCCAGTTTTTCCTGTTCTTGATAGGAGATACCAAGGCTACAATGAGCAGAGATAAAATTTGGATTTAGAGATATAGCTTTTTGAAAACTTGTAACTGCATCTGAATGTTTTTTTTGTTCTTGTAAAGCTATCCCAATATTATAATGAGCTTCAGGGTTGCTCGGGTTTAGAGTGATAGCTTTTTTATAGTATTCTATTGCTTGTTCCATCTCCCCCTGTTTTTTTTTGACATTACCAAAATTGCTATAAGCCATGACAAAGCCTGGATTGATGGTAATAGCATTTTGGTAGGCTATAACTGCCTCATCCAATTTATCTTGTTCCATTTTGATATTGCCGAGATTGTTATAGGCTTCAAAAAAGTTGGATTTAAGGGTTATGGCCTTTAATAAATTTTGTGCTCCTTCTTCAAGATTGCCAAGATATTTATATGCATTCCCTAGATTATTATAAGCTTCGGCAAAATCTGGTTTTATTAAAATAGCCTTTTTACAGCAATCAATGGCCTCAACAAACCTGCCTAGACTGTATAATGCAAAGCCAAGATTATTCAGGGCATAGGGTTGCTTAGGTTGAATTTCGAGAACTTTTTTATAACAGAATATAGCCTCTTCTAGACGGTTGGCCTGATGATAGGTTATAGCCTGGGTTAACAAGCTATTCTCATCATGCTGTATAGATTGGCGTTGGTTGCTGTTGTGGGCACTGTTTTTTGCCATGAATTTCTCTACTAATCTCTTGATATCAATTGTTTTTATAAGAAAATTAATATTGCAATATAGTTTGTGACAGCCTTAAGTTTTTTTAGTCATATGATATTTTTATCTTTAAAAAATCTAATAGTCCCTCAGGAAAATATTGGATAATAGTCATGTTTATCTTCTTGATGCTACCATTGACTTTATCTCTTCTCCCACTTTTTTGGCTTGTGATACAAACTCATCGCTATTGGTAAAATAGTGGGGCTTGGCATCTAAATAACATAATATTGAACCTCTTCCTAATGTTCGCCATAACATTCTGGATGAATAAAAATAAGATACCTTACTTCCCAAATTCACACCGAGAGTAGCTACCATGCTTGGAGATGAAACTACCATATCCAGTGCCGACATCAATGAGTACAGTTCATCAATATCATCACGTAGGTCAATTTCATCTTTATTAAAATCTATTATATTGGCTTTAAATGCTCCTCTGGCTCTATTTATATCTTTATCTCTGGGGCCGTGGTAAAGATTGATAAAAGTTGCTCCCTTTACCGTAAGAATTGGTCCCCACTGCTCTAGTTTTGAATGGGTAGACAATCTTAATGGAGTCTGGTGGCAGGTTGTCCAGCTGAAACCAATTTTTGGTTCTGGGCCTAGTTCATCAAGCTTTTGTCGCCAATATTCAACTCTTTTTTCGTCTGCTTTTATACAGGGTTTTAGATCTTTGAGATCTGGGGATAAAAATAGTGGCAGACTGTTGATTGCAACTTGAAAATCAATGTGTGAAAACTGTTGTGTAACGTTACTATATTCATCCTTGTTAGCACCTATAAACTTAATTTCTGGCATTGAACGAGTATACATGGTCACCAAGCGAGGATCACACAGGACAATGCACTGTTTTGCTTTTGCCGCCAATTTATTTAACAGTAGTGCGCCGGATATTTCATCACCAATCCCACCTTCGGCATAAACAAGAATACTCTTGTCAGTTAAAGGCTCCCCATTCCAACGGGGATAAGAAAAATAGTTGTGTTTGTTCTTGTCATATAACAGACGATATTCGACCCCTTGCCAGCCCTCTTTGTTGTTTCCCAAAGCTAAATCAGCCATTCCCATATTTACATAGGCATCTACATAATCCGGTTTAATTGCCAGAGCTTTTTTATAATTGCTAAATGCTTCATCCCATTGTTCCTGTTCCACAAGAGTGGAGGCTATATTGTTGTATGCATTAGCATAATTGGGATCAATAGCTATCGCTTTTTGACAGTTTAAAATAGCCTCTTCAAACTGCAACTGCTCCTTTTGAGCTATACCTAAATTATTGTATATTTCAGGATTTTGGGGATCAAAAGTTAGGGCTTTATTATAGCCTTCAATTGCTTGGGATAGCTTTCCCTGCTCTCTTAGGGTATTTGCCAGATTGTAGTGAGCCATCTTGGAGTCCGGCTCAATTTCTATTGCCTTTTGATAATAATGTGTTGCTTTTTCAAACTTGCCTTGTTGCTGTAAAGCGTAGGCAAGATTATTATAACCGCCAGCAAATCTGGGATTGATTTTAACTGCTTTTGTGTACCAAATAATGGCTTCATCTAACTTGCCCTGACTCTGTAGAACGGCTCCAATATTACTCAAAATTTCAATATTATTGGGTATAAGAAAATTGGCTCTTTCAAATCGCTCCATCGCCTCTTCTAACCGCCCAGATTGAAATAGCGCAACCCCGGTTTGCATAGCTTGTTGGGCTTCTATTTCGTTACTATCTAGTTTAGATTCTGCTTTTATGTGATTGATATAATCCGTTATTTGTCTGTTACCAGGATTTTTTACCAACCCAGCTTCTAAAACTTCTAATGCCTTGTTCGGTTGGCCTATTGAATATAATGATATGCCCAGATTAATATAAAGTGGTGCAATGGTGTCATTGATATTTATTGCTCTTTGAAACAGACCAATTGCCATATCATGGCGATTGGCTTTTTGCGCTACAACCCCTAATAAATTAATTGCATCAATGTGATTTGGTGCTGCTTTGATAATAGCGGTGCAGTATTTATCTACCTCTTGATATCGTCCGGCGTTAAAAGATTCCAGAGCTTGGGAATATGCTGTGCCAATTGTAAGTGAAGATTTGCTAGACGATGGTGTAGAGTTTGTTGGCGACTCACCGCAATTTTTTTTAATGTTAGTTTTGTTTTGTGTCTCACCTTGACTATTTGTTTTTTGCTTTGTTTTCTCAGATCTATTCATTTTAACTCTTTATCTTTGTTTTTAAGCTCAGTTATGACAATAAAAGGGGGGGACAGCTATCAATTTCGCCAAAATCTAATACTGATTTGGTTTTGTTTCGTGAAAAAGATCATTTTACGCTATGTAATAAAATTTTGATATGTCAAGCTTACCACGATTTTCATATCGCTTTTAGCAGTTATTTTTTTGACAATGGTTGTTGTGTCAAAAATAACTATAGAAAAAATTGCTATCTAATGGATCATTTGTTAAATACTCGCTCCTTTAGCCATATTTTTATGGTAAGAGCCAGTTTGGTAGTAGATGATAGTTTGACAGGAGTGTTGAGTGTATTGAATCCCCGTGCTGTAATTGTGGTGAGGTAACAGTGGTATATTCCAGACATTACAACCGCTGGAAATAGGCAATGACGCTCCTCTTTCCCTTCAATTAGCTCTGTTCCTGCCTTATAATGCTGCTCAGCCTCTTTGCCAATTTGGGATAAAGCATTGCCAAGGGGTTGGCTCCAAACACCTGCTAAAAGCTCTTTCTCCGAAGCCCCATATTTGTTAATCAGTGTTTGGGGTATATAGATCCGTCCTCGTTGGGCATCTTCTTTGATATCTCGTAAAATATTGGTCAGTTGAAATGCCATGCCTAGATGATGGGCAAACTGCTTAAGAGTACTGTTTTCAGTGCTATTAGATGTTCTGCCAAAACAGAAAATATGTATGGCAATCAGGCCCACAGCAACGGCAACCTTGCTGCAGTATAGTGCTAATTCATCATGGTCTTTATAGCGTTGCTGGTTGAGATCAATCTCCATACCGTCAATTATATCGTAGAAGGGAGCGGTGGGTAGGCTAAACTCGGCAACAGCAAACCTTAACTCTTGTGCCACAGGATGTTTTGGATTGTCACCTTTAAAGGTACTTTCCAACTCCCTTCGCCATACATTCAGCTCTTCTCTAGCTATTGCAAGATCTCTGTTTTCATCAACAATATCATCCACCTCCCGACAAAAGGCATAGAGGGCAAACATAGCTCTTCGTCTTGGGGGTGAGAGTAGAAGTATAGGATAATAAAAAGAGGTGCGAGACTTTATAGTACGCAAACGACAGTAGGCTGTGGGCGTCATGATTTAGTACGCTGTTTGGCTCGCCAGAGGCAGCCAGCTTTATCCCACTTATTGAGTTTTGGGCGGTTTCTCAAGGTGTTACCATCCTGCTCTTCAATTTTTTTCAACACCCCAAGCCCCCCCTCTATTATAGCTGCAATCTCTAGATTGAGGGGCCACTGGAGCTGTTGTACCAAAAGCGAACCATATTCAAAAAGTTGCCTACTTTGGTCGGCAATCTCTAAAACAAAATTTCCGAGAATTGGTGTAAAGCGCCGTTGAAGAAGCAAATCCGCATTAACTCCAAAACGTTCCATCTCCTCCCTTGGAAGATATAGTGGGCGACCCTCAGCAATGTCTTTACCCAGGTCTTGCAGATGGTTGGTTATCTGTAATGCAGTACATATAGCATCAGAATATTTCACCTTTTCAGGAATTGCTTCC
>JADFZS010000159.1 GCA_015232405.1 Magnetococcales bacterium | reverse complement strand
CAATCTACGCCTCAGTAAACAAATCCTTCCGCGAACGGTAGTTTAGCGACCCATTCCCATTTGCATAAAAGCATAGCATGGTTTTGTGGTGGTGGGGGGCAGTTGTCACTGCGAAGCTGTGCTGGAAAATATTGCTCGCTGTGGTTTGTTTATGCTGACAAGCTAATTGAAAACTCACTGTAAAGCAGTAGGTTTTGTTGTGCAAAATGTTGTTTAGATAATACAGCGTAGATGCAAAAATTATGTAAATTGTGTGAGAAAATGTGAGTCGCTCTGTTTATGCAGAGGAAGGTGTTGAAATTGATCGAAGTTGTCGTGCAGGTAAAGTTTGGGTTGTGTTTGTCTGTTTATTCTGTTAACAATATGGGAGGTTTGTTGGAAAGGCAGAAATTTGTGCCAAAGTTATGATTAGTAGACAGTGCAAATTTCATTTATTTTGCACGTTGTTTGGGTTGGTTTGAAAAAATATTGCACACCACATTTAATTGATATAAGTTGTACGGAAGAGGGGGTTGTGTCTCAGTTGTGGGTTGGGTTAGGTGGTTATAGTGTACATGTTACGGACGGCTATAAGGTTAAAATGGTTTTGCAGCTAATATGGTTTCATATTATGCCCCTGCCATTTTCATTGGGGTGTTGATATCTAATTATTATGGAGAATAATTTTAGCTTGTAGTAGTTCTATACTGTCTATAGGGCTTGGACAGGGCTTACTTGTAAATCCGCAGGATTGTAAGATATCCACAGGATAGCACGGAATAAATTAACAGAATGCTTTGATAAATTATGAGGTTAGATAATGGCCGGACAATTTGACACAGAAGACCTGGATGTGGAAGAGGAGAACCAAGAAGAAGAAGTGGTTGTTAGTTATGATATCGCAAGCTACCCATCTGACTTCACCTTGTCTGGAATTGCCAAGATGTGGGAGGATGGTGATATTGTCATTCCAGATTATCAGAGAGAGTTTGTGTGGTCTATTCGCCAGTCATCTCTACTCATAGACTCGTTTTTGTGCGGTCTTCCAGTTCCTCCCGTATTTTTTTACATTGATGATAAAAAGAAAAACGTTGTTATCGATGGTCAGCAAAGAATATTAAGTGTTGTGTTCTTTTTTGACGGATATTTTGGGAAAGAGAGTACGCATGGAAAGAGGCAAGTATTTCGTTTGACTGGTCTTGGCGAACAAAACAAATATAACAATTTGAAGTTTGATGAATTAGATGAAGTTGCGCAAAGAGAATTAAAACAATCAGTGTTAAGGGCTATTAATATCCGTCAGTTAACCCCTGACGGAGAAAGTACAAGTGCGTACCATATTTTTGAGAGGCTTAATACAGGCGGAACCCCTTTGAAGCCCCAAGAAATACGCAATTGTGTGTTTAGAGGTGGGTTTAATACACTTCTGAAGGATGCGAACAATGACATTAATTGGCGAAAAATAATAGGCAAAGATTACCTTGATAAGCATCAAAAGGATGTGGAACTTATTCTAAGGATATTTGCACTTGTGGGTGCAATGGATAATTATGAAAAACCAATGAAGGAGTTTCTTAATCGTGCCATGAAAAAGCATGACAGTGGTACAACAAAAAAAGCAACGAACTTTTTCAAAATTTTTAGTAGGGTTACAGAAGCTGTAGTTAATTCGCTTGGTCCAAAACCATTCCATCTAAGAGGGCCTCTAAATATTTCGGCTCTTGATTCCGTAATGTGCGTGTTGATTGAAAACAATAGTAAGCTTCCTTCCATTGATCTCAAATCTGGATACGCACAATTATGTGAAGATGAAGGATTTCAAGAATATACAAAGACCAATACTACTGACACCAAAGTCGTAATTAGTCGTATGCTTGTAGTTAAGCAGTATCTTGTTGGGTAATTTAACATGGCATATTTAAATAATTTTCAGCATGCTGATGCTGTAATAAATCATCTTGACGATATAGTTCCAGCTATTGCAGATCCCTTGCTTCAAGTGAAGTATATAGGTTTTGTGTCTGTGGCTGCTGTTACAGTGTATGAGCTTGCAATTAAAGATATATTTATTGGTTTTGCAAGGAAAAAACATAAGGTGCTGGGGCACTTTGCTGAGTCATATTTCCACAAAATTAACGGACGTATTAGATTGGAGCATATTAAGAAGGATTATATCGCAAATTTTGGAGTTAAATATAACAAGAAATTCAGAATAAATATCGAGAAAAGATCCAATGACTATTTACAAAGTCATAGAAGAGATATAAGAAATTCTTATACTAATATTATTAGATGGCGACATGAGTTTGCTCATGAAGGAAAAATTAATACTACAGCAACTTATAGTGAAGTTGTGCAGGCATATGAAGATGGTAAGGAGGTGATTCACAGCCTTGCTGATTCTATGAGTAGGTAGTTAAGGTTTATTGTGTTGGTGGTGTGATGGCTAATAGCTTTATAGTATAAGCGGTGAGTCCGCAGAGAAGAAAAGTGTGATGTCAAAGGGGTGATATCGGCAAAGTTGTTTGCAACAATCCCCTATACTAAATAAAACTAATAATGATATCTACACGAAACCACAGTCACCGTTTCACCATCAACGGCATAAACCAATCTATGTTCTTGAGTAATACGGCGGGACCAGAAGTTGCTTAGATCCAGCTTTAGCCTTTCTGGTTTGCCTATTCCCTCATGGGGGTGTTGCATTATATCTTTGAGCAGGCTGTTTATTCTTCTCAGGGTTGCCTTGTCTTTGGTTTGCCACCATAAATAGTCATTCCAAGCTGCTTCGGTCCAGGCGAGGATCACTCGATAATATCCCGGTTTTTTACAGATCCTGAACGATATTGATTGATGGAATCTTGCAGATGGTGGCGGTTTTCTTTGGAGCCAAGCAAGTGCAGGGTTTCCATCAGACCATCATAATCGGCTTTTGGCATTACAACCACATCATCACCGTTGCGGCGGGTAATGACAGCCGTATCCGCATCGGCTACCACTCTATCCAGTATGGATTTTAGATTTTTGCGGGCTTCTGTATATGAAATCACCTGCATGGTTATCTCCTTTGGGGGCATTTGTACAGGAATACTGTACATGTTTTGCTTGCTGATTTCCACACAAATCGCTGCAATTATCGGCACAGTGGAAAGTATACAGATATGTAAAATTATTTAGGCAGGATCCAAGTTGTGATTCTGTAAGTTTCCGTGGGGATTTTTACAAGCGGTTTTGATAAGATCCCGAGTTGGAAGCTTCCAGGTTGGCTGGAAGATGTGTTGCCTTGTCAGTGAAAAAATATTTTGCAGTCAATGAGATAGCCGGTGTTTTCTAAGCCGGTCAGCAATCCAAATTTTTGCAGTAGCAGTCATAATCTATAAAATCAAAAAATCCTTGAGGGGGGTGTTGGTGGGGTTGCCTGCGTGTTTGGCTTGGGTTAGGAACAGTTCGCCGCAGGCGATGGCATCCAGGAGTGCGTCGTGGGCTTTATAGCGGGGGAGGGAGCGGCGTTGGCGGCAGGTTGCTAGGCGGAGGTCGCCATGTTGCAAAATTTTGCCTTGGCGTTGTAGTCGTCTTTTTTCCAAAAGTAGGGTGTCTATAGTTCTTATCGGCAGGGTGCCGTTGTAAAGGGTGCGGCAGGCGGCGTTGAGAAATGTTAGCTCCATCTTGGCGTGGTGGGCAAGTAATACGCGGCCCTGTAACGCCTGCAAAATGCGTGGAAAAATTGCCTGCAACGGTTCTGCCTCGCGCAGGTGTGACTCCAGGATGCCATGTATTGCCGCTGCTGATTCCTGCACCTTGCCGACCGGGCGCACCAAAATATGTTGCGCCCCGGCCAGACGGATTACCATCTGATCGATGGGTACAAAACCGACGGCTATGATTTCATCACTGTTTGGGTCAAGGCCGGTGGTCTCCAGATCCAGAGCCAAAATGCCGGTCTCCATGATTGATTTGCCGACATCGGGCAGGGGGGCTTGCAAAAAATTGCGCAACGGGTTGTCCGGCAGGCTTTGCAACAGCCGTTTGCGCTCCCGCTGTAGTTTCCAGGTGACAAATGGCTCCAACATGCCGCTCACCGAAAGCGGGAGAGTTGAAAGCGTTGTTCAAGTGATGCCTGCATGGTCTGGACGATGTTAAAGGCATCTTTAAGGCTGGCCCGTTCAAAGCGGCTTAATTCGTCTGGGGCCATAAAATTATCTGCCACCTCTCCGGCGGCGATACGGCGGGCCTGATGGCGCAGACGGGTGAGGGCGATAAACTCCAGGGCATCCGCTAGATCATGGGATCCGGAGCGGCTCAGGGTGCCTGCGTGGGGTGCCGCCTCCAGTCGTTCCTGGGTATTGACCGCCTCAAGTCCGGCATCAAGGGCATAGATGCGGGCAAGATCGACAATGGGAATCACCCCGTTATGTTTGAGATCCAGGGTATGTTTGTGGATTCCGCCCCTAATCAGCACAAAGTTGCGAAAAAATCCCAATGGCGGATGGCGTGTTACGGCGTTGGCCGCCATGTGCGCTAGATAGATACGATTTTTTTGCCCTTTGCGGCGTACAAAATCCCACAAATCATCAAACAGTGCCGTCTCGCCATAAATAGGCCGTAAATCAAAAAAAATGCAGGTAAACATCAGGGATTTTGGATCGGGTGATCTAATCCAACCGTTGAAGGTTTTGCGCCACATTTTTAATGACAATCGCCATTGGGGATTGTTTGCCATCATCTTGCCGGGGCAGTAGGAATAGCCCACCTTGTCGAGACCGTCACAGACAAATTTGGTCAATGCCGCAAAATATTCACCATGCCTATCCTCGCAATAGCCATCATCCAATAACAGGCAGTTATCCTGATCGGAGAGGGCGGACTGCTCCTGCCGGGCTTGAGAACCGGATGCCAGCCAGACGAACGGTATTGGCGGTTTGCCAAATTTTTCTTCCGCCAGTTGCAAAAGGCGGTGGGTAATCGAGTCGCCAACCGCCGTTACCAAATGGCCGATACCGTCTGCACTGCTGCCGGAGTGGACCAGTTGACCGATAAGCTTTGGGATACGTTGGGTAACCTGACACAGTTCGGGGATGGTGCGATATTTGGATATTTCGCCAACCATGTGGACACAGGAGGTGCTCTGGGCCTGATTAAGGTTGGTGAAGGTCAACACCCCCAGAGGTTTTTTATTGTCGATAACCGGAATGTGATGGATGTTATTGCGGGTCATGGTCATGATTGCGTCCAGACCCCACTGGTCGGCAGTCATGGTGTGGATTTTTTTGGTCATCACCTGCTTGGCACTGGTATCCAGAGGGAGACCGGCAGCTATCACCCGGCTGCGTAGATCCCGGTCGGTCAGGATACCGACAAGGTTACCTTTTTTGGTAAGCAACATGCAGCTTACCCCTTCGGCCACCATGCGTTGGGCTACCGCCTTTACACTTTTTCCCGCATCCATGGATACAGCGTCACGGCTCAAAAGATCTTTGACGGCGGTGGAAAAAAACCCCATGCTTGCCCCCTCATGGGTGGGGGTGCTGCGGTTGGCGGCATCGTGCATTTTTTCACTGATGGTGGCCCCAAAAAACCAGGAAAAATTGGGGTGCTGCTCCAGCAACCGGTTGAAGGTTTCAGCCTCCAGTCGGTAGATAAGGCTATCCTCAATCGCCTGATAGCGATTTGCCACCATACCGCCACGCAACAGAGCCCGATGGCCAAATATTTCGCCCTCTCCCTGGCGGGCCACAATGGTATCCTTGGCCGACGTTATCTCCACCGCTCCCGAACGGACCACATACCAATGGGTACAATGGTCACCGGGTTTGATAATCTCCTCACCTTTTCTATAATAACTGATCTCCAGGGTTGCAACAGTCTGCTCCAACACCTGCTTGGGCAGGAGGTCAAATGGTGGGTGGTCGGCAAGAAAATCCCGGATTTCCAGCAGTTCTATATCCATGGGTCAATCCCGTCACAGCCTATAAATCCAAACATGATAAAACGCCAAAAGCGGCGGACCCGGTTTGTGGAGTCCGCCGCTGCATGAATCAGCTTTTTTCAAAGTTAATATTAATGGTCAACGGCTGTGCCAGCTCCTTTGGGAATGCGGATGTTTTCCACCATCTCCTGAACTTCAGCCGGTGTTTCGGCTGTCATCAGGGAGATACCGTAGGCCACGGCAAAGTTTAACACCATTGCAAAGGCACCGATACCTTCCGGCGAGATGCCGAAGAGCCAGTTTTCCGGGATGTTGGCCGCCATGGGAGCCACAAACACACCTTTAAAATAGATGATATAGCCCATGGTGAATGTCAACCCGGTCAGCATACCGGCGATAGCCCCCTCACGGTTGACCCGCTTGCTGAATATGCCCATCAAAATTGCGGGAAAGAGGGATGATGCCGCCAGTCCAAAGGCAAAGGCCACCACCTGGGCCACAAATCCCGGCGGATGATATCCAAGATATCCGGCAATCATGATGGCAAATCCGGCGGCGATGCGGCCTGCCAAAAGCTCATTTTTTTCGGAAATGTTGGGCGTTATGATTCCCTTTAGCAGATCGTGGGATATGGCCGCCGAGATTACCAATAGCAGGCCCGCCGCTGTGGAAAGGGCTGCCGCTACACCACCTGCCGCCACCAGGGCGATTACCCAGTCTGGCAGGCCGGCAATTTCCGGGTTGGCCAACACCATGATATCCCGGTCAACATATACTTCGTTGGCAAACGGCGCACCCGGTTTTATAACGCCTGCACCGGGGTTGATCACCACCCGTTCACCGTTGGGACCACGTTTGTCACCATCAAATTTGGGTTTTTTACCATCAACCGGTGAACCGGCGGCATATTGCACCTTACCGTCGCCATTATGGTCCACCCAGGCCAGCAGGCCGGAATTTTCCCAGGTTTTAAACCAGCTTGGCATCTGGCGATAGTCGGTTCCACTTACCTCGGGACCATTTACGGTGTTGGCAAGGTTGAGGCGGGCCATGGCACCGACAGCGGGGGCCGCCGTATAGAGAATGGCGATAAAGACCAATGCCCAACCGGCAGAGGAGCGGGCATCACGCACCCTTGGCACCGTAAAAAAGCGCACGATAACATGGGGAAGACCCGCCGTACCCACCATCAGGGCAGCGGTGATAAAAAACATATCGACGGTGGATTTTGATCCCTTGGTATATTCGTTAAAACCCAGATCCACCAAAACCTGATTCAACTTTACCAACACATGACCGGAGCCATCAACCAGCGTCGATCCCAAACCAATCTGGGGCAGGGGGTTGCCGGTAAGCTGGATGGAGATAAAGACTGCGGGAACCGTGTAGGCAAAGATCAAAACGCAATATTGGGCCACCTGGGTATAGGTGATCCCCTTCATGCCGCCTAGTACGGCATAGATAAAAACAATGCCCATGCCGACGATCAGGCCGGTAAGAATGTCCACCTCCAAAAAGCGCGAAAAGACGATTCCCACACCGCGCATCTGCCCTGCAACATAGGTAAAGGATATAAAAATCAAGCAGATGATGGCTGTAAGACGGGCCGCCTGTGAATAGTAGCGGTCACCAATAAATTCCGGGACGGTAAATTTGCCATATTTTCTCAGATATGGAGCCAATAGAATGGCCAGCAGCACATAACCGCCGGTCCAGCCCATCAGGTATACCGAGCCACCATAGCCAAGAAAGGCGATAAGACCGGCCATGGAGATAAAAGAGGCGGCACTCATCCAGTCGGCGGCGGTAGCCATGCCGTTGGCCACCGGATGCACACCTTTACCGGCGATATAAAATTCTCCGGTCGAAGAGGCCCTGGACCAGAATGCGATGCCGATATAAAGGGCAAATGTCAACCCTACCACGATATAGGTCAAAGTTTGCAGATCCATTGTCGATTATTCCTCCTGGACGTTAAACTGTTTGTCGAGTTTGTTCATGCGATAGACGTAATAGAACACCAGACCCACAAAGGTAAAAATGGAACCCTGTTGGGCAAACCAAAAGCCCAGGGGATAGCCACCGATCTGAATCATGTTCAATACATCCACCAGCAATAGACCAAATACGAAGGAGACTAGAAACCAGATTGCCAGAATCATGCTCATCAATTTTAAATTGGCTCGCCAATAGGATTTGGCGTTGTCAGCGGATTCACTCATAAATAGTTGCTCCTCTAAAAGGTTGATTTGGTTGTCTGTGCCAAAGCGATTGCCATTTAACAATGGCAAATGGTGGGCCGCTTTGTGCCGGTTTGCTTAAAAAGCGTTCAACATATTGAAAACAGGTGTTTTTAATGGCTTGAGCCGTTTGCTGGACCCGCTCTGTTCCAGGCTGTATTCGTTACCATCGGAAACAGTTGCCAAGCCTTGGTTACTATCGGTAACAAAGGGTTTGGTTTAAAATACACCCAGCCTCCACGGGGCGGTGAAGACCGGGTGTCGAGCCCATAATCCATATGGACCCTACCGGGAAATGAGGGAAGATCCCGGTATTTGATAGCCCTCAACTGCCACGCAGTTGTTCCAAAATAGTGCTATCCTCAAGAGTGGACGTGTCCCCTTTGGACTCGCGCCCTGAAGCTATATCCCGAAGCAGGCGGCGCATGATCTTGCCGGAGCGGGTTTTGGGAAGGTTGTCGGTAAATTTGATACCGTCCGGTTTGGCGATGGGGCCAATTTCCTTGGTTACATGGTCTCGAAGTTCTCGCACCAGGGCATCATGGTGAAAATCGTCATCGGATATATCCTGAAGCACCACAAAGGCAAAAATATTTTCACCTTTTACATCATCGGGACGGCCCACCACGGCGGCCTCAGCCACACTTGGGTGGCTGACCAGGGCTGACTCTATCTCCATGGTGCCAAGTCGGTGTCCGGCAACGTTGATGACATCATCAACCCGGCCCATTACCCAATAGTAGCCCTCTGCATCCATACGGGCACCGTCACCGGCAAAATAAAACTGTTTATCGCCAAATTTGGCAAAATAGGTTTCAACATAGCGGTCATCATCTCCCCAGACGGTGCGTAACATGCTTGGCCAGGGGCGTTGTATCACCAACATGCCGCCATTCCCCTCTTTTACCGGGTTGCCGTCGTTGTCAACCACCGCATATTTCATTCCCGGTAGCGGCAAGGTGCAGGAGCCGGGTTTGATGGGGGTGGCGGCCGGCAAGGGTGAAATGCAGATGGAGCCGGTTTCGGTCTGCCAATAGGTATCAACGATGGGGCAGCGTTCACTACCGATCACCCGGTAATACCACATCCAGGCTTCGGGATTTATGGGCTCTCCCACGGTTCCCAAAATACGCAATGAATCCATGTTATATTTTTGCGGCCATTGGTCCCCCAACTTGGAGAGTGCGCGGATGGCGGTGGGGGCGGTATAAAAAATATTGACCCGATATTTTTCAACAATCTCCCACAAACGTCCGGCATGAGGTGCCGTGGGCACTCCCTCATACATAAGGGAGGTGCCGCCCAAGGCCAGGGGGCCATAGATTACATAGGTGTGGCCGGTGATCCAGCCAATGTCGGCGGTACACCAATAGGTGTCGTCCTCTTGCAGGTCAAAGACATATTGGGTGGTGCGGGCGGCGTTGACCATATAGCCGCCGGTGGTATGCAACACCCCCTTTGGCTTGCCGGTGGAACCGGATGTATAGAGTATAAAGAGTGGATCTTCCGCCTCCATGCTCTCCGGTTCACAGCGAATATTAGCTTCGGCCACCAGATCGTCATACCAATAGTCACGCCCATAATGCATATGGATTCGCTGTTTGGTGCGCTCGACAACGATCACCTTTTCTACCGAATCGCACTTTAACAACGCCTGATCCACGGCATCCTTGAGCGGAACTATGGCTCCCCGCCGCCAACCGCCGTCGGCGGTGATAACCAGCTTGGCCTTGGCATCATCTATACGGTCGGCCAGAGCCTCTGCCGAAAACCCGCCAAAGACAATGTTGTGGACAGCACCGACCCGGGCGCAGGCCAACATGGCAAAAGCGGCTTCGGGAATCATGGGCATATAGATCACCACCCGGTCACCCTTTTTTATACCCATCTGTCGGAGGACGTTGCCAAGTTTGTTTACCTCGTTGGCCAACTCCTGATAGGTGATGGTACGCATGTCACCCGGTTCACCCTCCCAGATGATAGCCGCCTTGTTTTTGCGCCCGCTTCGCGAACTGTCGGAGCGGCGGCCCAGATGGCGGTCGATACAGTTTACCGAGGCGTTGAGGCGGCCACCTTCAAACCATTTATAAAAAGGGGGGTTGTCATCATTCAGCACCCGGTCCCACTTTTTTTCCCAGCTTATCAACCGCTCCGCCTCCCAGGCCCAATAGGCTTCATGGTCGGTTTCGGCCTGTACCACAAGGGCTTTATAGGCGGCCATATCCGGTATGTGAGCGCGTTGAGACAGGGTTGGGTCAGGTTTAAAAATTCGCTCTTCCTGCAGAACGGAGATCATCTCGGTCATCTCTTGCTCCTTTTGAGTTAAATTTTTTCAAGGGTTCTCCCGGATCATTCCAGGTGTTGCTTTGGAGTCCTGAAAATGGGGAGTTGTGTTTAACCTGGAAACGGCGGTTGCAGTCGGGGTGCATGGCGCAACTTGGTTTTTTCAGGTTTTAACCCTTACACAGTTACTTACTACGGCAAAGCTGATGCCAACCGACCGCTGACAGGTTTTGAAGAGTGCATTTTGTCGGCAAA
>JADFZS010000158.1 GCA_015232405.1 Magnetococcales bacterium | reverse complement strand
AATCTATTCAGATCGAAGTATACAAGGGTTAGTGGCTCACAACGTCGTTTAGAGTGGGCGATATCATTACGGAGGTGCTCGTAGAATGCCCGCTGATTAACTAGCCCTGTAAGGCCATCTCTCCTTGCGAGATCTTTAAGTTCTTGGGTTCTCTGTGCCACAGTTGCTTCAAGATCCATGGCATAATCTTCCAACTCTTGGCGGGCTATATCTACTGCGGAGACCAAAGCACCAGTGTACGTGTCAAACACCAACTGCACATCAAACATCAAAATTTTTTGTAGGCTCTCTTTGCGCTTTTCTGCTTCATAACGGGAACAGCTGCCATCATTACACTGATCTTCAATTAAATTATCCAATAAATATTCAAGTTTTCTAACAGCAGCCATATATAGAGGAGGAGATACTCCTATACGTTTATGAACTATGCCAATTCTTAAACGGGAGTTGATATAAAGACGGTCGAAATTACCACTAAAAAGCTCAGCGATATAGCCTCGCATGGTATTTTTTAGGCGTAATAGAGTATCGGCATCACCAATTACAACAACAGCTTCTGGATAATCCAACAACCATTTGTAGAGTTGATCAATAATTGTGTCCATCTGCTGTTCTATATATGGCTTGATAGTCAACAGATACTGCTCATCCTCGGTAGTTAAATCAAACAACTTTTTGAGTCGTTGTATTCTACGGTCGGTAAGTTTAAGTTGCTCGGCAAGTGTGTAGTCGGTTAAAGACATTAGATCTGTGCTCTCCTAACAATCAGCTTATTAAATATTCCATGGGGCAGTGGTAAATCATAGTAAATGTTAATATATGTATCTATGTTCGGCAAATATTTGAATATACATAAATCATAATAAGCCGTTTACTGATTTGATAACTCTTTTGCTTTTAGTAGTTCAGTTCTAACTCTCTCAATTGATTCTAGCTGTGGATGAATTTGATCTGCTTTATCAAGATATCTTTGGCTCAAACGAAATTTTTTACCAGCTATAGCTCTTTGTGCTAGCAATACATAACGTTCAGCTACTCGTAACAAACCATCTTTTGCGGCCTTATTTTCAGGGTCTATAGCCAATATTGCGTTTAAGTTTTTTAGTGCATTGTTAGCTTTTGGTACACTTAGCCTGTTTCTTTTAATATTTCTATCAGCTGATGCCAGAAGTGAGGCTATAGTTTCCAACTCTTGTTTCATTAAGCCGGGAATCTCTTTTTCAACAATACTCTCATGAGAAATAGCTTTTTGTGGGCTATCAGCAGAATCATCTTGGGTTGGTATTTGCTCAGGTATATCAATTACAGGCTCTTGCTTCTGTTCCACAGGTTCTTGATTTTGCTCTTTAGTTAGCACATTTTCTTTGACCTGTTCTTCTAATGTTTGCTGTTGTGTATCTTTAGTGGTATCTGTAACTAACTGTTCAGTTGGTTGCTCTTCTTTGGAGGGTAGCTCTGTTTTAGCTTCAACAATAGTAGTCTCTTCAATATCTGTTGTATCAGGGTTATCCATAGATGTTGTTGCTGGGGTCGGCTCCACTTCACTATCGCTAACCTGGCTGTTTAGCTCCTCTGGTTTTTGTTCTGTTTCGCTACTGTTATCCTGTTCATCCTGTTGCTTTTGTTCATCATCATCTTCTGTAATCAACAGTTTTGTTGGTTCTTCTTGAACATCAGTGGGGTCTTGTGTAACTATTTCTGGCGGTGTCTGGTTATCACTGCTTTTGTTTAACATAGGGGCAAATGCTATGTAACAAAGGGCAATAAAAAACATTGCTAATACTGCTGCGGTGATTCTAAATTTACTGGCAGTAGAGGCACTTTTTTTGTCAAAAGCAATAATTGCCTTCTCTAGATCTTGTTCATCTGCCAATAGCTTTTTATTAAGACTTTGAATGGCTGCTTCTTTTTTCTCCAATGCATCCTTGCTTTGTTTGAATTCAGTCTCTTTGGTCGTAAATAGTTTTTTTGCTTCCAACTCTTTGTTTTCGAGCTTTTCTTTTAACCCCTGTAAATAGTTATTCTGTTTTTCCAACTCCTCTTTTTCCTGTTTGAGGGAGTCCTCCTGGGTTTTGAGGTTCTCTTTTGCGGCTTGCTCATTTGCCTTGATATTTTCCTCTTGCTCTTGCAGTTTTTTACGTTGGGAATCTAACTCCTCTTTGGCTTTTGCATCACTCTCTTTATATTTGGTTTCTAAAAGCTGCAATTCAGTTTTGCGGTTTTCTAAATTTTCTAATAACTTTAGTTCAGAGGTTTGGTGTGCTTCAATATTTTTCTGTAACAGCTCCTCTCTGGCAATCAGGTCCTCTTCTAGTTTTTGGAGTTTGGTTTTCTGTTCTGCTAGACTATTTTGATTTTGTAGGGTAGCTGACTTTTGTTGTTGAGATTGCTCTTCTAACTGGCTCTCCTTTTGTTGTAAAGCAATTTCTTGGTGTTTGAGGTCAGCACTTAGTAGGTCAAGTTTATCTCTTAGTAGTTGTTGGGACTCTTTACTAGCTCTGATCTGTTCTTCGTTTGCTCTCTCTTTAGCTTGCCTATCACTTTCCATCTTTTGCAACTTAGCAGTTTTGTCGGCAAGCTCCTCTTCTGTCTTTCTGTTTAGCTCTTCTTGTTCTTGTATTTTTGCTAAACTACTTTGTATATCTGTTTTTTGCAGCTCTTGGGACTGCTGTTCCTCTTTAAGCCTTTTTAACTCACTGTTCTGTTTTGCAAGTGCCTCCTGACACTGTTGAAGGGAGATATCATTGGCTTGGGAGCTGATCTCTGCAGCTTTTATCTTGGCATTAAATGCCACTTCTCTTTTTCGTAAATCCTCGCTCTGCTTTATTAGGGTGTCCTTCACCTGTTTATAAGAGGCATATTGATTTTTAAAATACTCAATAGCTTGGGCCTCTCTATCTCTTAGCTCTGCATCTGATCGTTGTAGCTCCTCACTTTTTTGTTGTATCTCCTTTTGTGCCACAAACAGCTGATCTAGATTTTGCTCTTGTTTATGCGGTTCAGGCTTTTGGGGTTTTTCTGCTAAAGTTTTAGGCTTTTGTATATCTTCTTCTGGCTCATAATCAGGTTGAGCACCCCAAGGGTTAGAGGTTGGTCGCCTGGAGGCTTTTCTCTTTTTAATGACATGCTTGGTATCACTTTCAGAGGTATTATCAATTATTGGTTTATTATAGTTCATTATATTGTCAACCCACATGCCATTAAAGTAACCATATTAGTTGTTTAAACCTAAAAAACAGAGTTTAAAAAAACCAAGTAATATTAGTAGATAAGAGTTATTAACCTGTTGCTCATTAAAAATACTCTTGAAAAATAGCAATCTTAAAAGCTTCTATTGTCAATGAGAATCATAATCATTACAAAAATTTAAATATGTAGATGTGAAACCCTCCCATTTGTTTGATAATATGTCAATGAATTAAAAAGCATTTTTTATCATTACAAATAGTTATTTCAATCTCACTAGCTCAACTATAAAAACTGGATATTTTTGAAAATAGTCACAATATTTTAAAGGAGTATTTAATGTTTTTATCTCAAATATGTATAAACCATAAAACAAAAAAATGGTCTATAAAAAAAGGCTATACAATTATTTTGTAGTTTAAAGTAAAAATTTATAAGTTAGTATACACATGCAATAGGGCAGCTGCCAACTCTGTATTATCCTAGAAACGGCGGTTGGCGGTGGGTACTGACAACTGCTATTTCTAGGATTAAACAAACTGTTGCTTTTTTATTAACCAGGAGAAGAAATGTTTGCCGTCATTTTTGAAGTTACACCAACTACAGATGGAAAAAAAGAGTATCTAGAAATTGCCGCAGAGTTACGCAAGTTTCTTACAAAGCAAAAAGGGTTTATATCAATTGAAAGGTTTCAGAGCCTTGTCGATGAAAATAAAATACTAAGCCTCTCTTTTTGGCAGGATGAAGAGGCTATCAAGTTATGGCGCAATGTCATTGAACACCGTTCAGCACAGCATCTAGGTAAGACAAAACTGTTTGATTCATACAGAATTCGAGTCGCAAATGTGGTTCGCGACTATACGAAGCATAAAAGATGTGAAGCACCTGAAGATTCAAACTCTACACTAGCTGGTTATGATAAAAGCCCTGATTTATAAAATGGAGAATATATATGTCCATCACACTTGGATTTGATGTTTATGGCACATTGATCGACACCCATGGAGTGTTGGAAACACTTAAGGGTATGGTTGGGAGCAAGGCAAAAGAGTTTTCTGATATATGGCGTTCAAAGCAGTTGGAATACTCCTTTAGACGTGGTTTGATGCAAAATTATGAGAGCTTTGCAGTCTGTACTCATCAAGCTTTGGATTACACCTGTGCCTACCTTAAAACACCTTTATCCAAAGAACAAAAGTCTGAACTGATTGATATATATCGCCATCTTCCTCCATTTCAAGATGTGGAGGAGGGGTTGGCAATGTTGAGAGAAGCCAATTTTCGTCTTTTTGCTTTTTCTAACGGTGATAAAGAGGCAGTTGAGACTCTGCTCGTATCAGCTGGAATCAGAGGTTATTTCCAGGGTATTGTGAGTGTTGATGAGCAAAAATCGTTTAAACCAAATCCGGGAGTTTATAGCCACTTTTTGCGGCAATCCAAATAATCTGGTGCAACTGCATGGCTCATTTCAAGCAATCCCTTTGATGTTATCGGATCAATATCCGCAGGGATGAAATCGGCTTGGGTTAAACGTTCACCAGATATGGTTTTTGATCCTTGGGGTATTGAACCAACCATTATCGTTAAACATTTAACAGAACTGCAAGAAAAATTAAGGTATTAAAAGTATTTTTTAAGGATCTTGAGCCTATGTATTGAATCTCATTTTGCAGTTTTTTGCTAATTACCAATGGTTGAGAATAATTTCCCATGTCTTTTAAAATATCATACACTCTTTATAGAAATATAATTGGTTATCCTATGTAAGACTGTTCTATTTTAGAGGACTAGGAACCGTGTGATGAAATGCTGCAATAACGCACACAAGAAAAATCGCGTTTTCGACATGCCTGTTGGTCATATCCATAAGGGTAGTCACTGTTGGACTCTACTATTGGCATTGCTGTTCTATCTGCTCCCACTACCAGCTATGTCGAAACAAGAAAGTCCGAAAGTACTGATAGCACCCACCCAATATCTCACCTTGATTGAGGAGGTGCGGTTATCAGGGAGTGTTGTTTCACCACGTATCGCCAAGTTATCAACCCAGGTAAGTGGAATAGTGGAAAACATTTCAGTTGATCTGGGGGATCAGGTTAAAGCTGGTGATGAAATACTTAAACTGGATTCAGAGTTAGAAAGGCTTGCCCTATCAGAGGCTCAGGCAGTTACCGATAAAGTGGATCTGGAGTTGGCAGATGCCAGACGACGCTTGGCTGATGCGCAAAAACTAGCCAAGCATCAGGTTGTTTCGGCCAATCGAATTTCAACCCTGATCACCGAAGTGCAGACCCAAAAAGCTGAATTAAAGCGGATAAAAGTAAAACAGTTGCAGTTAAAAGCTCGGTTGCGACGACACCGGATAACCGCACCATTTGATGGAGTAATAAGCAAAAAATGGTCTGAAATCGGTGAGTGGCTCAACCCTGGTAACCAAGTTGTGGAATTGACAGCTCTTAAAGATGTTAATATAGATTTTCTTGCACCACAATCTGTAATGGCAAAACTTAATGATAAAGCGAAAATTCGTATTTATTTGGATGCTTTATCCGATCAGGCGTTCTACGGTCAAATCGTTTGGGCGATGCCAATAGCTGACTCAAAAACCAGAACATTCCGTCTGAGAACCTCACTTACAGAAATAACCCAACTACTTGCCCCTGGTATGTCAGCAAGTGCTATATTACAGTTGCATACAGGTCGAAAGGGGATAACAGTTCCCCGTGATGCGTTGATCCGCCACCCTGATGGGCGTATCACGGTCTGGGTGATAGATGGTAATGGTAAAGTAGTTAGGGTCTCAGAGAAACTGGTTAAAACCGGGCTTCAATTTAATGGTATGATTACCATTATTGAGGGTTTGTCTCCTGGAGAACAGGTTGTCGTTCAGGGAAATGAATCCCTGCGAAATGGTCAGAAAGTCACCATCCAGGGTGATCGGTAAATTAGGAGGAGACACCCCATGTTCGACCTACTTGTAAAACGTGGGACATTGGCAGCTGTAGCCACCCTAATCATAATTGTTCTTGGCGTTGTTGCAGCCCTGAAAATACCAATACAGATGATTCCAGACCTGGAAGTCCGTACCATCTCTATACGTACTGGCTGGCCTGGTGCTACACCACACGATGTAGAAAAGGAAATTCTCATCGAACAAGAGGAGCGTCTACGCAGCGTACCAAGTTTACAACGGTTGGTCTCCTCGGCATCATTTGGGGGAGCCAGAATTGAGCTGGAGTTTCCCTTTGGTATCAACCTCAATGAAACACTTATTGAGGTTATGAATGCTTTGAGCCAAGTACCATCCTATCCAGGCAACGTCAAAGAACCAAGAATCTACGCAACCTCTTTTTCTGCCAACTCATTTATGTATTTTCGTGTAACTCCGCTCCCCGGTAATCCTCGTAATCTCAATATGATTCCCATGCAGGATTTTATAGAAGATAACGTGGCTACCCGTATGGAAACCGTGCCAGGAATTTCATCGGTCTCTGTTTATGGTGGTGCCGAACGCCAGATTCAAATTAGGATAGATCCCTCCCGTTTAGCTGAACATAGTCTTACCGTTCCCAAAATAAGATCTGTCATCCGTCAACGAAACCGAGACATATCAGGAGGGGAGATCGAGTCTGGAAAACGACGTTACTTACTGCGAACCATTGGTCGTTTTCGGGATGTTGAGGCTTTAAAGGGACTGATAGTAAGCCAACAGGGAGATGCTGTATTGCGGTTGGGAGATATTAGTGAGGTTCGTTTGGGGCACTTTGAGGTCACCAGATTCTCATATACAGATGGAAAACCCGCCATAGGCCTGTCTGTCAGGCGACAAGCAGGTTCCAACGTTATTGATATAAAACGGGCTTTGTTGCCGAAAGTAGATGCCATCAACAATGAGGTGCTTAAACCTGCTGGCATGACAATGTATCTAGTTGCTGATGATGTGGGATATGTGGAGGCTTCAATCTATAACGTCTGGACTAATCTGTTGATTGGAGCATCGTTGGCAAGCTTTATCATGTTCCTCTTTTTGCGCTCTGTCCGTATGACAGCTATTGGTGTTATCGGGATTCCTGTATGTACCATTGCTGCCTTTCTAGGTCTGATTATGGCAGGACGTACCATTAATGTAATATCTTTGGCTGGTGTAGCTTTTGCCATTGGTATGACCCTGGACAACACCATTGTCGTTTTGGAAAATACAGAACTGGCTTGGCGTAAAGGTCTGGATCGATGGCAATCTGCAATCCAGGGGGTTAGCAAGGTATGGCCTGCGGTTTTGGCCTCAACACTGACAACAGTTTTGGTGTTTGCTCCCATTATCTTTATTGATGAGGAGGCAGGGCAACTCTATTCCGATGTAGCAATTGCTATCTGTGCCTCCATCATGACATCCATGCTTGTTGCAATAATGGTAGTTCCTGCAGCTGCCCCCCACATTTATCGGGTTACTGAGAAACCTGAATCAAACATACAAGTTGGATGGCAAGCTAATGTACTTATGGGGGTAGATTGGATTCTTGCTAAATCGTGGAGACAGTGGGTAATAATCGCTTCAGTGGTAGGGGCGTGTTGGGGTATTATCGCTTTTCTTACCCCTCCTGCAGAGTATCTACCTGAGGGTGAAGAGCCTAAACTGTTTGCCAGTATGACTCCCCCCACCGGGTATAATCTTGATACCATGAAAAAAGTTGGGATGGATGTGCAGGAACATTTTCTACCTTTCCTTGAGCACGAATCCACTAAGTTTGACCGTGGTGAGACAGACACTCCGGCAATGGCCTATTTCAACTTGAGCATTCAAGCTACCCGATTACGCATCATCGCTCAACCAAAAGATCCCAGCCATATAAAACAGCTCATGGGGGCAATTCATCGCAAGTTCAAGAGCTATGTCGGCATGCGATCTTTTGTAACCAGAGGCTCCATAATTACCAGCAATAGTGGTGGTTCTCGCAGTATCAACCTGGACATTTCAGGACCATCACTGCATACCATACATGAAGTTGCATCCCATGCAGAGGCTAGGGCCAGAGAGGTGTTTGATAAGCCTCGTATCCGCTCTAACCCCAGATCTTTAGCTCTCTCTCAACCATTGTTGCAAATTCATCCTCGTTGGAAACGGTTGAATGAGGTCGGTGTGAGCAATGAAGAGTTAGGTTACACTATATCCGCCCTGACTGATGGGGCTTTTGTTGATGAATTCTTTTTGGATGATGATAAGATTGACATCTATTTATATGGAAATACCAGCAAACAAACCATCCTGGATAATTTAGACCGATTGCCAATATATACCCCGGCAAATGCGGTAGTTCCATTATCTTCTTTAGCTGACATTGTCGAGTCAGTAGATACAGGAACAGTGCGTCGGGTAGATGGAGCACGTACTGTCACATTAAGCATCATTCCACCTGATGAGGTGGCCTTGGAGACGGGGCTGCAAAAGGTAAGGGATGATGTTATCGGTTATTTACGGGATACTGGGGTTTTACCGTCAAATGTTAAGATTCGTCTATCTGGGGCTAGTAACCAGTTACAGGCGACCAGAGAATCACTTGTCACCAACTATGTTGTGGCTCTGGTTTTGATTTATCTTGTACTTGTCGCCATTTTATCTCATTGGGGATACCCGCTATTGATCATGACAACCATTCCTTTGGGGGTTGCTTCTGGCATTGTTGGCTTATGGAGCATGAATATTTTTGGTTCTTGGTTACCCACTGTGGGACTTCCGGCTATAAGTCAGTCTTTTGATATGATCACCATGTTGGGTTTTTTGATCCTTATGGGTACAGTGGTCAACAATCCAATTCTTATCGTTCATCAGGCGATGTCCAATTTCAAGGAACAAGGCATGACGGCCCGTGATGCCGTTTTTCAAGGGGTAGCAATCCGTTTAAGGCCAATAGCCATGACCACCCTAACAACTGTGTTTGGTTTGGCCCCATTAGTACTGATTCCTGGTGAGGGTACTGAACTCTATCGTGGTTTGGGGGTGATTGTTCTGTTTGGTTTGGTTGGAGCTGCTATTGTTACGTTGACTTTCTTACCAGCACTGCTCTTGGCAGTACTCTCAATGCGTGAAACACTGTTAGATCGGAGGTAACGATTTTAACGTTTCTCTTATGGGGAAGAAGTTTTTTCTAAATTGGCGTTGGACAATAAGGTCATGAATGCCACTTTGAATAATTGAACTTTGAGACAAAATGATTTTCCAATAATCATCAAATGGATAATGTTTCAATAATACTGGCTCTCCAGCAGTGGTCTTGTAATAACGGTTAAAACAGGTAAATAATCCACCCACCATTGTTATACGTTGAATCTCCTTAAAATAAAAACTTATAACAGAGTTTGTCATTTCCATCATAGATCTCATGTTAATTACTAAATCAACAGATACATCAGGGATATGACTAATCATCCAGCCTGGAGCTATTAAATAATCAAAATCTTCTTCAAATATTGATGAGCCTCTCTCAAGCCAATCATTGTAATAGAAAAATTTTTTATCAGGAAATTCATTATACAAATAATAAGTTTGCACAGCAGTCACCTCTGGAAGGTCTAGCATAATACACCGTGCACCGGGAATAGATCGTTTTATCTTTGTAATTAAACCACCATAACCACCACCAATTTCCACAATTAGTGGTGAATTACTCTTACATGTTGCTTTAAAAGTCCTGTTGATTTGATAAAAATAATATAATATTGATATATCATTGCCGTTTACTGCAAACGTTTGAGTCTGTTTTCCATCAGGAGAATATTTGGTTTCAAGAGTAGCAGGAGAACCTACATCTGAGGCTAAATATTTCAAGAAAAAGTCAAAGCCAGCAAGGGTAATGATAGCTTGAGCTAAATTAAGTATTGTTTTTTGATGTTTTTCGTCAGTGATTGTAGCCTCTATTAGTTCATCAAAGTCATGGTCAATTTTTTTTGATTTACCACCATCTCCTGAATTATCCCAGCGAGTATTGCTTACACTTGCAATATCATCGTTAAATCCAAGGGATAAAGAGTTCCGCATAAATGTAGGCCATGCAGATGTTGTGGTTATGGCTTTTTCATAATCTGATGGAAATATATCCCAATGGGCGCTTTTATTATTTTGCTGCAAGTTATCACGAGCTAGCAAGAAGTTGTCTAACATATACGAAAAAGGGGGCTGCATGGCTTGTCCTTTTTTAGAGTCAATCATTCTATGTATAGTACCTTAAACAGATTTTTAGTGTTATCTCAGTGACAATTCCAGGCGCAATCTAGCATATCTGTGTACTATGCGCAAAATTTTGTGATACAATCGCCAACTGTTTATTAATGATCCAAAAAACAGATTTATCTTGCTTAGTCAAAATCCTTGAAAAAGCTATTCATACCATTCATGTGGTACAAATTGGTTTATCATATCAAATAACTTCTTTTTAGATATGGGTTTGGCAAGGTGGGCGTTACATCCAACTGATGATCAGTTTTTGCTTCTCCTTGGAAATACCTATTCCTGAATCTAACCCGTCTTAAGCGATTCGGCACATTTGAAACATCTATCTGATTGATATCGTTAAAACCAACCCCAAAAGGTCGGCAC
>JADFZS010000157.1 GCA_015232405.1 Magnetococcales bacterium | reverse complement strand
AGGCCCTGTATTCTGCCAAGCGATAACTTTTTTGGAGGGGTTGATGTTCTCCCCTGTTCTCCATTGTGCTGGTGGTGATTGACGCCCCAGCCACACCCCGAGACAGAAACAGCGCCCATCCTTATTTTTATAAACACTTGTAATCATTTAAAAGTCCCCGTAGCTCAGCCGGATAGAGCAACGGATTCCTAATCCGTAGGCCGTGCGTTCAAATCGCGCCGGGGACGCCAATCATATCAACGGCTTAGACTGATTTTGGTCTAGGCCGTTTTTTCTCAAGTAACCAATAAGTAACCAGCAGAGAAGAAGCTACAGGAATCTTGAGTAACCAGCGCCGGAACGGGGACAGACGCAAAAAATAAAATCAGGCTGTCAGTGGCTCTGTGCTGCGTTTGAATCCTGTCATGCATGGTAAGGGCGGGGATGCCATTTGCAATTGTTCAAGGGCGTTCCCCCCACGATCAAAAAAAGGGGGCTTTATGTAGGCGTGGATACTGGTACTGAGATCAAGAGGCGTCAAACATGGTTAAGCCAATGTTACAAACAATAGGCTACTGTTGATTTTTAAGGCCGTGCCCGCTATCAGTTAATTTATCCAGCAAATAATATTGTTAATGACATGTTTGACCATAAATAATATTATGGTTTCATTGTCTCCGCTTCAAATTTCCCTACAAAATCAGTCAGGCTCAACCCAATAGCCGAACAAATAGCAGCAATTTCAATCAAATCCAATCGACGTTCTCCAGACTCATACTTGCTAACGAATGATTGAGGTTTGTTAAGTTTTTCAGATAGTTGCGTTTGAGTCAGGTTTGCATTTTCCCTAACGCTTTTAAGAAGGATTCTAAGCTGTTCGTGCTCGTTGCTATGGATGCTTTTTTTCATCCATAGAGTTTATTTTAGTTGCTAACATTATCCCAAATCAGGATAATGAGGTTTTCTTTTAATATTTCAAACGTGAACGTAATGTTAATGGTAGTAATTACAGACACCTATTCATAATAATTTATTTTTTACCTGCTCTTAAAATAGTTGTCGTGGTAGGTTTTAGGCTAGTCTGGCAAGCGTTTTCTTGTTGATGGGTGGGCTGTGAAGCGATTATTTTCAATTCTGGCGTTGGTGGTTATGCTGCTTAGCTGCGGTAATGCTTATGCATACACATATACTATTACTGACTTAGGAAGCCTAGATGGGGCATATTCTTCTGCAACATCATTAAGTGATTCTGGCACAGTTGTTGGTTCTTCACAAATAGCTGATACTTCTTTGCATGCTTTTATGTGGGACTCAACAAATTTAATTCAGGATTTAGGAATATCAAATAGTGGTTTAGATGTGGCACACGCTTACAGTATTAATAATAGTGGGTACGTTGTTGGAACTACATTAATTGCTGAAACTCCAGATTATACATCTCAAGCATTCATGTGGGATAGTACTAATGGCACTCAATTATTGCCAAAACTGGGTGGATACCTGGGTACGGCTTATGACATCAATAATAGCGGTGTCGTTGTTGGTTCATCTTCAATTTCTACAGCTTCAACAACACAGTATGCATTCTCATGGGATTCTACCAATGGAGTTACTAACTTAGGCTCGTTTAACAATGAAGGCAGTAGAGCAAAGTCAATTAATGACAATGAAGAAATTGTTGGGGCAAGTTTACATAGTAGTGGTGAGTGGAGAGCTTTTTTGTGGGACTCAACAAATGGAATGCAAGATATTTTAAGCAAGCAAAGTGAAGCTCAGGATATAAATAGTAGCGGCCAAATTGCAGGTCAATATATGGACGGATCTTATGAAAAAGCATTCATTTGGGATTCAACAAATGGAGAAACTTCAATTGGATGGCTTGGTGATGGAAATAACAGTGACACCGCTTTTTCTATAAATGATTCAGGAACCGTCGTTGGGCTATCTGGGGGGAAAGCATTTGTATATGATGCAGCAAATGGCATTCAGGATCTGAACTTATTGCTATCTAATGATCTTGGTCAAACATTAGACTATGCTTATGCTGTTAACAGTTCTGGTCAAATTTCAGCAACAGGAACTTTAAATGGTGAAACTAGAGCATTTCTTCTTACTCCTGTACCAACACCAATCCCAGGAACAGGATTACTCCTCGGAACTGGTCTACTAGGTCTAGCTTGGCTAAAACGTAAAAAACAATCAGTTCCTATCAACAAAAAGACCTGAAACATGCTAAAGCCCCTACTAATCCTGGTTGGGGTATCTGTTGCTCTTCTTCTCACATCACATTGGTCTTCTCTTACCCTTCTTATAGAAACTTGGAACAGTTGGCCAGAATATGAATATGGCTACATGGTTCCTATAATTTCAATCTGGTTAATATGGCAACGTAGAGAATTTATAAAAATAAATGGTTCATGGCTTGGATTAGGAGTTGTTCTGTTAGGAGCGTTAATTTCTTTATCCGGTCAATTAGCCATGGCCCCTGCAATCGTTCAATATGCCTTTGTAATCATTATATTTGGCTTTGCATTGAGCCTAACAGGTTGGGAAGGTTTCAATAAAATAGCAGCACCCTTATTCCTTCTATTTTTCATGGTTCCCCTGCCAACCTCACTTCACATAGCACTTTCTAACGATCTGCAATGGCTTTCATCTGAGTTAGGCGTTTCATTCCTTCATGCTGTATCTGTCCCAGCTTACCTTGATGGCAATGTCATTGATCTTGGAGTTTTCAAGTTACAGGTAGTCGAAGCATGTAACGGCCTACGCTACCTACTGCCTATCACAACTTTATCATTTATATGCGGCTTCATGTTCCAAGGATCGTTTTGGATTCGAGGCATTATCGCCTTATCAGGTATTCCCTTAGCGATCTTAATGAATGGCTTTCGTCTTGGCGTGACAGGAATCATGGTTAACGGTTGGGGCGTTAGTATGGCTGAAGGTTTCATGCATGATTTTCAAGGTTGGGCCGTCTACGTGGTGTCTCTAGCAATCCTGATTCTTGAAATTGTCTTGATCAACTGGTTTATAGGCAATGGAAAATCATTAGCTGAGTCTCTCCAATTTGAAATAGAAGATAAAAAAATTCCAACCAATCAGCCAGTAACAAGAATTCCAAAACCAGCATTAGCCGCGATTGTTCCACTGTTATTTCTTACCCTTGCCAGTAATGCCATAGGGAACAACGCTACTCAGGTTGAAAGAAAATCATTTGCTGAATTCCCTATGATCCAGAATAACTGGCATGGACAGCCTGGAACTTCATTGACTGAAAGTTCATTAGACGTGTTAGGGCTTGATGATTACCTGTTGGCTAATTTTACAGATGGTCAAGGTCAACCCATAAATTTGTATGCAGCTTATTACAAGGTTCAGAAGATAGGAAAAGCAATCCACACACCAAAAACATGTTTACCTAGTAATGGCTGGACTATGACTGACTTAAAGAGGATAGAATTTACCGTTGATAATGATAGTCAAACCATTCCAGTCAATCGGGCTGTTCTCACCAAAGATGGGCAAACTCAACTGATTTACTATTGGTTTCAACAAGCAGGACGCAGCTTAGCCAGCCCACTTTTAGCTAAATGGCATCTCTTTAAGGATTCTGTAACTCGTGGACGTGGTGACAGTGCCTTAGTGCGTCTGGTCATTCCTGTATCCAATATGGAAGCTCTTGATTCATCCGATATGCGTCTACAAAAGTTGGTTAACATAATTTATCCACATCTAAATGGTTATATTCCTGATTAACGATTTAGGAGAAGTCTAGTGTCATTTCATAATTTAGATGTTGAAAAGTTTGATGACGCTGTTTTTGTGGGACAATCACAAACAAACCAATTTATAATTAATGACCCACTTGTTGAAAATGTCCATTTAATAATTACAAAGAAATCAAATCAACACCATGTGCAAATGCATGATGGAGTTGAAGGAACATTTTCTATAAACAATAGTGAGGTTAGCGAATCATTCATAAAGACAGGAGATAGAATAAAGGTTGGCAACTCATTCCTAACAGTAAACACAGAACCGGAATTATTTTTAGATATTCATACTATTCGCTATGCAAGAAAATCCCATCGACGTTTGGCCGTTGGTCTCTTTGCCGTTGCCTTGTTAACAATGGTTGGATTTTTAACATGGCCATATTTTTTTCCAGAATCATCCATTTCAAGGAATTTTAATCAAGGAATAGAATTATATAAAGTCGGAGAATATGAAAAGGCTAGGGTGCTGTTTCTTAATATTATAGAAGCTGACAACAAACATTCTGATGGGTATTATAATTTAGCATTGGTAATGATAAAGTTAGGAAAACCAAAAAATGCTATTAACTATGTTTCACAAGCCATTGCCAACAATCCACAACATATTGATTCTCTACTTCTAGCCACACAATTTTCCATAAAATTAAGAAACTATAAGGAAGCACTTAGAACAATTAACTATGTTATGAGTATCAATCCTGTGTTTATAAATGCAGGACTCGTTAAGTCAAAAATATATGATTTGATAGGCGATCATAATAGAGCCATATTCGAGGCAAAGTCAGTTCTGGAGATCAACAAACAAAACACTACAGCATCATTAACATTATCCTCTCTTTATATAAAGTATGGACAACAGAAGCAAGCCATTGAAACGCTTACATACTCAATTAAGATGGCTTTAAGTAACATAAGACCACTGTTATTATTAGCAAGCATATATGAAAAGTCCAATGACACTGCGAACGGTATATTATTGTATAGTAAAGGCTTGTCAGTTGATAAAACAAATCAAATAGCTGCAAACAATCTTGCAATGTTATTAATACGAAACAATGATAATTCCAGCTTGAAGAGAGCACTTACTATAACTAAGCAATTTACAAATTCTGATAATCCTGCATTCCTAGATACGTTAGGCTATGTTCTGTATAAATCTGGAAAATATGCAGAATCCTTAACTATTCTAAAAAAATCAATTTCAATAAGTCCAAACAACCCAGAAATTAACCGTCACATTGGATTGTTGTATAAGGCACTAGGGGAAAATGAGTTGTCAGAGGTACACATGGAGAAGGCATCAGCCGGAATTTAATCACGATTAATGGTCAAGAAAAGTTGATTCTGCCACGTTCCAAGTGGGTATGGTGTGTATTAAATAAGAGGATAGACGTGTAGTCTGTATCGTTAAAGTGACCTCATATGTGGATATTTTAAAATGCAATTTATCATTTATTGGAAATTTAGTTGAGTGAATACAGTTGGTTATGAATTTATAGAAGGTACTAAATGCATAGCGCATATAGGTGGGGTGTGGGGTTATGGTAATATTGATGAGTTTATAATAATTAACAATAACCACTCCCCAAACCAGATTACAAATTATCACCTCATAACTAAAAAAACAATTCCCCACAGAAAGTAACGCCTTGGTAAAGTTTTATAACTACTATGGACCAAAAATGTATTTCCTGCTATGCATAGATAATTGTTTTCATACATCAAGGAGCCATTCATAATGTTAGATTCATCAACATCAAGCATAAAGCAACTCTTAGAAATCCCTCTTAAAGACATTAACACCGACAAAAGCCAGCCTAGACAAAGTTTTGATAAAGATTCTTTGAATGAGTTATCTAAGTCTATAAGAGAACATGGGATACTACAGCCAATTCTCTTACGTAAAGATGGTGATAAAAACATCATTGTTGCCGGAGAAAGAAGATTCAAAGCAGCTATACAAGGCAAATTAGAAACTATTCCAGCCATTTTCACTACAGGTAAGCCAGCAGAGATAGCACTTGTTGAAAATCTTCTTAGAGAGGATCTAACGCCACTTGAAGAAGCAAAGGCAATGGAAAGGCTAATTATAGAACAAAATTATAACAATAAAGAAATTGCTGCATTTCTTGGTAAAGGCGCATCAACAATTAGTGAGACTCTATCGATATTAAAACTTCCTGATAGCGTTCTTAGTGATTTATCAGAAGGAGTTAAAGCTCCGAAACGTACACTTATTAAGATAGCCTCTCTTAAAGATGCCAAGAAACAAGCTGGAGCCTGGAGAAAATACAAAAACTCAGATATTTCTAGAGATGATATTGAAAAGAAAGAAACTGATACGACTGATGGCAGGAGTAATCCAAGCAAGGTTCTACTAAGGTTCACTCACTCTGTTTTCCAATCATTGGATAAATTAGATGCTGTTACAATTAAAGGTGAAGACAGGGAAAAAGTGAAGGAAGAACTTGAAAAACTTGAAAAGAAGGTTAAGGAAACTCTTGTTAAATTAAATGGTTAGAATAATAAGTTCTGCGCGCAGAATAAGCGATAAACAAGGGTTACACCATGCCAACTGACAAAGAAATAATTGTTACATGTCCAAATTGTAATGATGAGTATGGGTTTACATACCCAGTTCCTAGAGGTGAATTTGAATGTGTAAAATGTGACTCTGTCTTCATAGTTAGAAAATATAAGAAAAAAGAATATTCCGCTTATCTTGTTGAAGAAGAGAAAAAATCTGTACTTGTTGATTGTTGTCATTGTTCAGAGCAGCTAGAAATCGAACTACCAATATCAAACCCAACATATGAATGCCAAGAATGTAACAATATGTTTAGTGTGAATAAATTGTTGGATGGTGGATATTCAACGACATCAACTGATCAAGACATTACCAATAACGACATCATAATAGAAACTACAAAACATCAAAACCATCAAGAAACTAATTATATAAACTCAAACCAAGGCCAATACAGCTTAACTTGGCTAGCTACTGTTGTTTGTATTTTTCTGGTTATTCCAGGTACAGTAATTGGTGGTGTTGTTAAAACAATATATCATGCTGTATTCAGTGCTATAATTTCTGTTGCTCGTCAATCATGGTATCCTGATTTTATTCAAAGTATCTTTAATGTTATTGACAGTATAGCTTTGCAGTATTTCCCAAGCCTTTTACATGGGATAATTGGTGGGGCGTTTGCAATAATTGTAACTAGAAAACTATTCAAACATAGTAATTATGAAGCTGTATATTTTGCTACAGCATTTTCATGGGCCGTGCTTGGTATATTTATTTGGACATCTTTAACGACAATGAAAGGCATACCTAATGATTCAATTTCATTTGTTGCTCAAATAATCGGAACAACTGTTGGACTTCAGAACTTTCACAAATCAGATAATAATTAAACAATATGAAAAATTTTATAGTTTATTTGTAGCTTTGCTGACGCTCATCAAAACATAATCCAAACCTCTTTCTCTTGCCTTTTCACTACCATATAGGATAACATTTACTACCTCATCAAATTCAAACTGTTTATAAAATAAATGCCTAGCAATGTTGTAATCCATTCTACTGCGATCATTAATATATTCACTTCCAAGCTTTTTAATCAGGGTGTTTGCAGTCTCTTCATAAATTCCGATAGCATCATCAGGTGTCATGTTGTATGATAGTGGGTCGAAATTATCTATATTGATGTTGCTTGAATTAAGTTCACATCCCCCCTTGGTAGAGGAAGTAAGAATCCTAGAGTCAATTTCTCTAGCCTCATCAATTAACATACTTGCACATCTTGGAATCAAAGGCTCGTTTTTATACATCCTAAACCTTACTATAGGATACCCACCATTTTTATCTATATACTTTAACTTTCTATTTCTTAATCCAGGTAACCTACCAAGATGGAAAGCATCAGTTGAACCCATATCACCTTTATACCGAATAGCTAATAATCTAGCAGCTTGTGAAGCAATTTTTGTTGGCAATTCTTCTTTAGATAATGCAACCCATGCTTGAAGATTAGGAATTCCATTTAAGCTACTGGTTTCAAGCACTACAACAGGCTCTAAGCCATCCTTTTTCATTTTATCAACTGTATCAAGGTTAATGTCATCAATCAAAACGTATCTGGTACTGTTAGGTCTTCCAAAAATATGATGGTCTTGCGCATTTTGAGCACGATAGAACTTTACGGTTTCAATGTTGGCAAACACTCTCCAGGTGTATTTTTCTGATTTCACTCTGCCACTTGGCTGCACTGGCACTACCCGTATGATCCATTCATCGGCAGGCATGGCAAAATGCATACGTAGGAGGTCTTTGCGTGTCCATGAGGCTCCTTGATCGCTGGTGGTCATGGGTGCGCTGTCCTCCTCCTATGGCTTGTGGTAATGGTCACATTGAGACTTCAAAATCATCGTCCTCATAAACAGGGAGCATAGGGATCTTAGGGATGGTGCAGGGGGCAGGTTTAATTTTTGAGAAATTTTCACCTATAGGGTCAACCCCTTTGAAGCTCCCTAAGCTCCCTTTTTTGTGTCACTCCTTGAGCTTGACGTATGGCCAGACCATGAGACCATTTGATTTTTTATTTTCGTAACCTAATCGTTTTAGAGACACTGTGAAATCCTTGTGACTGCTTGGCCTCGTAACGTCATGTTCATCAGCAAATCTACAACAATGATTAAATAGTTCAGTTGAGCTAATTCGATCTTTTGAATTAGATGTATTTAACAACATCTCTTCGGCAAACAACTTTTCACAACTTGTTCGATTCAGCCAGTATTTCGTTGCAATGCGTACTGGCAATGGACTTGAATAACCGTCTTGTTTAAGAACACGCTGAAATCCTTCAATTGATCTTGAAAGAAGGCCCAATGCCTGCAATTCAAATAACTCTTTAGCGTAATTTGGTCTGCGTTTATTTTCTGGAACAATATGCTTAAATGGAACAACTAAAAATCTACGTTGTATTGCTTCTCCTGTTTCAGCTAGTCTGTGGAGAGGGTTTGTTGCAAAAATGTGAAGTGCTTTTGGTTTGTACATAAACGCCTTTCCTCCAATATTTCTAAAACTATAAGAGTCACCCGCACAAATCGCTTTAAGAGGTTCAAAGCGAATATCCTTAGCGTTTGGCATTTCTCCTACTGTGTTAAGCCTTGAGCCAACTAATGGATAACGCAAATATTCTGTATGCCATTCTGACGGTGGAACAGCGGACCGCATTTCTATAGGGATCAACTGTTCGAGTAATTCGAGGATCACCCCTTTTCCGTTCGCACCTTCGCCATGAAAAATAATAATCTTTTGGTGTCGCGCACCATAACCAAACAGAGCAGTACCAGAAATTTCATAAATTAAATCAGTTATTTCTTTGTTTTTGAAGGTGTCATGCATGAAATCATCAATAATATCAGTGGCAACGTCTTTTACGTACGGTATAGGCAATGTTGCTGTTTGACGATAATCAGGAGAATGAGGAACCAATTCTACATTATTGTCTTTCACTAAAATGAAACCGTTTTTTACAGCCAAGCCGTCAATAGGGTTAAGGAAAAAGTCCTTATCAGAAGAACGGGATTGGATGATTGACAAAACAGCTTTTGAAAATGCTGGATTAGCATCAAATGATTTACCGTCACGATTCTGCAAGCCATTTAGGTTGTAAATAGCGTTGAAAACTTCAGAGTTCTCGACAACCTCATAAATGCCAAGCTCTTGATCATATCGCCGCAACTCACCTTGATCAAAAATCAGTGGCCGCAACTGTTTATCATAAAATGACACTAAACTATCCGCCAATCTCACCTTTAAACCATCGTTATTACGTCTTAAAATGTCCTTCAAGGTGTCATGAATTTCTTCGTGGGCAGGACTTTCCACTGTATCTGTAATAGTAGACATAGTGGACCCTTACGTGTGATTCCTACGACTTAAATTAATCCAGTTACGCAAGTCACCAGCACGATAGAACACCAAACGGCCTAACTTGCAGAAATGTGGTCCAGTGCCTTCATGCCTTTTACGCGCAAGAGTTTGTGGAGCAAGACCGATACAGCGGCCAGCAGCATCAGGACGTAGAAGAACGTCTTCACCGTCTGGTAGTTGGTCTAATTGACCAGTTGGAACAATAGATAACAGACTGTTTTTACGGGAATTTTCTGCGACCATGGTAATACCTCTAGGTTAAGTTTGATGTGACTTTGATAACCATAAGGTAGTACAGGAAAATGTTGATGTCATTTGAGGATTAATGGCAGTATTTATGCTCAAATTCTACCTATCGATAATCCATCTCAGAATATTTAGGTTTCTTTTTTTCCATCTACTGAATTCTGTTACACGACTTTCTAACTGGTGGTGCCTTGCCAATGCCATTAACTTAGACGCAACAGTCTGAAAATGTTAAAATAAGCCATGACCAACCCATGGAAAAGGACGGATTTAAGATGAGCGTGGAAGCCCAAACCTATACAGCCATTTCAGTCAATTTATAACAACATAAATGAATTAATTACCGATCCCTTATTCATTGCTCGGCATCGCGTTTCTGATCAAGATTTTACACGCGATCGGAAGCTGACTTTCAAACGTCTGGTGACGCTATTGCTCAATCAGCTCAAATGTTCCCTTCAAGATGAACTGGACAGTTTTTTCCAGGTCCTGGGTCTCGCTGAGTTTGATCAACGTTTCGTGACCGCCGCCGCGCTGTCCAAAGCACGCAAGAAGCTGAAAGCTTCCGCTTTCATTGAGTTGAACAACAAGTCGCTGGACATTTTTCAAAAACAATTTCCCGGCCAGAAAAAATGGTTTGGTTTCCGACTGTTGGCCGTAGACGGCTCAAAGGTTGAGTTACCCAACGAGCCGGATATTCGTGATCATTTTTGCCCCAAGAAATCTCATGACCGTCCCATGGGTCTTCTTTCTACTCTTTTCGACCTCAATCACCGTCTTTGGCTGGATGCGAATCTGACGCCTTTAAGCAAAGGAGAGCGCGCACATGCCGTCGATCATTTGGCCCACACCAAAGAAGATGATCTTCTTCTTTATGATCGGGGTTACCCCGCTTTTTGGCTGCTTGCCCTGCATCGATCCATGAATCGAAATTTTTGCATGAGGCTGCCCTTCAACTTTCACAAAGAGACATCGGACTTCTTTTTCTCGGAGGAGGAGGAAACAACGATCCTTCT
>JADFZS010000156.1 GCA_015232405.1 Magnetococcales bacterium | reverse complement strand
CCATAAAAAAAACCGGGTGATAAAACATCGGTTGCAATTGAGATATTCAAAGCCATTACACAGACAAAAAATATTTTACGATAGTGTTTTAAAAAGCCTGGTGTTACCACAACCATAGCACCCATGATAAACACAGCTATAAGTTGGATATAGAGCTTGATATAACGGTCTTCATGTTCCCAATAAGCGTCTGGTGCTAACGCATAGGCGAGTGATATGAAGACCAGAATACTAAAGGAGAAGAGAACCGGGCGTATTCTAAACAGGGCTTTAATACAGATATTACCCGGTGCTGATAAATAGTCGACCAAAAAGTTGAAAGCGATAAGAATAACCAGAAGCACAAATGATAGAGCAGAAGGGATTATGGGGCTTATACCGCTGCGATATAAATAGAGGTCCAAACTGGTAAGGGAGATAGTCAGCACAAGTCCGGTAAATAGAACCGCTAACAATTCCAAAAAACGACTACGAACATGAAGCAGTATGGAGCTATACAATCTACGCATGGCTGATCCTAAAGATCTGGGTTGTTATCATCTGCCAGACCTGCTGTTATCAATAACTCCATTTAGTATTGAACTTGACCCACCTAATTGTGACTTTGGCTTTTGCTGCAACAAATCTTCTCTGGCTTTAGCAATTTTATGGTGATTGGGTAAAATAGCTTCAGCTTGAGTTAAATAGTTGGCGACTCTAAATCTGTCATTTCTAAATTTATAAGCCAACTCTATATATTTTTCTACAACTTTTTCCAAGCCATCTTTAGCTGTTTGGTTGTTGGGGTCCAACTGTAGTGCTGATCTCAGTTTAGCCATGGCATTTTTACCAGGAGGGCTTGAGAGACGCATCTCATCAATATCTTTATAAGCGAATTGGGCCAACCTGTCTGCCACAATTAGCAAGCCTTTTTTGGCCTCTTGGTTATTGGGATCAAGTGCTAAAACAGCTTGATAACGTTCTACCACATTTCGCCCTTTGGGCCTGGTCAAACGGGAGGCTTTAAAGTTGATTTTGGCTTTAGCCAACAAAATGCGGATCTGCTCCTGTTTTTGTTCCGAGCTTAACTCTTGGGTTGTTGGGTAAGTTTCAGTGTCAACGGTGGGTTGTTCACTTGTAGGTTGCAAAACCGTTGTGGAACTTGGCAGATTTTGCGCTTCAATATCGGGGAAAAGTTCACCTCGGGCAATCTTGATGCGGGGATCACTTGGTAAAATCGCTTCTGCTTTGGTTAAAAAGCTGGCTGCCTGGCCTGGGTTGTTGCGGAATTTATAGGCCTGTCTTATATAGCGACTAACGATCTTTTTAACTCTATTGGCAGCCTCAATATTGTTTGGCTGAAGTTTTAATATTGCTTGCAGTTTTTCTAAAGCGTTACTTCCCGGTGGGCTGGTTAGCCTCCATTGGCTGATATCTTTATCAGCTAAACGCAGCAATAGAGGTGTTATGGATTGTAGTTTTTTTCTGGCAACTTCATTATCCGGGTCACGGGCCAGTATAGACAGATAGTGTTCAACAATATTTTTACCTTTTGCAACACTGCTCTTATCATCTTCAACACCATCTTCCATGGTAACGACAGCTGGCGGTCTCTTTTCGGTTATCTGCTGCTCAATGGGTTTTACACCATCTGTTGTGGTGGTAATATCAGCAACTCCAGAAGTTGGCTGTTGGATGACCTTGACTGTGGTGGGCTGGGAAAGCCCTTTTGGCACAGTTATAACTTGTGCTGATTTGACCTTATCTTCTGGTGTTGTGACAGTGGTTACAGTCTCAACTTTTGCAATTTCATCTGGGAAAATAGCGTTTCTAGTGGTTAAAATACGTGGATCATCTGGTATAACCCCCTGGGCCTTGTCGATAAAGTTGGCTGCTTGGTTGGGAATGTGGCTATATTTATTGGCCAGATCCAGATATTTACCCACCACTTTTTTCAAGCCAATTTGGGCCTTTTCGTTACTGGGGTCCAATCGAATAGCTGCCCGTAGTTTGCTTAGGGCATTTTGTCCGGGAGGGCTTGATAGTCGCCACCCTTCAATATCATCATCAGCCAACATCACTAGTTGATTTGCAATAAATCGCAGACCTTCCATGGCCTCTGAATTGTTGGGGTCTAATTGTAGTACAGCTTGATAACGTTCCGCAGCGTTGCGCCCTTTGGGAACAGTAAGTTGTGAAGCATCAATGTTAAGCTGGGCACGGTTTAGCAGATCCTGTATTATGGTATTGCTTTGGGATTGGCTCCAACTTTGCTCCTTGATGGGAGGTGGAGGTTTGGGTGTCGGTTGTTGGCTTGCTGTTACCTCAATATTACTGCTGCTTTTTGGCAGTTGCCGCTCTTGGGGTTTAATATCTTGCAGCTCTTTTTCAGACTGGCTAGGGGTTTCCGCTACTGGCATTTTTGGCAAGCTCATTTTGATAACAGTGTCGGCTTCCAAGTTTAGTTCCATCTCAATGGGATAATAGCCGACTTTTTCAAGCTTTAATTTATGCTTGCCATGCTCTACCTGACCCACCATAACTGGAGTTCTTCCAACATATCTCTGGTTTAACAATACTCTCACACCATCAGGTTCTGTTTTTACCTCAAGTAACGCAGTTAGTTTTTGGGGAACAACCATTTTTGGGATAGTGACTTGTGGTCTTATGGTGGGTCTAATGGGTTTTGGGGTCTCTTTTTTATGGGCAGGAAGCTGGGGAGCAATTGCCAAGGTGGTCCGTTTCATCGCATGAGATGAATCTTTTGAGATATCACCTGTTTGATCGGCAATAAAATACCAACTCAATCCAACAGTTATCAATACTCCACCCACCACTTTTATTGCGAGTGGCTGGGTGATTTCCGGTAAAAATGATAGTGGTGCAACCCCTAAATCATCAACAAAACTCATGCTTGTGGGATAACGTTCTGTTGGGGCTTTAGCCATTGCCTGGGCAAGGGCTTTATTACAACGGCCTCCTACATGGGGTATGGCAGGGGGGCTATAGTTGCAAATGGCATTCATCAACCCTTGAAGAGTGTTCTGTTCAAAAGGTACATGTCCTGCAATTATCTCATAGATTATTACCGCTAACGAATAACGGTCTGCCTCTTGAGATGATGGGGGGAAAAATTGCTCAGGAGCCATGTAGCCATAGAGATGCCGCGGACTCTGTTTACCTTGACGTAAAAATTTGATGCGCATCTCTTTAGCCAGCACTTCAGGAACCATGCTAAAGTTGATCAACTTAATCTGACCATCTTTGGTCAACAGTATATTTTCAGGTCTCAACTCGCTGTGCATCATGGTTTTGTTGATGTAGTCCAGAGCATCAGCAATTTTACGGGCAATTATTACAGCTTCTCCGAGGGGTATTTTATGATCGCTAAAACTTAGTCTGTGGGTAACAAGATTTACTTCGTCTATGAACTCTTCGACAATAAAATATTGGTTGAAATATTGATCATATTCCAAGGCGAGTATTCTAACAACAGCAGGATGGTCAAGATCACGATGGAGCAGAAAGTTGCGTTTTAAATAGGTCAGAGCTTTGTCATCATTGGTTATTAGTTGATCGATTACTTTGACGATGACAGTATGATCTTGCTCCATATCTTTGGCCAAAAAGACATCATCATAAATAGCCACCTCAAGATGAGCTTTTATTAAATATCTTTCGTTAAGAATAGACCCGACTTCCATGGTCTATTTCCAATAATCAGCGAAAAAAGGTTTATGGCTATTGCAGATAGGTGATGGTTCTGCTCTGAATTTTGACTTACAGTCCATAAAAGTTTGCCAGTGCTTAACAGTCTGCCCATATATGGATACAGACAACCAATGAGTTTAAAACCCAGTTATTTTAATTGATATTCAAGGGAGTAACTGACATGGTTATGCATAAAATAGGCCACTGGACTATAAAGGTGCTAGATATGTGTTTTCTGGGGAGAAAAGGGCGGTTGTATTCTTGGTTTTCTACGGGTAATTGATATGGAAAATATAAATTTTAATCTGTTTGTATATGGGGCCATTTTTGCGGTTTTTAAAGTTTAACCATTTAATATTTTAGCAACCAAAAAGTCGATATTTTTATTGCCGCTTACTGTTTTTCCAAAATATCCTTGAAAATAACATCTGCCTCTTCCGGTAGAGAGGTGAAGGTTATAACCATTTGTTTGGGTTCTATTCCTGTAACTTTAGCAAAAATCTCTTTTGTCACCTCTTCTCCATTTTGCATAAGGGTAATCTTTAGATTGTTTAAATAAGCAACCTCCCTATCGCTATTAATTTTTGCGCCATCATGGCTAAGTCCGGTTATTTCACCTGGAATGTCAACTAAGCTACCAACTGCATTATCTTTTACAATTGAGAACAGTATTTGAAGTCCAGGGTTCAACGAAATATATTCGGTTGTGACAGGTTTGGGTAGCTCAACATTGAACTCTCCACCTATGCCACCAACCTGATAAATTGTTATTGGCTCCTTTACCCCCTTGGGTTGGGTTGAAAAATCAGAATCTATTCGTAGCAGTTCGCCACATGAATTTTTGGTGTTTTCTGATATTAAAATCTGTCCCCCAACGGTTAAGGATTCTATGCGAGCAGTTAGGTTTATGGTGGTTCCAACAACACCATATTTACTGCGTTTTTCTGAGCCGATATTGCCAGCAATAACCAGACCGGTATTTATGCCAACACCCATATAAAGATCCGGCAGACCCAAAGAGCTGTTATGGTTGTTGATACCTTGCATAGCCTGCTGCATTTCAACAGCACAGGCAACCGCTCTTTGGGGGTCGTCATCCCTGGAAACAGGAGCACCAAAAAGTACTAAAATACCATCTCCCAAAAACTCAATAATGGTCCCGTTATATCGAAGAATTATGTCTGTCATTGCTTTTAAATAACGGTTTAAAAGTGATATGACATCCTCAGGAGACAGTTTTTGGCTTAGTGCAGTAAACCCCCGTAAATCGGTCATCATCACAGTAACATCTTTTCTCTCTCCCCCCAGCCGTAAACCGTCAGGAGAGTCTAGAAGGGTGTCTACCACCTCGTCGGAGATATAACGACCAAATGTGTTGCGGATGAACCTGTTTGCTTTATCAAGTTTGTTGTTGGAAATTATCAAACTTTCATTGCTGGCTTTCTGCTCCTGCAGTGACTCTTTAAGCTGTAAATCAAGTTGTTTACGAACAATAATAATGGCGAGTATGGAGGCAACAGAAATCAAAAAGTTTGTTACATCCTGTTTGACCTCTTCGCTTGGTTTGATAAATAGATTCATCACCCCAAGTAGACGGTTTTCCGCCACAATTGGCACACAGAGTGCGGTACAATCATCCATACCTGAACAGACCCTTTCACTGAGTATTTCATCATCTGCTTTGTGAATATGGATGGTGGGTTTGGTAGCGGCAGGGGAGCCACAAAGACATTTATCAGGAGTGGTCTGTTTTCTACCAAAAAATGGATGTTCGTAGTTTATTGTGTAAGAGTGAAGGATATAATCGTTTGAATGTTCATCTCTTAAATATATCGCAGCAGTTGGCTCTACATGTAACCAGGTCAGGGAAAATAACAGGGTTAATGCTTGGTCTAGCTGATCCTGAAAAGGAACAGGCTCCATTGCCGAAACCATAAGGGTCTGCAAAATATCCTGCCCTTCTAGGGCGCGCTCAAACTCCTGATTGAGTTTATTGGTTCTATTCTCAGCCTCTTTTATTGCAAGTCGTCTTTTTATCCGTGTCTTGACCAAGGCTGGGTTAATCGGTTTTCTAATAAAGTCGTCAGCTCCCAACTCCAATCCAGTGGTTTCATATTCTATGTTGCTCATGGCGGTAATGAAAAAAACCGGGATTTGGGAGATGTTACTGTCGGCTTTTATCCTGCGGCAGACCTCATAACCGTCCATATCCGGCATGATTATATCCAGCAAAATCAGGTCTGGTTTATGTTGATTGGCAACCTTTAGACACTCTTCGCCTTTAAGAGCAAACAAAACACGATACTCATCCATCAACGCTTCATTTAGAATTTGGATGTTGCTGGGTTCATCATCAACAATAAGTATCAAATGTTGTTTGTTGGTTGATGCCATGATTTTACCTTTAAGCTATAACCTGTTTTGAGCAGCATTTTTTGTTGGTTTTATAGTTGTCATATTAACGCATGTTCATCTATATTTTAAACAAAATTTATATGATTCTACCATATTGATCACATATTATCTTCTATGCAGATCATATTAAATAGATTATGATTAACAGCAGTTAACTTATTTATATGTTTTCATGTAAGATATTAATCAATATCTAAACCATGTTTTTTTGATTTAACGGGGTTTTACGCTGGATGAGTGAAGAGACTTTACCCAAGATCTTGGTTGTTGATGATCTACCTGCCAATCTCAGAGCCATGCAAATTATTTTATCTGAGGTGCAGGCAGAGCTATTTGAAGCAAACTCTGGGGAAGAGGCTCTTACCCTGTGTGCAGAGCATGATTTTGCCCTGGTGTTGCTTGATGTAAACATGCCAAATATGTCTGGTTTTGAGGTGGCACAGTTTCTTCGTGGGGTAGAGAAAACCAGTGACCTACCTATTATTTTTGTAACTGCTGCTGTTGCTGATGCTTACAACACCATCAAAGGTTTTGAAGTTGGTGCGGTGGATTTTATCCAGAAACCCATTGATGAGCGGATATTGATATATAAGGTTAATGTGTTTGTAGAGCTATCCAACCAGAGGATGGAGTTGGAAAAAAGAGTAGAAAAACGTACTTTACAGCTAGCTGAAGCCAATAAAAAACTATCTCAATATGCGGACAGAGCCAATGAAGCCAAAGAGGTAGCAGAGAGAGCAAATAACGCAAAGAGCGAGTTTCTCGCCAATATGAGCCATGAAATTCGTACTCCCATGAATGCCATAATTGGTATGGGAAGCCTGCTTTTAAAGACCGAACTTACGGACAAACAGCGAGACTATGTCAAAAAGAGCTTGGGTGCTTCCCAATCTCTACTATGTATTTTAAACGATATCCTTGATTTTTCTAAAATAGAGGCAGACAAACTGCTGCTGGAAGAGGCTGAGTTTAATCTAGAGGATATCTTCAGCCATGTATCCGACCTGATTGTCCCCCAAGCCCATGAAAAGGGGTTGGAGTTTCTGTTTTTCATCCCTTCGGAAGTACCATCCCTGTTACTTGGCGACCCCCTTCGGTTAGGTCAGGTTTTGATCAACCTGGCAAATAATGCGGTCAAGTTTACCCATGAAGGTGAAATATATATTGAGGTTGAAGCACTCTATGTTGCTCCCAAACTTATTCAATTACAGTTTTTGGTCAAAGATAGTGGAATAGGGCTAAAAGAGGCGGAGGTTGAAAAACTTTTTACCGCATTTTGTCAGGCAAACACATCCACTTCGAGGGAGTATGGCGGAACTGGTTTAGGTCTTTCCATCTGTGAACGTTTGGTGAGAATGATGGGGGGCAAAATATCTGTTAAGAGTGAGTATGGGGTAGGCAGTACCTTCTCTTTTGTGGTTGCTTTTGGATTGCCAGCAATTGATAACCATAAAGGTATCAAAGTTCCTGACTCCTTGGGTCGGTTACGAATTTTAGTGGTTGATGATAACTTCTCCTCAAGAGCAATTATCAAGATGATAATTGAGTCATTCTCATTTACAGCAACCACTGTGGAGTCAGTAGATGGTGCTATCTTTGAGTTGGAAAAATCACTTGATGATAACGAGAAAGGGTATGATCTGATTTTGATGGATTGGCATCTTCCCCAAAGTGGTGTTCAAGGTCTGGTGCAGATTTATCAAAACAGTGCTTTTGCAGATATCCCCGGCATAATAATGGTAACCGCTTATGCAAAGGAGGAGGTAATGGGACATGCCAATAAATTTGGCTTTAAAGATTTTCTCTTAAAGCCTGTCTCCACCTCTGACATGCTGAATACCATAAGTAGTGTTATGTTGGGAGAGAGTGAAGAGAACTATGAGAAAGAGGAAGAGCAGTCTGAGCTTGAGATCCGTTTAAGAAGGACCATAAATGGAGCCAGGGTTCTGGTGGTGGATGACAATGACATAAATTTGCAAGTTGCCCGTGAGATATTGGTGGATTTGGGTCTTGAGGTAACAATGGCAAACAGTGGGCAAAAAGCTTTAGATCTGGTTGAAAATGAGGAGCCTTTTTATGCTCTGTTTATGGATCTTCATATGCCCCAGATGGATGGTTTTGAGACTACCAGATTAATACGAATCAACTCTAAAAACAGCACACTTCCCATTATCGCCCTCACAGCCCACGCCATGGTTGGAGATAGGGAAAAATGTCTCATGGCAGGGATGAACGATTATATATCAAAACCCATTGTCTTAAATGAGTTATATAAAAGTTTAAGCCGCTGGATACTCCCTGTATACCGTGCAAAAAATGTCAATGTCGAGCAGCAACCATCAGACAATACAAAGCAGATAGCAGATAGGCGTTTATCATTACCAAACCTACCGGGAATCGATATGAAATCCGGGTTGCAAAGGGTACGAGGCAATAAAAAATTGTTGGCTAAGTTGATTGTCGATTTTGGTGATGTTATCAATGGGGCTGGTGCAAAAATTCAAGATTTGCTTGATAAGGGAGATCGGGAGTCTGCCAAACAGACCGTGCACACCCTCAAAGGGTTGTCGGGAAACATCTCTGCTCTTCATCTCCATAATATCATCAAAGAGTTGGAAAATAGAATAAAAGATAGGGTAGATGATGAAATGCTAAAAGAGCAGATGAGACTGTTTGAAACAGAGGTTGAATCTGTTATGGAGTCTGCCAAACGTTTAAAAGAGCTGATAAAAACCACGACACCAGTGAAACACAGTAACAAAAACCAAGTTATGGATTTAACGAAGGTCAAAGATTTGGTTATAGAGTTAAATGACAATTTTGCGGCCCATGATATCAAAGCCCGAAAAATATTTGAAAGTTTACAAGAGCAACTTTGCGACCCTGCATTTGAAGATCATATGGATAAAATGCAAGTATATGTTGGCAAATTGGATTATGCCTCAGCATCGGCTGAGTTGGCACTAATAGCAAAGCATCTAAAAATCGATTTGCAACTGAGTTGATATTTTTTAAAAAATCAACTCAACTACCATATATATCTGAATGTGTTGCTAAAAATTTAATATCACAATTTAGAGATAAAAAAAGCAAACGAACACTCTTTCATCTTGCTAGCTACTGGTGTAAAATTCAACAATCATAACCGTTATTGACTATAAGCCGTTATTGTTATAGTAAATATGGTGTATGGTGTGGGTGGGGCCGATAGTTAATTTTTTATTTGGGTAACTTTTAATGGCTAATATTCTGATTGTAGATGATGATCCAAACAACTGTTCGTTGTTGGCACAACATTTAGAAAAATGTAAGCACTCCACAACCTCATGTTACAGCGGTTTGGATGCTTGTAAAGAGGCGAGGAAATCTCGCTTCCATTTGATATTTATGGATATACACATGCCTGGTATTGATGGTCTTGAGACCATTAAACGCCTACGTGCTCAGGGCTATTCTGGCAAAATAGTGGTGGTCACTGCCGATCCCAGTAGTGCCAACGCCAGACAGAGCACCAAGGTGGGTGGAGATGGCTTTCTTGCAAAACCTATTCAGGTTAATATTTGTGATATAGTTCAACAGTTTATAGGTTAATTTTCTAAAAGTATAATTTACTTCTTTGCTTGTTGATTAAAAACCGGGTAAAAAGGGGGCTGAACAATAAATTGGTTTTTATTGAAACCTAGATTCTGGGTTTAAGTTTGGGGGATTACAAAATTCAATGCCACTCTATTGCCAAACCATATCAATTACCGGGCAACTTGAAAACCTTACCAGAAAGCAGGCGGCAAGATACATTAAAGAGGCTGGCGGTGTCTTTTCCCGTAATATGAACTCACAAACAACCCTGTTGGTTAAAGGGGCAAAGGCCAATGATTATCTACCTCTGCAGGCCGCTTCAATTGGTGCTGCAGTAATTTCAGAAGATGATCTGGTTGAAATGCTCGGCCTGCCTTATACCGGGCGGTTGCCAGGGCTGTTGGTAGAAGTCAAATAGTTTACCTTATAAAGCATATTTTTTGTTCATCTCTTTGATAATTGTCTTGTTTGAGTCACCTATTTCCCCAATATATTTTGTGATATCTGATGCTGAGTTGGTGGATTCACCAACATTTTTTTGAATATCAACCACTTTTGCTGTTATTAATTTTGTTGATTCTGCTGTCTGTAAAGCCAGAGCTTTAACCTCATTTGCGACCACCGAAAACCTTTTTCCTGCATCCCCAGCACCAGCAGCCTCAATGGCAGCGTTTATTGCCAACATATTGGTACGGTTGGCTATGGTTTTGATGGTTTTAACCATCTCGCCAATCTCTTGTACCGATGATTGCAAAAGTTGGTTGCTTTTGGCGTTTTGGCTAATTAAGCAGTTTGCTCCATCAACACTATTAATATCATTTATCAAATTTTTATAAAGTTCAGCAATAAGCTGGTGAGACTCTTCAAGAGTTTCAGGTTTAGGATGATCACTCACAATATATTTCCCATTATCATAGAAAAAAATATTTCAAAATATAAGGTTAGAGCTTACTTCTTAACTCTAAATTTAGTCAATACATAATCTTTTAAAAATTTGTTTAAAAAAGACTACTGTCCAAAAAAAGTTTGTCAGTTAAAAATCAATTCACTGTATTAAATATCCCACTATCAAATATATGTGAAATTATTGATTTTGGAAGAAATTTGGGGCAGGATGAAAGCTTGAACTATTTGTTGGTAAAAAAATACTGTGTATTGTTTAATAAATAGTTGAAGAGTTGATGGAGTTATAATGAAACAGCAGCTAATAATAAAAAATATTCTCTTACAGCTATTAATTATATTTATATTTGGCTATCTCTGTTTTAGTCCAAAACCAGCAGAAGCACTTGAAAAAGTCACTATTCAACTAAAATGGTTCCA
>JADFZS010000155.1 GCA_015232405.1 Magnetococcales bacterium | reverse complement strand
GTTTGATTTTTTATTGGGCTTAATCTCAAGTATACTCTTGTATACTTGCAGGATACTTTCTTCATCGTCAATAGCTAAGATTCGTCTATTGCACTCCCGTTTTTCTTGTTTGAGCAATCCATTATGTTCATGTAACGGACTAATATTTGTCTCCATTCATAGCCCTCACTTTTTTAACAGACAACTTCAAGGCAATCACAAATTTTTATTACAGATCTCCAAATAACTGCTCTCGTTTTTTTATGTGAAGTCGTTGCAGAGATACTGTCATCTCTTCCAAATTTCTCGCATCTTTATATGAGTCAAACAGAAACTTTGCCCGAAAATACATATCCCCATCACGAATTTGATTTTTAATAATGATAGCTCTCGCTCTCACCTCTTTGTTTCTGTTTGGCCATTGAATAATGACTTCAAGTTTGGATTTTTCAGCCAAACTAGGAACAGAACCAATACTTAAAAAACATAAACCACCAGTGCTGATATCATGGAGTCTACCTATGAAAGATATCCCAGAGGGTCGTATAGCTTTTACAATCAAGCCCCAATCAGGCTCTACTGGTACACGAATGGATTCACGCTGCTGTTTATCAACAACTAGCTCCTTGGGAAAACTTAACTGTAATATGCTGATGTCAGGGCGTGAAATAAAGTGTACCGGAACTTCAACCAAGTGCAGCTCGGTGAAAAGAGTAATAGTTGTTTTTTTTGCATTGATGATCTTTAAATTGCCAAGTGGTGGATCAAGAGGAGCAATTAAAATATGCTTTTGTTGCTGGATATCCTCCAACAGTGTCGGTTCAGTTGAAAATCGGGAATAATAGACAAATACCTGTTTATCAAGTTGAACCTTGAATGGGTTATTCTCAACCACTGCCCTGGCAAGAATATCAATTATTTTATTTTCATCGGTCTCAATCATTTCATAGCCTATAATGATTGATCTGGAAGAACAGGTTTTGTTGATTTTTATGGATCATGGCACACTCTCCTCTTAAAACCTTATCTATTATTATTTTTAGAATTGTGGTATGATATCTCTATAAAATCCCTTAGAAATGTTGATAAATATAAAAACAGATCAAAGCTCGGCAGCTAACAATAGCTACATTACAGTTAAGTAAACTAATTAGCACTCCTTACAACCAAAACAACAGATTGCTCCTTTTTATTTATCATACTGTTTTTCTTGTTATGGATCACAGATCCAGACAGTATGACCGCTGCATGATTACCGGAGTTGGTTAATAGATCCGCACTGTGCTCCTGGGGCCCTTCTCTGATTATCTTCTGTATCAAATCACCTACGCCACCGTCTGGGAAAAGAGTGTCCAGAGACATACCCAGCAGGTTCTCCTCTTTGTATTCTGAAATTTTAGCACAAGCTGGGTTAATTGAAGTTATCATGCCGCTTGCAGTACAAACCAACAAACCCTCAGTCAATGATGAAACCAGATTCTCAAAATATTCCCGAACTATTTGATTCTCTTCAAGCCTCTGTTCCATAATATTACGCATGGAACGCAACTCTTCATCCTTTTCCCAGCTCATACAGGCGTTACGGGCTAGCTGAAAAATTTCATCCTTTGTTAGTGGCTTCCTGGTAAAAACTACATCATGAACTAAAGAGTCATTAATCTCATCTATACTTCTATCGCTATAGGCTGTAACAATTACAATATAGATTCTATCATCGATATCTCGCATCCTACGCGCAGCTTCAAGGCCATCAATTCCTGGTGGCATACGGATATCGACAAATGCCATAGCATACGGCTTGTTCTCCTCAATTGATTGCCGAACAGCCTCCACCCCCAACTCTCCCTGATCGACAGTCACAACATCGAAAAACTGCTTTTTGTTTTCCTGTGACTCATCAATATCATCACCAGCAAAAGCCTTTAGTGCAGAGCTTTTTATCTCCTTGGGGTTGAGAACCTCACAATATACCTCAAGCAATTGCTTATCGTCATCCAGTACAAGAACTCGATTATTTTTGCCCATTACCACAATTCCTCATCAGGTTAATTGGGAGCTACTCAACTAAACTATATCAATGGACTACCATGTGTCATAACTATATACCAACTGCCCTATTAAATGTTCAACTTTTTTAGTTTTGCCTTAAAAAATACCACTCTTTGTTCTAAAATGTTGTTTCATAACTGCTTGCCATACCCCAACAGCGTTGTAAAAATATTCTTGTGGGAATATCTTCAGGGCAGACTCCCAAGCACTGTTGAAATTGCTCAGTTGCACCGTTTATATCTTTGTTATAATAAAGCTCGACCCCTCTTTGATAGATATCTGCTATCTGCATTTTTTTTTCGATTTCATTTTCCGGAAAAGCATCAAGAATCTCATACATAACAACAGAATCACTTTTACCTTTAACTTGCACTCTATCCAATATGCGATAGTTGAATTTGCTGCTGTTTTCCAATCCCAAAAATGTCCCTTGGGTTAAAATAATTGGCGCTCCGTAGGTTTTAGTCAGGCTTTCTGTTCTTGCTGCCAAATTAACCGTATCACCTATTACAGTTGTCTGCATACGATCCTCTTCACCAATTGTACCCAGAGATAAGGGGCCACGGTTAATACCCACACCAATTGATATGGGGACATAACCGGCCCGTTTTCTACCATCGTTATATTTATTCAAACGCTGCATCATCTCGATAGCTGTATTTATGGCATTTTCAGCATCTTCAAACAGTGCCATGATGCCATCCCCAATAAATTTATCGATAAATCCATGGTGCTTGCGAACTATCGGCCCCATATGACCAAGATAGCTGTTGATAAACCTGAAATTATCCTTTGGTGTAATAGTTTCAGAAAGAGCTGTAAAAGAGCGGATATCAGAAAACATTACTGACATTTCATGTTCTGAATATTTGCCAAGTTGAATGTGATCGTTATCAACATCAGAATCCAACACCTTGATAAAGTTGGTAGGAACAAATTTTTCAAACAGTTGTATCTTTTCAAACAGCTCTTTGTTGACCTGATCCAGCTCATGGGTCTTATTCTCCAATTGTAGATCTTTTGCCCAACTGTTACAGGCATTTCTGGCTTGTTGTATCAACTCATCACTGGATACCGGCTTACGGGTTAAAACTACATCGTGGCGAACACTACGTTGTATCTCTTCAATACTGCGATCACTGTAAGCGGTGACGATTATTATATATATTGAGTTATCAAGGTCACGAATCTTCTTTGCAGCCTCCAATCCATCGATACCTGGGGGCATACGAATATCTATGAAAGCCACTGCAAAAGGTCTGTTGTCATCCAAAGATTTTTTTACAAAAGCCACCCCCTCCTCACCCTGGGTTGCTGTCGTAACTTCAAACACTGGTCGGCTATCTTTAGGTTGTTCGTCAGTCTCAGCAAAAGCAGCAAGAAGTGAGCTTTTTTTACTCTTAGTCGGCTGTAATATACTCCTATAGGCCGCGAGCAGCTCTTTGTCATCGTCCAATACCAAGATACGATTATTATCCATAACTATACCCCAACCAATAGATAAAGAATTATAAATACATTACAATTACTGCTACTTATCTTCAGTTTTATCAGCTATTGGTAATTTTAACACAATTTCAAACCCCATATTCTTACCTGGGCTATTTGCAGATATGGTCCCACCTAAAGATTGCACAAAATTTGAGACTGAATGAAGACCGTATCCAGTCCCTCTTGTTTTGGTTGTATAGCCATAACGAAATATATTGGTGTTTTGCTCTTTTAACATTCCACAACCATTATCTTTCACTCTAATCTCACACATCCCTTCACTCACAAGTTTTGCTGAAACCTCTATCTTGCCAGTGATAGACTCATCTTTAGTCCGAGTTACAATTGCCTCTTTACTATTTTTAATCAGGTTTACCATCATCTGTAACAGCTGACTGCGTGGTAGATTGACATCATCAAGCCCATTGCTGACTTTCGCCTCAACCAAAATTGAAAATTTTTCAATACTATCCTTTTGCAGTACCAAAGCATCATCAACAAGCTGTTTTAGATCAAAACGTGTTCTATGGGCAGCTGACTGTCCTGCATTTTGCTGTATTTTGACAATTTCAGATATATGTTCAACTCCATCACGTATTTTACTAGCGTTATCTAAAAATGATCCTGAGGATAGAGCCTTAAGATCATTAGCAACCTCATTTAATGCAGGTCTTAACTCAGCCAAAACCTCATCTGAAGTTTTTCCACTTGCAATTTTTTTAGTTACAATTCCATCAAGTTTTGCAACCAAATCTGCAATATCCCCCAAATCATGACTGGCCCTGATAACCTCATCAGAACGATTTACAATACTCATAATCGCATTGCCAATATTATGGAGCACAGAGACGCTCATCTCAGCAATACCTGCCTGATAAGAGGCAAATCTTTCACGGTTTTCTTCACGTTTACGAACTGTAATATCCCGTACAACTCCTATTGCCTGCCATTTATCTTTATGTTTAAGAGCGGAGATTGACAACTCTATGGGAAATTCAGAACCATCCTTATGTTTACCTGCTAGCTCAACAGTTTTATCAACAGCAGCACCCTCACCTGTCTTCTGAAAATGGGTAAACCCACTCTTGATGCGTTCAACATATCTATCAGGTGCTATAAAACTGTGCATATTACGACCAAATACTTCATCTGCTTTATAACCAAACAGATGCTCTGCAGCCTTGTTCCAAAACTTCACATTACCCATCGAACCAACCATGATGATTGCCTCCTGAGCTGAGGCAGCTAGAACATTAAATTTCTCTTCTGTCTCCTTGAGGGACTCTTCAATATGTTTCTGTCTGATTAAACCTGCCAAGGTATTGGCAACTGATTGTAAAAAAACCACTTCATCATCATTGCGTTTATGCCCACTCTCCAAGTATAGGTTTATAACCCCCATCAAGTCTTCACCATGTAGAATTGGAACACAATAGTGGCCATGGGGTTTGATACCGCCATATCTGACTTCATGTTGCTCATCAAGACAGGAAGAGAAGATGACCTGCCTTGATTGAGCAGCTCGACCACACAAACAGAAACCTTTTTTTATCCGAGAACAGGATGCAACAATTTGTTCCGCCAACCCCTGATAAACTGCCATTTCCAGATGTGAATCATCTTCCTTTAAAAATATGGACCCTTTAGATTGAATGGAGAGCCAAGGCACACTGAGAAGTATCTTTAAAGATTTTGCCAATAGCTCATTTAAAGAGAGTGGTTCCATAGCTGTTTTGAGTATATTACTGATAGCCTCCTGGGACTGAAAAATGCGGTGATGCCTAACCGACTCTTCATGCATATCAAGATCACACTCCAAACCTTTTAGCCGTGTTGACAATATCCCTATTAGTTCAGAAGGAATAATTGAACCATGTTGAGGTGCAATTATTTTTACTGGCAACTTTTCCAGATTGGCAAGACCACTGTTTAAAATCTCACGTGTTGGCATGTAGTTTTCGTGAAATGGACGAATATCATCAAAATAGCTCTCATCTTTTGCTAACAAGCTCCAATTTTTGCTAAAACCGCCAAAAATATCACTTGTAAAAAGAACTCCACTAACCTCATCAAATGTACAAAATGATCCCGGAGAGTGGAGATATGGGGTATGGATAAATTGAAGCCTCCTATGTTGCAGATTTAACTCCCACCCCATACTGTTGCAAGATAAAAAGTTAAAATTAACATCATAATGCTTCAAAAAAACATTGAGCCTAGCATGGCTGATTACCGACGCTTTGTTGTGGGTTCTCTCTTTATTAATTGCAGGAAGAGCTGCCGTTATATCAGGATCTTGATGTTGACAGATATAGTATCTGATATGCTCAAGAGGAATAACCTTACGTATTTTGTCGATGGTCCCATTGATAGTCTTTACTGAACCAGGGTCGATCAAAACCGAACTTTCACCATCTTCAATGAGATATGTATGACACTGTAAATTCTCATTTTGTTGAAAATGACCTACCCACCAAATTTTAGGTACAATCTCAACAGGTCCTGAGATATCTGCATTTTGAAGATGAGTAAGTGTGTCTTGTTTCATAACAGTTTCCTCTACAGGCAAAGCTATGACTACACCTTAATAAATATTTTCTATAAAACCATCAAAATTTTTTACTTAACTAACAGTGTAAATTATTCATCAATTAATAGGAAGCCGGATAATAAATTCACACCCCTTGCCAAATCCTCCACTCTCAACATCTATAGAACCATGAAGTGAAACAATAAATTTCCGTACTGAAAAAAGCCCAAACCCGGTACTTCTGTTTTTTGTTGAAAATCCATATTTAAAAATTTTGTCTCTGTTACCAGGTGATATACCAATTCCATTGTCAACTACACGAATTTCCAACCAACCCGGTTGCCAAATATTGGCTATTAGATAAATTTTACCTCCAACAACATCATCTGTACGTGAGGAGATTGCCTCTCGTCCATTTTTTATAAGGTTGATCATTACTTGAAGTAGTTGACCACGTGGTAGATCTACTTTCTCAATGTCATCACTGACTTTGAGAATCACATTGATTTTGTACTTTTCCAGAGTATCAGCTTGAATTGCTATTGCATCTTCAAATAGCTGCTTAAGTTCAAAATTGGTTGCATTAAAATTTGGATGAGCGACATGCTGCTGTATTTCAATTATATCTGCTATATGACCAACTCCATCTTTGATACGCAAAGCATCTTTTTGAATACGTTTTTGACCAAGTTCAAGAATATTTATTCCAGTTTCAGAAATAGCTGCCAAAAGATCGGTTAAAATAGATTCATGACTCTCCCCTTTTGCGAGCTTTTTTTCTACCAAAGCCTCTACCTGAGAAAGAATATTTCCAGTTTCCAACAGCTCTGCAGCTGCCTCATCTAGACGCTCAGCACGATGGGAAATCCCCATAATTGCATTGCCAATATTATGCAGAAGAGAGCTACTTAACTCCATTACACCAGCCTGGAAAGCAGCTAGACGTTCATTTTCCTCTTCCTCTACCCTTTTACTTATGTCCCGAATACTGGCAATCAACATCTGCTTATTATTATGTGAAATTGACCAAGCATCAATTTCCCCAACAAATAGACTACCATTTTTCTTTTTAAAAAAATGTGGCAGTGAAGAACTATCATCAGTTTGAGGTTGATTAAAATCGGCTTTCTTAGCCTCATCAGGCTCCAAAGAGATATCTGACAACTGTTGCTTTACAAATTCATCTCTATTGTAGCCAAATAGGCGCAGGGCAGAGTTATTGACCTCTACAAAATTTTTATCTTCGGGATTTATTACACAAAGAGCTTCTGGGCTGTGTTCAAACAACTGCCAATAACGCTCTTTATTTTGGTCAAGTTCTTGTTCTAGATGATGTTTGTATAGGATGATCTCTATGTTGCTATGTAACTCCCTCTCTTCAAAGGGCTTGACAATATAACCATAAGGTTTAGAAATTTTTGCCCGGTTTAGTGTTTCACTATCAGAGTGAGCAGTAAGAAATACCACAGGGATATGAAACTCATCATAAACTTTGCTAGCCACCTCAATACCATCCATCTCACCCTGTAAAACTATGTCCATTAAAACAAGATCTGGAGAGCTATCTTTAATTCCCTTGAGGGCCTCTATACCACTGGCTGCATTACCACAAACAGTGTACCCCAAACTAGCTAAGCTATCCTCAAGGGCCATTACTGTTATTCCTTCATCTTCAACAATATAGATACGCTTTTTACTCATCAACCACTCCCATTGAATAGCACCCGATAATACGCCCCTTTCTTGCCACTGAACTCAATGGTCCCATGAATCTGCTTAACTAATGTTACTACCAACCTAAGCCCAAGTGATTTTTTAGATTGCAAACTATAGTCGCCAGGAAAGCCTATGCCGCTATCAGCAACAACCAACTCATACATTCCTGAGCTTTTTTCTATATCTAGTGAAATGCAAACGGAACCTTTTTTGTTGTTGGGAAAAGCGTGTTTAAAGCTGTTTGAAATCAACTCGTTGATAATCAACCCACAAGGAATAGCCAGCTCAATTCCAATATCTACGGAAGCTTTTTCAAGATCAAGAACCATCTTAATCTGTTGTTTAGATATGCCATATGCAACAAACATATCATTTGTTAAACTTGTTACATAACTTTGAAAATCAATTTTATCCATATTTTCGGTGCTATATAGCCTCTCATGAACCAAAGACATAGAGTGGATTCTATTGTAGCTATCCTGCATAGCAGCCAATATTGCATTAGTGGTCATATTACGTTTTTTTATGTCATCGGATTGCAGTTGAAAAAGGCTGGCTATAATTTGTAAATTGTTTTTAACCCTATGGTGCATCTCCCTAAGCATGGTCTGCTTTTCAATTAATGCTACACGGAGATTTTCCCTATCATGTTTATGGTTGGTGATGTCAACCACTACACCTAGCATGTAATCGGAGCTCCATTGTGATGTTGATACCATTCTACCTTGATCTCGCAGACATCTCTCAGATCCACTCTCATCTATTATCCTGTATTCACAGGAAAACAGCTCATTGCTTTGCCAAGCTTTATTAAAACTATCAACATATTGATCAACATCATCGGGATGGATTCGGTTAAGATATAAGGTTCTATCCATGGTCGATGCTTTTCTCTTCAAACCAAGAATTCTATTTATATTTTTATCCAGTATCATTAAGTTGGTATTGCATTCCCACTGCCAGACTCCCAACTCAGCTGCAGATAACGCCAGCTGTAACCTCTCATCATTGTGCCTCCTTTCAATTTCATTTTTTTTGCTTTCACTAATATCTTTTATCACCAAAACTTTGCTCAGATGTTTTTCCCCAGCCAACTCAAGATTAGATGATGAGACCATCACAGGTATTTGTACTGAATCAACTTTAATAAATTGAGCCTCAAAGTTTTTTGGTTCAAGATCCACCCCGCCATCATTGCCAACTTGACCATTATCAGAGGTATCTACATAGAGAATATTATCAATTGGCATTCCAATTAACTTATTCTCATCATCATACCCAGACATTATACAAGCAGCATTGTTAACTGACTGGATAATACCGTAATGGTCTACTACCACCATGCCGTTGATCATTGAAGCAATGACTCTATCGGTATACTCCTTGCTGTTTTTCAAAGCGATGTCAGATGATGTTCTGATTAAAAGATGTTGTTTGAGTTTTATTAGGTAAGCACACAAAGTAAAAGTGAGAAGAAAGCCAGTAACAAGAACATACCAACTATTCTGCTGGCTATAGTGTAAATCAATAAATTCGTTGCTTGCTGTTGCATTAAAAGACCATTTACGATCAGCAACATTAAAAATAACAGAGCTTTGCAGAAGTTGTTTAAGATCCAGGTATCTATCTTGTTTGTTTTCTCTGTTCTTCTGGTTGACAAAACCATGGGAAGCATACAAAAACCTCTTTTTTTGGGACGCACTCTCATCTAAAATTTCAAAATCAATGCCCCAATCTGTAAAATCACTGATCGATTTTTCTATTAACTCCCCAATGCGATAAACACCCAAAACAAACCCCATTATATGCTTTTGCCTCTGCTCTTTTGTTTTTATTGGCTCTGCTGGTTTATAGACAGGGAGGAAGAGCAATAAACCAAATTGATCGCCCTTCTCTTGAACCAAGACAACCCTCTGGCTTGCCGCTGCTTTACCACTATTCATGGCAATATTTATTGTTGCTAATCGAGTCTTGTTGGAGCCAAGATCAAAACCTAAAGCTAGCTCATTTCCCTTATATGGCTCCATAAAGTAAACAGGGAAATACTCATCCCTCTTTGTAACCGGAACCATTTTTCCATCTTTTGCCAACTCTTTGAAAAAGAAATTTTTTCCTGTTTTTATGCCTGCAACCTCAAACTGATTTTTGAGTTTATGGGGAACTTTAGGAATCCATTCCAAGGCATGGATCATCTCTGAACGATCCAAAACTCCTTTGGTAAAATAGTGAAACTCCTTGGGGCTTATTTTACCAAAACTTGTAAACAGACCTTTTATGTTATCCAATGCATAAAGGGTCTCTTGAAAACCATTTTCAATTGCTCTCACACGCTCTTGAACAACCCATTCAAACTGTTGCTTCAACCAACCCCTAGTAGAGTTTTCTACTATTACGAATATTAATATAGAGATAGCAGCCCCTATACATGCTGTTATTAGTACAGAGTTATAGTTCATGGCAGGATGAGCAGTTTTTAACTCATCAATATTGTCAGCCCTATCAAAGACCACAATTAAGCACCCATAATAGTTGTTCAAACTGACTCTTTAAACCATATCTATCATATAACAACACACAAAACAATAACTTCCAACATATAAAGTGTTATTATAAAATAAATTAGGTTGAAAAAACATGTAACAAATGGATGGTTTAAGGTTCTTGACAATCAAAAAACATTAACCATTGTTTACTTTCAAAAACAGTCTAACACAATTAAAGGAAATTTTGTGAATTATTTGATAGAATTTTGATGTTTATTTACCGAGGAATAGTCCTTTAAAAGAGCTAACAAAAATATATGTTAAGACAAGATTGAGCAAAAAAAATGATCAATAAACTGGAGAACTCCCTTGATACAATCACAAGAAAGTACCCCAAACTTTTAAGAGCAAATAGTTAACTATTTATTTATTAAGTGGCTAAAATCATTTTTTTGAAAAAGCTAGATATGAACCTTTGGCTGCAGCCACCTCTTTTTGCCAATCAGAGGGTGCAGTTTCATTGATCCACTCCTCAAGGGTGGGGTTTTTATCTGCCACCTTCTCCCCTTTTGGCAGTACCAGCATCTTGCTTTTTTTCCGTTTGCCCTGTTGAGCTTTTACTATGTCAGAAAACATGAACGGGTATGCGGTATTGTAGGGCCGGATAATAACATGTAGACCTTTTTTGTATAGATTCCATGCTATATGCCAATAGACATGCAACTGCCACTTAATTAGTTTTTTACTCAATCCGATGACATAAAAAAACGTAATATGACCACTAATGCAAT
>JADFZS010000154.1 GCA_015232405.1 Magnetococcales bacterium | reverse complement strand
TCAATCTCAGTAATGTGCTCACCAACCTTTAATTTATTGTTGGGGACGGTCTCTGGTTTAATGAGAGTTGGGCTAACAGAAATAGGAATTTGAAGCATGGATATAGCAACAATTATCGGAGTGGTCCTTGGATTTTCATTGATTTTTATGGCCATGTTGATGGGTGGCACATTAGCGATGTTTGTCAATGTACCAAGTCTTCTGATCGTTCTCGGGGGAACCATTGCTGCTATGTTTATCAAGCACAAAATGGATGAGGTGTTCTCCTCCGTTGGTGTTCTAATGAAATCCATCATGGTTACACCAAGCGATCCAGAGTCCACTATCAACACACTTGTTGATATGGCTAACATTGCCAGAAAAGACGGTATTTTGGCTCTTGAGAAGGTTAAATCTGAAAATGCATTTCTACAGGGAGCTATCAACCACTGTGTTGATGGAGCCGACCCAGAATTTTTAGAGAGTGTTCTTACAAAAGATCTTGAATATCTGGCAACACGTCATAAAAGAGGTGCAGATATCTGGGATGGTGTTGGTGAGACAGCGCCTGCTTTTGGTATGATCGGAACCTTGGTTGGTTTGGTGCAGATGTTGGCTGCCATGGAAGATCCTTCATCCATCGGACCTGCTATGGCTATCGCTTTGTTGACTACCCTTTACGGTTCTATCATTGCTAACGTGGTTGCAATTCCAATTGCGGTTAAATTGAACGGTTATAGCCAAGAAGAACAGATAGAGCGTCAAATTATTATTGATGGTATGATTGGTATCCAGAAGGGTGTTAACCCACGGATGCTGCAAGAGGCATTAAAAGCTGCTCTACCACCGTCTCTGAGAGACACAGAATGATCAGGTTGATTTTCTTATCTCTTATCCTAGCAAGAGGGTAGATAGAGCAAAATGGGAAAAAAATGTCCTCCATGTAAAAAGGGCGCGCCGGGCTGGATGGTTACCTTTGGTGACATGATGGCATTGTTGCTTACCTTTTTTGTGTTGCTGCTCTCTTTTGCTCAGTTGGATATCGTTAAATTTGAAGATGCTTCTGGATCTCTGCAAGACGCCTTCGGTGTTCAGACTTTACAACAGGTCAATCCTATGCCGACTGGCGAAACCATGATGGCAACCGATTTTCAACAGCAGATTGTCTTGGTTCATCTAAAGGAAAAGCTGGAAGTTATTTTACAAAACGAAACAGATAATGGTGAAGCGGAGGTTGTCGAGCTGGAGAATGGCTTTATGGTCCGCATGACCCTAGATCAACTTTTTGATGAATCTTTGGCACTTCGCAAGTCTATAAAGCCAAAAGTACAACAGATAGCAACCCTGTTATCTGAAGTTCCAAATATGGTGTTTATCTCTGGCAACACAGATAATCAACCACCTAATCCCAATAGTGATTATTCCAATAACTGGGCGTTGTCTTCGGCTATGGCCTCTTCTTTGGTTAATTTTTTTGCAGGAGAGGGTGGTGTAGAGCCATCTCGATTGCAGGCCAGAGGGTTGGCAGAGTTCTCTCCTGTTGATACAAATGAAACTGAGGAGGGAAGAGCAAAAAATCGTCGTATTGAGATTATGATCTCACGGGAGACACCTGCAATTAGTAATAACCAAATACTGGAAAATACTGATTTTATCCAGGCTCCAGCTGATGATGATTATTAGTCTGTAGAACTATTTGGTAGATCGTTGAGCCAAGGCACTTTTTAAACTTATAATCAGCCGTGTTATTGCATTTTCCAGAATTTGGACTGTGGTCGTATAACAAAATCAATTCTATTACATAGATATAGTAACCTTATCTCTTGATTTTGCTACTCCCTTGCCTTATACAGTCTGGAACACCATATAGGCCATTCAATGGGCAATATGCGGGTTAAGCGTTTTTATGAATCTAAAAAGAGTTGTTTGTTATGGCCGCAAAAAGTTCTGGACAAAAAAATCAGCAAAGAGCGTTTGCCAGGATAGATGATCATCTCCCTCTGGGTTGGCGGCGAGTTGCCAGTAAAGAGATGAAAGCTATAGCGGATCACTATGCTAAGTTTAGGACTTTTCCTACAGATGGGGATATTTTCACAAAGACATTAGACTCCTTAGATATAACAGACAGGCTCAAACAACTTGAAAAATCCGATCCGAACCTATCACATATACTTGGTCGGTTGGATATGAAGGTTAATTTGCTGTTACGGCTGTTTCATCCTGGTGAGCAGGAACGGCCTATGGTTCCCACTTGGGTTAATTTAAGTGGTGGTGGTATTGCTTTTAAGGAGGAACAGAGTGATTTTGAAGAGGGTGAGATACTGGAGATTCGTCTCTCTTTTTCAATTGAGACCATGGCTTCTATCCGTTTTTACGCTCGTATCATGAAAGTCTTTCCCCAGCAAGATGACGGTCTATCTAAAATAGCTTGCGCTTTTGATCCAATATTGGATCGTGATAGAGAAGCCCTTATTCAACATGTTTTCAAAAGGCAAACAGAGGAACTCAGGACCAAGCGTAACCGTTAGTAGTATTATATATTAGGTTGCAAAAGTTATGTTGAGTCTACCTTATGAAACAGCAAGATAGTTCCTCAGACAGTAATATCAGGTCGGTCTCTTTATGGTGGCGTTGTATATCCGCATCTCAGATATCAGGAGCTGCAAAATGCCATTCAAGGGGGGCACATCTTCCTGTGATGAAGCCTGGAATGCAGCAGGAGCTTATCTCTTTTCTTGATAAGGAGATGCGTGCTGGAAAGTCTGACCTTGATGTAGATGGTGTTCGTGCTAAAAACCGGATGGAAGCACTAAACGCCCTTGATAAAAAATTTACCACTATTTTAACAGCTGTAATTCCCAACCAGTCAGATGATACAGCACTGCGTTTTACCCCTGATGGTCTTGGGTTGACCTTTTGGCTTGATAACCCTGATATCCAGGAATCAGATTATCTAGAGGTACAGTTTTATCCCTCCACTACGGCTCCATGGCCTGTGCACTGTTATGTGAGAGTTGTTGGTATAAAAATTGATAAAAATACAGAATTAACAAGAGTGAGTTGTCAGTTTGAAAAAAATGTAGGTCCATTATTGATACCCAAACAAAAGAGGATACGTAAGGAAGTGAAAGTTGAGGAGTTGGTAAAAGAAAAAATCGCAAAAATTGTTCCCAAGCTGAAAATCCCTAAGCTCTCTAAGCCCAAAGTATCAAAGATTGTTAAGAGCAAGCCCAAAAAGGCTGATGATGCAGTTATCAAACCGGAAACAGTTGAAAAAGTTGCTAAGAAAACTAAAACCAAAGAGCCTAAAGGTGATAGTAAGTTTGATAGTTTGCTCAAAAAAGGGTTAGACCTTGCTAGTAAAGCTGATAAAGCAGCCATCAACCCTGAAGTCAAAAAAAAGGTTGAGGATAAAAACAATGACAAAGCCAGTTCAGATAGAAAAGATTTTCGTATAAATGACCGTATACCATTTATTTGGAGTGTTGTGAGTGAGGAGACCTTTAAAAAGGAGTGTATGCCCCACTTTGAAAGCCATCGGGAGTTTGGTTTACGATCACGGATAAAAAAGCAGCAACTGCTGTTAAAGGAGTTTCCTGATTATTTCAAGGAGATGCAGAAGATCCGTTCTAAAGCGAGAAAATACATAGTTTGGATTTATAGCAAACTTTCCTGGTTGTTTCTACGAGCTGGAAATGAAAATGAAGAGGAGTATTTCCAAGGGGTAACAAATATCTTCTTGGACATCACCAAGACATTGAGCAAACCTTTGGGTAAAGATGGACGTCACATAGTACAGATTTTATCTCAATTCAAGGCTCAGATCGAAAACCAGATAATCCGTGATCAAGCTGACCCCATCATGGATGAGGCAAAACTTGAAGCAGCAAAAGAGGCACTTGCCACCCTTGACAAGGCAAATAACAAAATAATTTTAGAACTTGAAAAGACCAACCCTAAACTATCTACTAATTTAAAGATGTTTAAGGGTCTGCTAGATGATATTAATTTAACTATGTTGGATCGACCTGTTGGGGTATCTGATGATGGTAAAGATCTTTTTACTGTTAACTTGAGCCTGACTGGATTGGCTTTTAGAACCTACAGAAAAGGTATTAAAAAAGGCGATCTTTTAGAAATGCGGATTTTTCTCAGCACCGGTGGTGAGAGATTTGACCCGGTAAACTGCTTTGGAAGAGTAGTTTTTGTCCAGGGGCCACAAGATAATAAATATAAAATAGCCACCCATATTGATCCTATGCCACAAACCTTCAGGCAAAAAATCAATGTTCATGTTGCAAGAAGACAAAGAGAGAAGTTGGCAGAGTTAGCAGAGCTGAAATATGAAGCCCAAGAGAATGATAAATAGAAATAAAAGAGAAAATAAACTGAATAAAACTGTAGATGCTTACTAACATAAAATAGCATCTTATATAAACTGGTTTTCTGCCCCATTTATAAACAAAAAAAGGGTCAAGAGTTGTTAACACTCTTGACCCTTTTTTTGGGAAATTATTATTATTTATTATCAAAACTTAAAACTATGAGGTAAAAAATTCCAGCCTAGAAAAATATGACCGGGAACTTATTGCCTTTACATATCTTTCACCTATTTGTTTTTACTGCAATAATTTGTTTTATTTGCCAAAGATGATTTTTGAAGCCGAAAAAAAGCAGTGTATTAACAGTTGGTTACAAAAAAAGAAAGAGCTGTTTTATTTTGTTTGCTTTTTCTGGCATAGGATCTGCGGATAGGGATATATCAAGATAACGGAAATACTATAATTTAAAAGGTATCTGGATATGTCTTTACTCGAAATGTTGGATCGTTCATCTCAATTGAGAAAGATTGGTATTGAGCTAAAAAATAGAGTTCTAAGATCTAAAAAATCTTTCTTGTTGGTTCCTGTTGTTGCTATTGTATTGGTATTCTCAACTATCAACCAGCTTAGCGCTCAAAGTGACAACTACTTTATAACAGCAAATAATAGCACGGCTGTTGATTCTTATAATAGATCACAATTCCATTTTGAGCCAATCCCCCAAAATCAACTGATTAATAGAAATGATTTAATTTGGAATATGAATCAACATCAATACAGAGATGTTGTAAGACAAAAGCCTGTAGCCAGACCCTTGCCGCCAGTAGTACAAAACAAACCACTTTACCAAGTTGCCAATATTGCAAATAATACAGCCATTAAAGCTGATAGGATATATGTAGAACCTGAAACATTTTATATAGAACCTGATTCGGTATATTTTGAACCAGAAACAGTAACTATAGAACCTGAAACAGTTACTGTTGAAGAAAAGCCGATAGCCTTGATGCCTGAGACCGTTGCGAAAAAAGATATTGTACTTTCAACTCCAAAAACAGTGGTACAACTAGAAGAAGAGCCTTTGCAGGAGCTTAAAGTCGTTAGAACTGTAAAGGTTGCAGAAAAAAAATTAAAAGTGTTTAAGAAAGATCTAACAGCACTGCAATCATGGCGTTATGCGGTACAGGTAGCAGCCATATATGGTGAAGATTTAGCTGATGAACTGGTTGACTATCTAGCCAGCAAAGGATATTCACCGGTAATTTGGGAGTCTGAAGACAAAAGAGGGAACAAGTTCCAAAGAATATGGATTGGCCTTTATCAAAATAGTGAAAAAGCTGAAATGGCCCGTGAATATTACACAAAGCATGAGAATAAACAGGCTTTTGTAACAACAGTAGCCTGGGACTCCATAGATCAGTCTAACAACCTTTAACAACTGCTGTTTCTAGGTTTATAGCTCCTTTAAAATACGAAAGCCTGTGTTGTGGTAGATATTTCCAGGAAGGTTGAAATTTCGGTTGGCACAACGCAGGTCTTCAGCATCGTGGATCCAGGAACCACCACGAAGTATACGGAAGGATCCACTTCCTTCATAAAGATGATTTTTACCTCGGTGTTCTTCACCTCTGTATGCGGTTCTTTTATAAACGTCTTGTACCCACTCCAGAACATTACCGTGCATATCATATAACCCCCATGGGTTTGGCTTTTTAGAGCCAATATCATGGGTTCTACCGTTGGCATTTCCTTTATTGTCTCCATACCAAGCATATTGAGCAATATCAGCTTCATCATCACCAAAAGAATAATCTGTTTTTGTACCTGCCCTACAGGCGTACTCCCACTCAGATTCAGTTGGAAGACGATATTTATTTTCACCCTCCAGTTCATTTAATTTTTTTATAAATTTTTGCGCATCATACCAACTTACATTTTCTACAGGTCTAGTTTCACCAAATAGTTTGAATTTGCTAATATTGCGGTTCATCACCAATTTATACTGCTGTTGGGTAACCTCATATTTACCTAAATAAAATGGTTTATCAAAAGAGACCATATGTTGAGGGGTCTCATCTCTTCTGCTATCACCACCACCATCAGGAGAGCCAATAACTGACCTTCCTGAAGGAATAAGCACAAACTTCATGCCTATGCTATTTTTAAACTCTTTTGGTGTGGTGTAACTATCAATTTCAGCAAAACTGTAAGGTGTGGTCACAGTTATAGCGGCAAATAATAACAAAAATAACACTATCTTATACTGTAGCGGTTCAGATTTTAACTTAATAAGACCGGAAAAATTTTTGAAAAAAGTTACCATATTGCTTTGATACTCCCTTGAAGCGCATCAGTTTTCACAAACTTAGAACATGCAGCATAGTTATCTAGGTTGCATTAAAGAAGAAAGAGTAACAGAAAAATATATATTTCACCACGCTATCTGTGAAAAACAATAAATGAATGTTGGTATATAGCTGTATAGCTAACTATAAGAAGTGATTGTGATTGTTATGTCTGTTATTAGGTTTGGCGTGGCTAACGTGAATTATCTTCTCTATCTATTTAGAATACATAGAAGAGAATACTTTGTTGATCTCGTTGATATCAACTGGTTTAGCAATTACAGCATCCATTCCACTTTTTAAACATCGTTGTACAGTCTCTTTCATTACATCACCTGTAAAGGCGATAATCTTTAAGTTAGCCAATTTGTGATCTGAGATAGCACGAATTTGTCTTGTGGCTTCAAAACCATCCATTATCGGCATACGCAGATCCATAAGAATTATATCTATTTGTTTTTCCTGTACCTTTTTTATGGCTTCAACTCCTCCAGAGGCAACGGTTACAATATACCCTTCATCAATCAAAAGGGTTTGGACAATTGTTTGACTGATATGTTCATCATCAACTAGAAGTATTGATAGTTTGGGCAGCGTATTGGGATTATAGTCTACGGGTGTATGTTTTGTTGAAAGTGCTTGGGCTAATATTAGCTCAACCCTAAAACAGCTGCCCTTGTTAGGTTCACTTGTAACATTAATGGAGCCACCCATTAAATCAACCAACCTTTTACAGATAGCCAGACCCAACCCGGTTCCATGGTGTTGACGTGATGTAGAGGAGTCTACCTGAATAAAAGGGTCAAAAATTGTCGATAGTTTGTCTTGGGGTATACCAATGCCACTATCTTCAACGCTAAACTCTAGATGGCTACCTTTTTGGCTGACTGCAATATTTTTTACACTAACTTTTATAAAACCTCTGTTGGTGAATTTAATTGCGTTGCCTATTAAATTCCATAAAACCTGTCTTAGTCGAACTTGGTCACCATAGAAATATGGATGGATATTACTGTCCATTACAAGTTCCAATTTAAGCCCTTTTTGTTCGGCTTTGGCTATGGATACATCTATTAACTGCTGTAATATTAGAGGAAGGTTGAAAAAAGATATTTGAATATCAAGTTTACCATCTTCAATTTTTGATAGATCCAGTATATCGTCCAATAGACGCAAAAGAGTTTTGTTGGAATAGGATATACTTTCGACCATCTGAAGGTTTTTTTCTGGCAGATTGGAACGACGTAAAAGCTCTACCATGCCTTGAACCGCATTCATGGGGGTTCGGATTTCATGGCTCATTGTAGCTAAAAACAGGCTTTTGGCTTGGTTGGCTTTCTCTGCCACATTTTTTGCTATCTCTGCATTTTCGGCTAATTTTTTATCAGTAATATCAATTGCTACCTCAAGACGGACATAGCGACCATCAGGCCAAGGTATAGCCAGATTCTGGATAGAATACCAATTGTTATTGGCACTATTTTGAAACTCCCAATTATAAGAAGGGGCAGGGGTTCCATCAGCATTTAGCAGATATTTGTTGCTACAAAAGCTACATGGGCCAGTTTGATCTTTCTGTATTGTCTGCCAGCAGATCTGGCCGATATCAATACCAAGGGTGTCACGGCAATATTTGTTAACAAACAGCAGCTCATATGTTTTTAAGTCTGCCACATAGATAACAGCATCAACACTGTCCAAAACCAACCTAAAGCGATCAAAAGCCGTTGTTAACTCTCTTTCCGCTATTTTGCGTTTGTTATTATCTTCCAACAGGTTTATACGCATCTGGTTGAACCCCTGTGCCATCCAGTCCAACTCATCTGATTTTGCATGAATCAACGAACGTTTACGGTTGAGTATTAACGGTTTGTCAAGATGTTCAAGTTTGAAATTGCGGACATAGTTACCAATGGTTGTTAAATGTTTTGTAACCAAAAATTGAAAGATGAAAAGAATGAAACCGGATACCAAAAAGGTTTTTAAACCCTGCACTACCAAAATTATGAATATTCGATCTTTTAGTCTTGTGTGTAGCTCTTCAAGATCTGCCGTTATTGAAAGAACACCGAGAAAGACACTCTGCTTATGCCAGTTGATATGTTTTAAATCGATATCATGTTTTATGATATGTCCCTTTGGTTTAACCCCAAGATCAAGCAAATGTCTGCCTACATGGTCGGTAATTACCACATGCTTAATGGAAGGAATATGCAAAATACCCCTTATTAACATATCAAGTTGTTCAGAATCCATATTCCAAAGAGCATTGGCTATACCCTCCTGATGGATATTACGTACCTGCTTTATACGATCCTCTATAGTGGAGAGATCTTTATGGTATTCCACTCCTAGTTCAAAAGCGGTTCCCAATAGGGTAATAACCGAGCTTACGATGAGTATGTACACAAGCATCGTGCGCCCTAAAGGACGGTTTTCAAGAAAAGAAATGCGACTGTTGTTTCTCATACTTCAGATACCATTAGATCCGCGACTTTATAAATTTAGCCCACAGTTATCTTTGTTTTTAAAACAGTTTTTTATTTGCTTGAGAACTTTGTTTTTGATTTTGCCAATTATCTCTTCATCTTGGCGAACCTTGGCTATTTCATCCCAAATTAGCTGAGCTTCGTTGTGAGTTATTTTGCTCTTTTTGGAGATTCCCATAAAATAGGATCTCGACTTGTACGGTTTTGCCAATATTTTTAATTTGCCGGAATACTCTTTACTTTTAACAAATTTTTCTGCTGTTAATCGTTGCGATATAACAATTCCACTCTTATCACGGGCAAGTTGGGCAAATAGATGTTTAAACCGCAGAGAAGTTGCAACATGTTTATTTTTGGCCCTTAAACGATCAACTGAGGCATAGCCTATGGGTAATCTAATAGGTTCAGGAAGGGTTGTATCATCACCATTCCACTCATAAGTACTGTCGATGGGGGTGACAATTACACTTTCTGCTGTTGTTATCCGGCCTTTGGATATTTTTACCGATTCTGCATCATTGGGATAATAAAAAAAATCGGCTCTTTTTTTCTTGTAAGGAAATGATACAAGGGCGTCAATATCTCCAACCCTGGTCATATATTGACAACGTTTCCAGGGTAGGGGGGTCATGTTGAATTTGTAGGATAAATTTTTTAAAGCATGTTTGACTATCTCGATATGAATTCCGGCAGACTGTCCATACTCTTCAAAAGAGTATGGTGCCCAAAAGTTGTTATTGGAACATACTGAGATTTTTTTCTCTGCTAGTAGCTCGGAGGTAAAGGTTAGGCTTAATCCAATAAAAAATAGAATAAAAACCTTCACAAAGTTTTCCCCAATCAATAACTATTGATCAAAAAAGTAAACTACGTAGATTTTTCACTTTGGTTTTATTTTTTAAATATACATATATCAGCTAAGGCTCGCAAGCTTTCGCCAAATATTTATCAGCTCTTTTTTTGTTCTCTCCTTGTTATAACGAGAAGCTGTCTTAAAACCTTGGTCTCTTAAATTTGTAAAACTTGGATGATGGGGCTGTTGTTTAAGTTGGGAGAGGGTGTCAGACAGCACTTTTACCAAGCTAATAGGGTCTTCATCGTTCACCCATATACCATTGGATTCAGTGGCATAATCTTTGCCGCCGCCACCTTTAAAACCCACTACGATTGCACCACAGGCCATGGCTTCAACTGGGGGCAGACCAAAACCCTCTTGATAGCCAGTTGATATAAAAATTGATGCGTGTTGCAGTACTTTAGCCACCTGGGTTTCACTCATATTATCAATTGCTATCCACTCCACCTCTCTTAGTTGGGGATATTGATGCCAAAATGATGAGATAATTAGTTTTAGGTTCCAACTCCCTTTTCTTGGCATGTAGGCAACAGCCAGGGGATTCTTTTGTAAACCCGGTTTGAAAATACCGTGGTTGATGGCTAGTGGAATCAAATTTGCATGGATACCAAAGACCATTTTTATGTAGCTTTGAATCTCTGTTGAGCTAGCCAAAACATGGTTGATACCGTAGTCTTTCCAGGTTTTTTTTTTTTTTAGAGCTTTGAATATATTGAAGTGGCCCTGGCAAAAAACAATTCGTTTGCATGCTACATTGGCAAAACTCTCAAGAGCTTGAATATCATCTTCTGGTATAACTATCCAATCACAAGGCTTAAGCTCTAAATTTTTTGTAGCATCAATAACCGGGGCGGTACTATCCAACCAGTCCAGGTTGAAGCCGGGGTTGAAATGTAAAATGGCCGCATCAAAGCCGTTGTCACAAAGAATCTCAACATGCTGATAGAGAACCTTGATGCCACCTGACGGTTTTGGATTGTCATGACAGATAAATCTGATTCTGCTCATGTAAACTCCTTGAGCGAAATTGGTATGTTGTTATAATGATTTTAAATCAAAAATATACAGTCA
>JADFZS010000153.1 GCA_015232405.1 Magnetococcales bacterium | reverse complement strand
GAAGCCCTCATCTCTTTTGCATAGTTTTGGGCCGTCTCCGTCATCTCCAACTCACCCGCACTAACCGCAAACTGCAGAGCCTCTTTTATTCTATCAAGACGAATCAGGTTTGCATCGGCCTGTTCTAATGCGGGAAAATGAATTTTAACGATATCATCGAGTATTACAGCGTTATCTCGGTTGACATTGAACAATACACCAAGAAAAATAATGAAAGCTAGAATAGATACAAAAGGTATAATGCTGAACTTGTATTTTAAAGGCATTGTTATTGGGATCATTATTGCTGCTCCAATATACACAGTTATTGTAGATAGCAAACAGACAAATTTTCAGGATAAACAATTAACAAGATTGAAATAGTGAAATATTAATAATAATTAGCTTTTGTTTTTTCGTTTTGTATTCAGCATTTATATTTCTTGAAGATTGGCCGAAAGAGCGTTTCAGACTGTATTAGGGCATGGCATGAGTAAAATCAGCCATGGTGCGGTCTGGGGCATAGCGGTCTATCTTTATGAATTATCCAAGCATAGTTACGAATCGGCGGGCATGTTAACATAATGTTGAGATAACTACTACACATAAATGATTTGTATACAAACAATAATATTTTGATTTCATCATAAAATAATTAGATAGCTGCTGAGGTTGTGATTTCTCAAAATTTTGATAAGTTTGAGGTTTAAATTTTGGATACAGCAATAATGCATGTGATTTTGAAGGAATAATAACAGTTTGTAGGGTGTCAAATGTTTTTTGGCCTGGCTCTCCGAATGTGTTCCTCGGAGTCATGCTCGGTTAATAAGGGCAGGGATACTTAGTTTTTTACATCAATAAAAAGCTTTATCCGCTCTTTTGTCGCTGGATGGGTAGATAGATAGCTTTCTATCATCTCTTTAGATTCGTTCTGTTTTTTTTGCTTGTTTCTATTGGTAAGACGGGACAAAATGTTGGCAAAATGGCTGCCGGATATCTGTTCTTTACGCATATACTCTAAAGCAAAACGGTCCGCCTCTTGTTCAAACTTGCGGGAATATCCCGTTTGGGTAAGAAGTATGGGAATTGATTGAGTAATATCTTCCAGTATATTTGATGTGTCACCCACCAATATTATCAAGGCAAAAGATAGCAAGCTTTTTTGTATTGTGCTGCGAACTCCATGACGGTAATAGATATGGCCTACTTCATGGGCTATCACACCTTTAAATTCACGATTATCTTCAACCAGACGTAAAAAACCGTCTGTTACGATAATTGTGCCAGAGGGAATAGCTATAGCATTGGCCCCCAATAGATCTGAATGATGTATTTTCAGTTGATATTGCAAACCTTGCCGTTGGGGCAGTTTGGATATTGTATTATTGAAAAGTTTATGAAAGTGCTGTTGCTTTTTCTCTGAAATTTCTGTTTCTGCAAAAATGGTGGTTTTATCAAATAGCTGCAATAAGTTTTCACCTATCTGGCGATCATTTGTCGTTGGAATTAGGTTGGTAATGGTTCTGGTAGCCATTGGGATACCATAGATGTAGGTAGAGTAAACAACAACAACCGTAAAAAGCAGAGAAGCGATAACCATTCCCCAGCGGTTTTCCAGCATGTGGATGGTACGATCTACAACTCCAACCCCACAGCTAGCCATGTAACTTTTAAGTATTTGTTGCTCATCTGTGACAAACTGCTCCCCATCGCCAAAACAGATTTTCATAGCTGTATTGCCAATGGGGGGCATGACATTGCTTTGTTTGATGGATAGTTCCCGTGTGGGTTGATCAGCCAGGATTAAACCCATTATGCCACCATCACCCAACTCCAAAGATGCCGATTGGCTGGCAGAAGATTTGCCGTTGAAATAGTCTCCCTTAATAAGTTGCATTCCGAAATTTATACCTTTTTAAAGAATTTGAACTTAAAGCTTGACTATATACCTAGATCCATACCGCCAAGATCATCCAATCCTTCAGCTATATTACCATCTTTACCAGATTTGTTAGCAGCGATAAATGATGCTGACATCTCCTTATTTGTCTGCACTGATAATGATTCTATTTTATAGCGAGTCCAACGTATCTGACACCATGGAGCTGCCAAACCAAGGGTTATAACACGTAATATCATGTTACTAATATGAATCCATAACCCACGATAAGGGTTTAGAGTAGTTTTAAAAATAATATTATCTAGACATGCTTGGTTCCAAATTAAACCGAAGACAGATAGTTGCAACCAGATTGTGCTACTAAAAAGCACTATTAAGTATATAGTAACAATGAAGATTTGTAGATTTTCTTGAGATTGTTCTATACCAAATTTGTGTAAAAAAAACAGTACAAAAGCACCAATAAATTCGAAGATAAATTTCATAAATCCTAAGGCAAGAATCAATCCGATGAATTTAGCATAGATCCAATAAAAACTTTTACTGGTTAGTTGGGGGTTGAATTCAAAAGGTGTTTTACCCAGAAGGGTTTTTTCCATGAGAAATTCAACCTGCTTTTTTGCCACAAATGGCAATATTAAACCCAATGTTGGGATTATCAACATTGGCCAAAATAAAAATGTTGCATATGCTTGTTTGTAACGGCCTGAAAAATCAAAGTTTATAGCGCGATATTGGGTGTTATGTAAGGCAAACCGCATAGAAAGCACCAGTATTACCGGTATCAATAGAAAAACCCCAAGCTGAATAACTCCTGCAACAACCAATGCAGTTGGGTTAGCTGTTGCAGATAGCCCGGCAATTATACCTAAAACCAGAGCGGCAATTATTCGCCCTTTTAGTATTTGCCAGGGGCGGGCTGTATATTCCAGATTGTGACCATCTATATTGACGTGGTTATAGAAATAACGAGTTCTACGAACCTTGGCCCAAGCAGAGTAGATCCCTAGTGTGAGAATGCTCAATAACAGGTTGACAATCCATATACGAAAATATTCAGCACCTGTGCCAGTAAACTGAACTTGGCTCCAGATTTTTTCATAATCTTCACTCTGTTCTATATCCTCTCTGGTGGTTGAATCACCATCGGGAGTATTTTGGGTTTGTAAAAAACTGGGGTCAGTAAATACTGAGTCCATGGGTTTGCTAGTAACTGCTTGATTCTCTGATTCTGTTTGCATCTATTTTCTCCATTTTTATAATTATTTGGAAAACTTAGTGCTATAAATATTTTTCTGTTTGGTACAATCTAAATTAGCAAATAAATATCAAAAGTTATTGAAAAGATGTAAAAAGGTGTCTAATTGTAAAAGTTCTACACTATTTGAAAGTAATTGTAAATCTATTATCTAACAAAAATTAGTAAATCTTCTACTCTTCAGTAGGCCGGAAAACGAAGTCGAGGGATCGGCACTCATTGCAGCCTCTGGGAGGGGCTTCAATTGTGGTGGTTTTAAATATAGCGCGAAGTACAGAACGGTCGTAAATGGTATTGCCTGAACCTCTGATAATGTTGGCGTTTTGTAGAGAGCCATCAGGTCCAACGGCAACCCTTACCACAACCTCAAGGTCAAACTCATTACGTAGACCACCCGGTTTTGTCCAGTTGTTGCGAACACGCATTTTTAGTTTACGCTGCCAAAGAGCTATGGTTAGTCGTGAAGCTCTTGGTGGTGCAGCTGGTTGGGCTTTGATTTTGCTCTGTTTACCCTTGTTTAAACGGGCAATTGCCTTGGAAAAATCCAGTGCAGCTTGACTTTTTTTATCTTTTTTCTTGATTGTCTTTTTCTTGACTATCTTTTTAGGAGCCGGGGTTGCCATGGGTTTGGGTTTAACCTTTGGCTTACGGCTCGTCATTTTTATCGGCTTTTTCTTTTCAACCTTTTTGGCCTCTTTTTTTTCCTCCTTTTTTTTAGGTTTCTTTGTCTCTAGTTTTCTAGAGGTTTTAAGTGGAGCAATAGGCTCTACCTTTGCTGGTGGAACCACAGGTTCTGGTTCTATAATTGGCTCAGGTATAGGCTCAGGTATCGGTTCAGGCTCAGGTATCGGCTCCGGCTCTGGAATTGGCTCAGGCTCTGGAATTGGCTCAGGCTCTGGAATTGGCTCCGGCTCTGGAATTGGCTCCGGCTCTGGTTCTGGCTCCGGCTCTGGAATTGGCTCCGGCTCTGGAATTGGTTCAGGCTCTGGAATTGGTTCAGGCTCTGGTATTGGTTCAGGCTCAATAACTTTTTCGGGTTTTTTACTGGGTGTCGGAGTTGGTGGTGCTTCCTTGGGCAATTGCACCAAACTTACAACCATTGAGGTTTTTTTATCTATCGTTGGCTGGGGCAGGGGCATATACATAACCAAAAGGGCAACGCCCACATGGATAAATATTGACCCCAAAATTGATAGACGGGAGAACATTTTGTTATTTGTCTGGTGACTCAGTGACCAGACCGATTTTTTCGATGCCAGCCTGTTGCAGATGAGCCATCACTTTCATCACTGCTCCATACTCTGCCTTTTTATCACCACGAACATAAACCGGAACATTTGGGTTTGCTTTTCGTATTAGGGTAATTTTGTCCTTGAGTGCTGATATTGAGAGTCTATTCTGCTCAATATAAGGGGTTCCATCTCTGGATACAGTAACTACCAACGGCTCACTATTGGAGGCCAGGGCGCCTGTTGCTGCTTTTGGTAGGTTGACCTCGACACCTTGGGTCATCAATGGAGCAGCAACCATAAAGATAATCAATAACACCAACATGATATCAACCAATGGCGTTACATTTATTTCACTCATAGCGCTGTAGCTATTGCCTGAGCCACCACCTTCATCAAGATTTAACCCCATACTCATTGGATCTCTCCCCCACGACGAGAAGCTTGGCGTTCAAGTATATTTAGAAACTCAGCCCCAAAATTATCAAGTTTTTGCTGTAGACGTCTCATCTCTGTAGCATATTTGTTATAGGCCATAACTGCTGGTATAGCTGCAACCAACCCCATAGCTGTGGCAATAAGAGCCTCTGCAATTCCTGGTGCAACCATGGTAAGAGTTGTGGTTTTGGCTCCTGCCAACCCTCTAAATGAGTTCATGATACCCCACACTGTTCCAAACAGACCTATGAATGGTCCTGTGGAGCCAACTGTTGCTAAAAATGTTAAACCTTGACCAACATTATCCATCTCCCGGTTAAGGGCAACTGTCATGGCTCTGCGTACATTGGGAAGTATATCGCCAACATCAGAGTTACGTTTGCCGTTTTTACTCTCCCCAGCCCAACGTTTCCACTCCCTGAACCCTGTTAAAAAAACCGCAACAATAGGGCTTCCCGGCCACTCTTCTGCCGCAGTTTTATAAAGGGTTGCGATATTGCCACCGCTCCAAAATCTCTCCTCAAAGGCTGTGACCACTTTTTTGATTTTTCTAAAACGTAGCCATTTATGGAGAATAATTCCCCAAGAGGTCATAGATGCAGCCAGAAGAATCAACATAACCAGCTTTACAACTGGACCAGCTTGGGCAACTAGATCCCAAATACTATGTGAAGCCATGACATCGTTCATGAGATATACAACTCCTCAGTTTGTTCTATAAACATTAATCCATCTTACTCGATATTTTTAAGGAACATAGATGGAGTTTAAATGTTGCTCATTTGTTGTTTGTTTAGCACCGCCAACATAGTTGTTGGTATTCTTGTTGGTTTAAATTTGTCATTTAGCATCGCTATTTTTGCCGTGGCACTTATCAACAGCATACCATCTGATTCGCGCTCAATTTTTTGTGCCAGAACCAGGCTGGCACGCCCGGTTTTAACCAATGCCACAAATACTTTAAGTTTATCATCTAGCCTAGCAGGAGCCAGAAATTTAACATCCATAGCAGTTACGGCAAAAACCAAACCACTATCATCGGCTAAATGCTTCTGCCCATAACCCATAGCACGCAGCCATTCAGTACGGGCCCGTTCCATAAAATTTAGATATTTAGAGTGATAAACAACACCCCCAGCATCGGTATCTTCGTAATATACCTGTATAGGCCAAGAAAATGATGGAGATGTTTGCATAATTAGTAAGAAAATTAAGGCTTTAAAGGTATTATACGTTTTAACGAATACAGTTCACAATCCACATTTGTTTAATTTAACCTCATAAAAGATTATTAGCAATCCTTCATGTTAACGAATCCTACAATCGTGGGAAGTCAAATGTGCATCATCTGTATACAAAGAGGGTGGGAACAGACATTAAGTACTGCCTGTTGATCTGATAGCTAAGAGCTGTATGCTATATAAAATGGGTAACTTGTTATATTGAGCCTATTTAACAGCTACCCCCAAGTACCGTTATCCTGGCAGGTGATAGGACCGACTGTAGTCCCTGTGTCGTAGGTAAGGCCGTCCCATTCACAATCTGCCCTAGCACCGTTGGTATAGAGAAGTGTTGCGAAAAACAAGATAATAATCAGCTTTTTCATGGCGATCCCCCCCCCAATATTGAAAATCACAGCTGTCTATTAATAAGATGATTTAATTTTTGTAACTTCTTATCTTACTTGTTTGTTAAATAATTCATAAAAAACGTGTAGTGCTTATACTACAAAAAAAATAAAATTTCCGGCAAATTGGTGTTGAATATTCACAAAAATTTCAATAAACCAAATTAAATATTAACTTTATTAAACATGACTTACATAAAACAGAGATGGGAACATGTTTAAAATTTGATTGTATGTATTTGCACTACAATAAGTTGTTTACAGTTGATAATTAATAATAAAAATAATTACTGGTAGTCTAAAAAAGCAGGTTTGCTTTGTCAAGATCTATTTTTGAAGGGGTAGAATCGGCCTCTACTTTAACAGTAAATTAAGTTTAGTTATCTTGAGGCTTGGTTAAACCTGCACTCTATATAGTTATATCAAGGTTTGATAATAAAGGTGAGATTCATCCTGGTTTATAATATGGATTTTAAATCAGCAATTGGGTGAGGTGGTAATACAAATAGTTTATGTTGTTCTATAAACTTACAAGAGAACGCCTTGATCCGGGGTGGGGATTTTTTTGCCAAGATGTTGATAAGCAGCTGGAGTTACCCTGCGCCCTCTAGGAGTGCGATCTAAAAACCCTTCTTGTAATAGAAAGGGTTCAATCACATCTTCGATGGTGTCCCTTGTTTCCCCAATGATTGCAGCAAGGGTATCCAGGCCTACTGGTCCTCCGGCAAATTTATCAATTATTGCCAAAAGTAGGCGACGGTCCATGGAGTCTAAACCGTGGTTGTCAACCTCCAGTAGTCCTAGAGCTTTGTCGGCAACCTGTTTGTTAATGTGCCCCGGTCCCAATACATCGGCAAAATCTCTAACCCTTTTTAACAGTCTGTTGGCAATACGTGGGGTTCCTCGAGACCGTTTGGCTATTTCCGTGGCTCCAGACTCATCCATGCCGATTTTTAGTATGGTTGCCGAGCGAGAGATAATATTGGCAAGCTCCGGTGGTGAGTAGAACTCCATTCGGGATAAAATACCAAAACGATCTCGCAATGGGCTGGTTAACATACCAGCTCTGGTAGTTGCTCCAATAAGTGTAAAGTGGGGTAGGTCTATTTTTATGGAGCGCGCCGACGGCCCTTCACCAATCATTATGTCTAGTTGATAATCCTCCATGGCTGGGTAGAGAATTTCTTCAACTGCTGGGCTAAGTCTATGAATTTCATCAATAAACAGACAGTCCCCAGGTTCCAGGTTGGTGAGAAGTGCTGCTAGATCACCAGCTTTTTCAATTATCGGGCCGGAGGTGGTACGTAGTCCAACATCCAACTCCGCAGCTATAATTTGTGCCAACGTGGTTTTACCAAGCCCTGGAGGGCCATACAGTAACACATGGTCCAAGGCTTCATTACGTGCTTTAGCAGCATTTAAAAAAACCGTAACATTGGTTTTGAGTTGTTGCTGACCAATAAAATCACTAAGCCTTCTTGGTCTAATTCCAGTCTCTTGTACGGATTCATCACTCTTTTTATCAGCTGAGATCAACCGCTCTTCTTCATCTTCTGCATCATAAGAACTCATTTAGCCAACACCTTTAAAGCTCCACGGATACCAAGTCCCACATTATCAATATCATCGGTTAAACTGGCACGAACTCCTCTCTCAGCCTCGCTACGCCTATAGCCTAAATTAACCAAAGCAGAAACAATCTCCTCCCGCAAAGATGCTGGAGCTGGTGGAGAAACCTTGTTGGGGAGAGATGTCCCCTTATCAGTTGGCAATATAGCAACAGCTGGCAGTTTATCCCTAAGTTCGATAATTATCCGCTGGGCAGTTTTTTTGCCAACTCCAGGAACCGTTGCCAGTCTAGCAAAATCTTGTCTGGCGATGGCTGCGTTTAGCTCATCAGGTGGTAAGGTTGAAAGAGCAGCTAAAGCTAGTTTGGTTCCGATGCCGTTAACATTATTCAAGAGCAGAAAGATGTTTTTTTCAGCTGGGGTGAAAAAACCGTAAAGGTGAAAGGCATCTTCTCGAACATTGGTAAAAATAAGAAGTTGGACCACCTCATCCAATCCGGGTAGTTTTTCAAATGTCGATAAGGGGATAAATACCCTGTAGCCCACTCCACCAACATCAATAATAATCTCACCTGGCTCTTTTAAAACCAATTTTCCACGAAGTTGTGCAATCATCGCAAAGCTTCTCTAATAATATTTTGCCTTGGGGCATTGTTAATGTGACACATGGCAACAGCCAAGGCATCAGAGGCATCTTCTGGTGCAACTTTAGGCAGGTTAAGAAGAGTCTTTACCATCTCTTGAACCTGGGTTTTTTCTGCTCTGCCATAGCCGACAACAGACTTTTTAACCTGTAATGCAGAATATTCATGCACAACAAGACCACCCTGACTTATGGCTGCTATAGCCACACCACGGGCATGACCAAGTTTTAGTGCGCTCTGTACATTACGGGAGACAAAAACCTCTTCAACCGAGGCCATGGTAGGTTGATATTCTGTAATTATTTTTGTGATGGATCTAAAAATACTTCCCAACCGTTCCGGCAGTGGGGTTTTGGATTGGGTGCGAACACAACCGTTGGCGATGTGGTAGAACTTTCTATCTCTAAATTCCACAACCCCCCAACCAGTAACTACTGTACCAGGGTCTATTCCCAACACTCGCATAGGAGTGGTTGCCAAGCTAACCAAGTTTTTCCATCACTTCATCAGGAACATCCATATTTGAGTAGACATTTTGAACATCATCGTTATCTTCAAGCATGTCTAAAAATTTAAAAAATGATTCAGCCCCTTTTTCATCCAGAGTTGTTGTGTTTTGAGGGATCATCGTAAGTTGTGAAGAGGTAGGATCGCTAAACCCGGCTTGAGTAAGAGCATCCTTTACCACTTCATAATCTTCAGGGCTGGTGAGAACCTCAAAAACTCCGCCGTCAGATATAACATCGTCTGCCCCGGCCTCCAGTGCAGCCTCCATGAGAGCATCTTCATCACCACTGTCAAAGATGATCTGCCCTTTTTTATCAAACATAAAAGCGACACAACCAGCTGTACCCATATTTCCACCATATTTGGAAAAAATGTGCCTTACATCAGCCACTGTACGGTTGTTGTTGTCTGTTAAAGTATCAACAAGTACCGCAACACCACCGGGACCATATCCTTCAAATCTGGTCTCAACATAATCAACGCCGTCTAGATCTCCTGAGCCACGTTTTACCGCTTTATCTATGGTGTCTTTGGGCATGTTTGCCTGTCTGGCAGCAATAATTGCAGCTCGCAGTCTGGGGTTGGCAGAGGAATCACCGCCACCAATCCTTGCTGCTGTGGTTATCTCTCTAATTAGCTTGGTAAAAATTTTGCCACGCTTTTTATCTTGGGCTCCCTTACGAAATTTAATGTTGGCCCACTTACTGTGTCCTGCCATTTTGCTAACTCCATTTCCCAGTTTGATTGATCCTTACGTTAATGGTAGACAACTCTTAACAAACTGTCTAGCGTAGCTGGTGATATTTCACTAATAAACGGTAACAGGAGTCTATCTATCACTATCACCAACAATCAGCCCGCCAACAATCAGCCAGATAATGTGCAAGCTATTTTGCAGCACTCTTTTGGTTATGACTCTTTTTGGGGTTTTCAACGGGAGGTTATAGACCACACCTTGGCTGGTGGAGACTCTCTGGTGTTGATGCCAACTGGTGGCGGCAAATCCCTCTGTTATCAGATACCATCTATTCTACGTCCTGGTGTGGGAATAGTGGTGTCTCCTCTTATCGCCCTGATGCGAGATCAGGTAACAGCGTTACAACAAAACGGGATAAGGGCAGAATATATAAACTCATCTCTGGAGTCCTATGAGGTCGCAGCCATAATTTCCAAGGTTAGAGAAGGGGGGTTGGATCTGCTCTATGTAGCCCCGGAACGGCTGTTGATGGAGCATTTTTTGGTTCTGTTGGAGAGTCTGCACATTGCACTTTTTGCTGTTGATGAAGCCCACTGTGTTTCCCAGTGGGGCCATGATTTCAGACCTGACTATCTTGGGCTATCCATCTTATCCAACCGTTTTCCCAATATACCACGTATAGCCCTAACCGCCACAGCAGACGAGCCGACCCGAAAAGAGATAGTCAAAAGGTTGAACCTGCATAAAGCCAGTATGTTTGTCGCAGGTTTTGATAGACCCAACATTCGTTACCACATCATGCCCAAGGATGGACCTAAGCAGCAGCTGTTAAAATTTATCAACTCTGAACATCAAGGGGACTCCGGCATTGTCTATTGTCTTTCCCGTAAAAGGGTAGAGGAGACGGCAGATTGGCTGGTGAGCAAAGGTTGGAATGCTCTGCCTTATCATGCTGGTATGGATAAAGATATCAGGCAGGAGCACCAAGATCGGTTTTTGCGGGAGGATGGCGTTGTAATTGTGGCAACAATAGCTTTTGGAATGGGTATCGACAAACCTGATGTCCGTTTTGTTGCTCATCTGGATCTACCAAAAAATCTGGAGTCCTATTATCAAGAGACCGGACGAGCTGGGCGTGATGGCCTTCCTTCCAACGCTTTTTTAACCTTCGGCATGGATGATATAGCCATGCTAAATGGCTTTATTGATCAATCTAACGCCAATGAACAGGTAAAAATGGTAGAGCGTCGCAAGCTTTCCGCCATAATAAATTTTTGTGAGTTACCATCTTGCAGGCGTCAGGCTTTGATGTACTATTTTGGTGATCAGCACCCTAGTTCAAACTGTGGCAACTGTGACAACTGTTTAACCAAAGTGGAGACCTGGGATGGTCTTGTGGCAGCACAAAAAGCTCTCTCTTGTGTCTATAGAACCGATCAACGTTTTGGAGTTGTATACCTTATTGATGTCCTGCTAGGAGTTTTAAATGAA
>JADFZS010000152.1 GCA_015232405.1 Magnetococcales bacterium | reverse complement strand
AATGTACGTCAGATGTTGAGATGTATTCGATGTTTCCGGCCCTTGTATGCCAATATTTGGGCCAATCTGTATTCCATTTGCATTCAGTATGTAAATACGACGTACAAGCCGTTGTTTTAGAAATCCGGCACAATCTCGGTGTAAATGCTGAATATCTGTCACGGAGTTAGCTGCTTTACGAAACTCATTTTTAAGTACAGATAAAAAGTCCAAATGCCGCAAACTGGCCTGTTCAGATGCCTGTCGAAAAGATTGGGATAAATCCTTGATTTGGTCGTATACCAAACCAGAAAGCGATGCAGGGTCGGATAGTGGTCTGGAAAAATAGTACCCTTGCACCAGATCCGCATTTGCATCCATGGCTATTAAAGCCTGGTCCCGCGTTTCAATGCCTTCTATCAGGACCAGGCATCCTGCTTCGTGTAAAATTGAAATCAGGCTGGGTAAACTTCTTCGAGCATGTGAGTTGTGTATCGCATCAACAATTATTGAACGATCCAACTTTACGATATCAGGTTTGAATTTCCATATACGATCAAAATTGGAATGTCCCGCCCCAAAGTCGTCAATTGCCACCATTACTCCTGCCTGCCGCAATACCGTTACGGTATCTTTCAATATACTTTCATTGGTGATCTTCTTTTCCAAAAGCTCCACCACCACCCGTTTTGCAGAAAAATTGAAATGTTTCAAAAGCTGAGTCGTGAACTGTCCGGGTGATTTAGGTTTAGCAGACATGCTCTCCAAGTCCATCATGCGAGGGTTTAGATTCAGAAATAGCCATCCTTCATCCAAGCCTAATGATTGAAAGTTGCTGATGTGAAGAGCGCGACTGCATCGGTCTAGTTTTTTTAATTCTCCTTTGGCTTCAGCCTCGCCAAAAAGATGCGTAGGGGAAACGGCGTTGCCATCAAGAGTCAACCCTCTCATCAGCCCTTCATATCCAACGGGTGAATAGCGAGAAAGAGAAAATATTGGTTGAAAAACGCTGTTCAAAATAGCATTGCCATAGATCAAATTACCCTTCATATCAGGTGTATAACAGTTGTGGTGGTCTTTATAATTTGATGAATCCATATATGTGTGATGATCTTGCATATCGCTATTCATTTATTGTATAAAGCTTCTTTTTAAAAACAGCAATATACATAACTATCAAACCAAGATATTGCTGTGCATTAAAGATATGTCAGTCGGGTTTTTAATAGAGGCATACCAACCCCTATAAATAGGTGTGGGTAATGTTGTCACTAGACAAAAATTGACTGACTCCTGTTTATCTATTTTTTGTAAGGCTAAACGCTAAATATGTGCCAGCTTGGCATTCTGCTTGTAATTAGTTGAATTAAAAAAGGTTATTTATAGTTCTTCATTGTATGACTAGTGCAGAAATTTGCCTAAAATTGTAGCTATTGCGATAATGAGGGATAATATTGTGCAAAATGCATAATTATTATGCATATAAATAGACAGCCTGGCTGGTGTTGTTGTGAAAAAGTTGAACCATAACAAAGCCATGTATGTTTGGCTTAGTATCTGCTTCAATGATCACATAACAAGATATTTTCAATGTCAATTGCAGACGCAATTTTCATCAGCCGCAATTAATGGTCAAGGGAATGGATATATCAATGAAGAAGGTTATTGCCATTATTCAACCTCACCGCCTGGATATAGTGCTAGAAAAACTGTCCAAGATTGAAATTTCAGGTATTACAATAACTGAAGCGCGGGGCTTTGGTCAGCAAAAAGGACATTCCAACCCTTCTCCAGGTGCTGAACTAAAGGTGAATCTTCTGTTCAAGTTTAAATTGGAGATTGTTGTTGAAGAAAGCCAAGTTGATCTTTTGCTTGAGACCGTCTCGGATGGTGGGTATACGGGTAGGTACGGTGATGGCAAAATATTTGTTTCTGATATTAATCAGGCTATGCGCATACGAACTGGCGAAACCAATTTAAATGCCCTATTAATCTGATCTATAAATTGTGACCAGTAAAACAAATTCTTGCGGCCCCGTCGATCATCACCTTACCCAACATTTGATTAATCTGTGTGTGGAACATCAGATGGCCCACAACCGTGATGTGTTTCATTACCATCACAGCGACGCAGCACCTGCCCTGTAGGCTGGAAGCGATATCAGGACTGCTCTGCCCGTTTTGGCCTAGATGCTCCAATGGCTTGGAGTGAGCCCACATCGCTTCATTGCTAGAACTGTCTCGCTTGTTGTATGGCTACTTGGTTCATCAGTTATCGGAAGTGTCACTCGCTAGATAATATGTTTTACATATCAATTGCTTCGCGGTGTAGTTATGGAGCTTAGTGTCGTCCGAATAATTCTAATCGCTAATGAAGGTTAGGGTTTGCACCGGTCTAGCAGTCAAATAGACGTTGCTTGAAATTTTGGCTAATATAGTTATAGTGATCTAATATAGTACAAAGTTTTACGCAGCACTTTGATTGTCGGTTCTGCTCCTAAATGAAAAGGGCAAGAGATAGATAAATAGTGGTTTGCTTCAGTAAATGTAGCTTGGTATTAAATATGTTTATCTTTTATCTTGCCCGCCCACAAGACTATAACCACTAAACTCATTGGTAATATACAAGGAAAACAGAGTGGCGGGGAGTGTTCATGGAAAATACGGCGGCAAGAGAAAGGATGCGTAGGAGAGGAGTTCCTGGGCGAATATTAATCTTAGACATTGAGGCGACTGGTCTGCAAGCCGACTCCTGTCCCATTGAAATAGCCTATGGTGATCCTCTTGAGAGCTGGGTCAATTCATTTCTTATCAAACCTCACCCTGATTGGGAACATATTCCGGTAACAGAACAGGCGCAATCATTGACCGGGATTAATTCGGAGATGCTATGTTCTGCCACACCTGCAAATAAAGTGGCCAAAATCGTTGCAGCAGATCTGCAACAGGCGGATTTAGTTCTATCCGACTCCCCGGTCTGGGATGGGCGTTGGCTTAAAAAGCTGTTGGATTTGTCTCCATTACCAGTTGACGTAGAGATCAAGGATTTTTTTACAACAATCAATGCTTTCAACCCATTGAGAAAATATTTAAGTACCCACAAATGTCTCAATATTTTTGATAAGTCGGAACATCGTGCTGGAGGTGATGTCATACGCCTTCTGAAGGTTTTCCGGCGGGCTCTTCCTGTCCCACTTTGGGAGGAGCAGTATTGTCCTGTGAAAAGTCGCGGGTTCGGTATGGCAACTCGTGCCAAATTCATACCAGGCATTCCTGAATAGAAAACGGTTTTTTCCACCCCCCCTCTATGCCAATGATAACGAGACACTGACCCCCCAATAATTTAATGTAGGGCTGGGAGGTAAAAAATTGTGAAAAGTAAAACAGTCCAATTGCTAGAAACGCTTGAAGATAGACCTGATCCAGAAGTTGCAGAGAAAGCCAAGCGTCGTGTTTTTTCAGCAGCTCATAAACGCTGTATTCTGGAGAAGGCTGATCGGTGTACCGAATCTGGTGAGATAGGCTTCTTCCTTTGCCGACAAGAGCTATAACTGCTACGTAGGATTGTTATGACTTTAAAATGATGGACAGGTCAGTCCTGGGTTAGTTTTGTGTTGAAATACCGCTGGTTTGAAAATGCGTATTCCATCTTATTATTTTCATCAATCCATGGAAGAGACCCGGACCGCGTTGCGTCCCGCATCCTTGGCACGGGATAGAGCGGCATCGGCCCGGGCCGTCAACTGCTCTGCGGTATCACCATCCGCAAGCATTGCCACACCTACCGATATGGTAAGTGACGGCAAGGGTTTGCCGTCACCATCGCTTATGGACATTTTTGCAACCGCCGTCCGCAGCCGCTGCGCCACCTCTTCGGCACGGTCGGTGGCAATCTCCGGCAATATGAGGGAAAACTCATTGCCGCCATAGCGGCTGGCAAGATCGTCGCTACGCAGTTGCTTTTCAATGATTTTGGCGAGTGCCACCAGGGCATAATCACCTGCAAGGTGCCCATAATCCTCATTATATGCATTAAAATCATCAACATCCAACATCATCAGGGCCAGGCTGGAACCATTATGCTGCACCCGTTTCATCTGTCTGGTCAAAGAGGTGTCAAACCAGCTACGGTTGAACAGCCCGGTGAGAGGGTCAACCCGTGAAAAATATTCAAGCAAATCCTGTCGCCGCTTACCCTCGACTATACAATCGTTGCTAAACCGCATGCGTCGGGTCATTATCAGCAGCAGATTGAGACAGACGCGGTGGGAAATTCTGATCAGGCTCCAAAGATCATTTTGGCCGATCATCAAAAAGCGGCTCGGCTCGGTGGTGACGACCCAGGCCGAAGCTTTGGCCGAGTCGATCAAGGACATTTCGCCAACACACTCCCCCGGCCCCATATCGCTTATGCGATTGGAGTTGGTGCCGGTCAGGTTTATCTGGATTTTTCCATCAAGCAACACATAGATACGGTCGTTGCCGCGCTCTGGAGATAGCAGCACATGTTGTGGTGGAAATTCAATAATGGAGCATTGATCCAGGATATAATCGATGGATTCCCTACCGACTCCGTTAAAAAGATGTATGGTATCAAATTCCCGGCTGGTTATTTTGTGATCCATCATTTATTCCTCCTTCACAATGTGCAGTTTGGATCCTGGCACAGTTTTGTCTGCAAGTTTATTTTCGTTACTGCTGTCCGACTCCAGGTGGGCAGACAAAAGCTGTAGATGAGTGCTGGCGGCATCAAAATCAAATTCGGTCAAACTTCTGCGCAAGCGGTCAAAGTGTTGCGTGGCATCGCCACCAATAGCTGCAGCAAGGGGCGACAAAAGCTCCAACGCCTCTGGGTTGGACTCATGCATCAATTGGGCAAGCTCCCGCAAAATTGGGGCTATCGGTGCGGGTTGCAAAACTGCCGCTGTACCGTCCAGCTCTTTGGGTTTTGCTTTTGATATATAAGACTCCACCCCGGCCATCACCATGGTCAGATGATTGTTCATTGTCTGTAGCGGCTCCTGCCACGCCGCACCAATTTTTATGGCCGCCTCCATGGCAGCGGCGGCATTGGCAAGCTCATCGGCACCCAGGTTACCGGCAGTTCCCTTGATGGTGTGGGATATATATCGCACCTTTTCAAGATCTCCGGCAGCCAAAGCCCCGGCAATCGTTTTGGCATCAAGATGGTGGTCCTGATAAAACTCCGCCAGTAGTCTGGAAAATAGCCGTCTGTTGCCTCGCACCCTCGACAATCCGGCGGCAAAGTTGATCCCCTGCAAATTTTCCATGGGGTCATGCTCCCGGCCAAAGCTGGAATGACCGGCCCAGTGGGTCTGGAGAGTGCTGCAGGTGGATGGAAGCCACGTCGCCAGGGTCCGATAGAGAATTGCCGGTTCAATGGGTTTGGAAATATGATCATCCATTCCCACATGCAGACACCTCTCCCGGTCACTGCTCAAAGCGTGGGCGGTCATGGCGATGATGGGCAATTTTTCAGAAGATATTTGCGAACGGATGATTATGGTGGCCTGATAGCCATCCATCTCCGGCATCTGGATATCCATCAACACCAAATCAAACCGCTCCCTGGCAACAAGGTCCACTGCCTCCCTACCATTGTTGGCGATGACCACCTCCAGACCCACCCCTTGCAACAGTTCACGGGAGACCTGCTGGTTGGTGCGGTTGTCTTCCACAACCAAAACCCGCCCCTGATCAAACTGGATGGTGGATGCGGCCAGCGAATAGTGGCGGGTATGCTCGTCGGCCATCTCGGTATTGACGGCCATATCCAGTGCCACCTGAAATGAAAAGGTACTGCCGCGCCCAACCGCACTGTCGACTGCGAGGGTGCCGCCCATAAGGGCCAACAAACGTTGACAGATTGAAAGCCCGAGACCGGTGCCGCCATACATACGGGTGGTGGAGCTGTCGGCCTGGGTAAAAGCCTGAAACAGATTTATCTGCGACTCTTCGCTCATACCGATGCCGGTATCCTGCACCGAAAACCCAAGCCGGACACGCTCTTTACCCAACAGATGTATCGGCTTGACCCTGACCGTCACCGAACCTTTTTTGGTAAATTTTATGGAATTGCTGATCAAATTACCCAATATCTGCCCAAGACGCAGAGAGTCACCCTTTAGATGACGGGGAACGACGGGGTTGACATCTACCTTAAACTCTATCCCCTTTTCACGAGCCTTGGTGGAATAGAGGCTGTCAATACCGGCCAACATTTCATCAAGGGAAAATGGCACATTTTCAACAGTCAATTTGCCTGCCTCAATCTTGGAAAAGTCCAAAATATCGTTGATAATGCTCAACAGGTTTTTGGATGAGGTCTGGATCTGTTTTAGATAGTCACCAATTTTGCGGGATGGATCCGCCTGCAGTGCCAGATGGGTCAGGCCGATGATGGGGTTTAGGGGGGTGCGGATTTCATGGCTCATGTTGGCCAAAAAATCGCTTTTGGCACGGCTGGCCTGTTCCGCCTCCTCCTTGGATTTTAAAAGTTCCGACTCTGCCGTTTTGCGCTGGGTGATATCCTCATAATACCATATACGACCGGCGACATCACCATCCTGCAACAGTGGCAGCGAGTGCCACTCAAAAATCCGGCCATCCTTAAAATTGATGATATCCAGGCCGCTATCTCCAGAGCGGCAAATTTTTTGAACCTTATTTAAAAAATCATCAGGGTTTGCCAGCTGCCCCTTGATGGTATCCATAAGCCTGTCATGGTCCTGCAAAAGCGTCTTCCCATCCAATATTTGCCACATCTCTTTAAATCTTGAGTTGCTGTGGATGACCTGCCCATCCGCATTGACCACCATTACCCCCTCTTTGGTGGACTCCAGGGCGGCACGCAAAAAATTTTCCCTTAGCTCTATCCGCCGATTAATAATTTTCTGCCTGCGGTATAAAAAAAACATCGGCAAAAATATTACCGCGATACCGCCGACAAACATTCCCATATATTTTTCCCTGTTACTCATGGTCGCAGATGGCGACAAGCCGGGAGTGGAGTTGGCGGTGGTTGTCAGCGATCCATCCAAACCATTCGTACCCAAACCGATATTGTGATTGGGAGTGTCGGCAGCTTGGCCTGTGCCGGAATCAAGCTCCTTGCGGGGATGAATATCGGCCACCCCCCGGTCCAAAACGCCGAGCATACCTATAGCCACGGCACATATAAAAACCATGAACACCAGCGGACGAAATTGCAGTTTCATTTTGCATGCTCCTTTTGCCGACCTCTCCATGATAGCTTACACAAGATACTATCTTGGCCCGATGGAGTCAGGGGGCAAAGAGGTGCAGGGTTGATAACCGGGTCCGGCAACTACTGCCAATACTCCCAACCGCCGTTTCCAGTGTTTAAGCTGTTTGGTGATTTTTGCAATCTTCCCTATCACTGCAGAACGCACTTACCAACACCCGGCTGAAGGTGCCGTGACTACTCCCCAGATCCAAGGCGACACCAAAACTGTTGACCTTGGCAATGGTAAATGGAAACTCCACAGAATCATAATTGTCAATACGCATGGTCCCCCTGTCACCAACCTGTATATGCTTTTGGGGTAGCTGGGTAAGAATTGATACTCCTTCAGTGTCTATATCTTCGGTGGTGCCCTTGACAATTTTTTTTCCGGCCAGCAACAGGGTGACCGCCTTTTCAAGTTTCATCTGTTCCCAAATACGCATTTTTTCCTCCGACATCAAAATGGACATCCAAAAATTGTCAGGTTTTGACAATCCCTGGTCAAACTATCCTCAAAAAGCGGGCCATTGTGATTTTTTTATGGTTTTTTATCTGTTTTCAACATCTTACAGCACACAATCAGACATTTAAACTATCTTGGCAGGGCTAAACCAAAATGCACAGCCGGATATGGGCAACATTATATTGTTTATAAATTTTTTGTGTCTTATCAATATGCTGCAAATAAAATTTCTGACAGAAGCGAGGTGTAACCATGTTCAATTTGGTACACCCCCAAACATATTTTGGCTTTCCTTGGTCGGTTGGAGGGTTTAGAGTGTTCCGCAAAATGTTGTGATCTAAGATTAATTTGAGAGGTCTCATCCGCTTTAGATGGAAAATGAAAAACCGCGAATATTGATTGTCGATGATGAGCGACTCCATATCAACATGCTCAACGATATGTTGAAGGGGAGCTATCAGATAAAGGTTGGGACCGGCGGTCGGCAGGCCATCGAACGGGCTATCTCGGAGCCGCAACCGGATTTGATCCTGCTGGATATCCAGATGCCGGATATTGACGGCTTTCAGGTGTTGCAACAATTGCAGGAGGATCCCCGTAGCCGTGGTATTCCAGTGGTTTTTTTAACCTCGATGGATGCAATTGAGGATGAGGCCCGTGGTCTGGAGTTGGGAGCGGCGGACTATATCACCAAACCCTTTTCACCGGCCATCGTCCACGCCCGCATAAAGACCCAACTTTCACTGCAACGCAGTATCCGTGAAACCCTGATGGCCCAACTACAGGCCCAGGCCCTGGAAAAACAGGTTGGAGCCTTGCAACGCAGCCTTACCAGCACCGCCCTGCACAAACCGGAAGCCTTTGGTGAAATCGTTACCAACTCACCGCGAATGCAAACCGTGTTTCACTATATGGAGGCGGTTTCGGGAACCGGCGAGCCGGTTTTGGTTACCGGCGAGACCGGGGTAGGCAAAGAGCTTATCGCCAAGGGTCTGCACCGGCTTGCAGGCCGTTCTGGCAAATTGGTGTCGGTCAATCTGGCGGGTCTGGATGATGTGGCATTTTCCGACACCCTTTTTGGCCATAAAAAAGGGGCGTTCACCGGGGCCAACCAGGATCGCAAGGGTTTTATAAGTCAGGCCGAAGGTGGCACCCTGTTTCTTGATGAAATTGGCGATTTGGCACCGGCTTCCCAAATCAAGCTTTTGCGCCTGTTGCAGGAGGGAATATATTATCCGCTGGGTTCCGACTCCCCCAAAATGATGAAGGTAAACATTGTCGCCGCCACCAACCGTGATATAAACGGCATGATGTCCAACGGCGATTTTCGGCAGGATCTTTTTTTTCGGCTCTCCGCCCACCATATAAAATTGCCGCCCCTGCGTGAGCGACGCGAGGATATCCCGCTGTTGACGAGCCACTTTTTAAAAGAGGCGGGGGATGCCATGGAGCAGGCGACATTGGTGGTGCCGCCGGAGCTGTTAAAACTTTTGGGCCTCTATAGCTTTCCCGGCAATATAAGGGAGTTGCGCGCCCTGATCTTTGATGCCGTGGCCCAACATCGCAGCGGCCCCGTTCTCTCCATGAAAAGCATTCAAAAAACCATTGAAGAGAGGCGCGCCACCAACAATCAAACCGCCAACCTTGGCAACCCGGACCTGGAGACCATCCCCCTTTTTCAGGTGCATGGACAACTGCCGACCCTGGATGAGGCGGAGAGTGCCCTGGTTGAAGAGGCAATGCGCCGTGCCAGCGGCAACCAGGGTATCGCCGCCACCCTTTTGGGCATATCCCGCCCCGCCATCAACCGCCGCCTCAACCGCCGCCTGCGGCATCTTATCGGCACCAGGGATTGAGAAACTTCCGGGCCTGATACAAAATGAACAGGGTTACAGCCTGCCTTGCCTGCTCAAGATCAACAAAATATCATTATATTACAGACTGATAACCAAACAGCACACAGTTTAACCCATTATCTGCTGTGCAATATGGTTCACCCTCATACAACCTGCCACACCCTTGCATATTCTGGCATATCATTCTGTAACTACAGCATTTTTTGACAATTTTACAATTTGGCGCATATTTTGTAGTCCAATATTGGTGTAAAAACCGATAACTATTTTGGCATTTTTATCAAGCTATACCCAACATGAGGGAGACCTGGACAGTGTATTTATCCACAGAAAACTCAAAAAATTTTATATTTGTGGAAAAAAGGTGCAAGAGTGACCGCCGCCACAAACAGACACGGCGCACCCGTGCAAAGTTGGATTATGCCGCAAACTCCAACCAACGTGATGATATGGTCGAACGAAGAATGTTTGCACGTCGCTGCCGTTGCTAGCTTGATATATGCACAAGGTGGCGTTTGACTTGCGGCGCAGTCTATCCACGCAAAAACAAAAAATAGTTTTCAAATTGATAAAATCATCGAAAGGAATGTACAATTTGCCCAACTGATGACAGAAGAGGCTGTGTGGGAGCATTAAATGGGCAGACAACGTGCCACAATCATGATTGTTGATGATGAGCGGCTCAATATCAACCTATTAAACAATATGTTGAAAGACCGTTATACCATCAAGGTGGCACTAAACGGTGAACAGGCTTTGGAGCGCGCCCTATCCGCACCCCGCCCCGACATGGTGCTTTTGGACATCAAGATGCCCGGCATGGATGGTTATGAGGTGTGCAAAAGGCTTAAGGCCAACCCGGAAACCGACGACATTCCAATAATTTTTATCACCGCCCTCTCGCAGGATGAGGATGAAAAAAAGGGGCTTGAGTTGGGTGCCGTCGATTATATCGCCAAACCCCTGCGCCCCCCCATAATTTTGGAGCGTATCAAAACCCACCTTGGCCTCAAACATATGCGTATGGCCCTGGCCGCCCGCAACGCCGAGTTGGAAAAAATGCTCAAATTGCGTGAGACCATGGACCACCTCTCCCGCCACGATTTAAAAAGTCCGTTAAACGGTATTCTCGGTGTCCATGACATACTTTCCGAGGCCGATTATCTGCAGCCGCAACACAAACGATTGTTGGAAATTTTGGAAAATTCCGGCCTGAAAATGTTGGAGATGATCAACCGCTCCCTGGATATGATGAAAATTGAGACCGGCAGTTATGTTTTGCAGCCAAACCCCGTAGAGCTGATTGGCATGTTTAAACGTATTTGGGGTGACATAAACCGCCATGTGCGGACAAAAAATATTGCGCTAAAAATTATCCTCAACGGCAAGGATATAACGGCGACCGATAAATTTATCGTCAGCGGTGAAGAGCTGCTCTGCTATTCCATGTTTTCAAATTTGCTTAAAAATGCCGGGGAGGCGGTCAGCAACGGTCAAACCGTCACCATTTTTTTGGAAAACGGCGACCAACCCACCATCAAGCTGCACAATCCGGGCGAGGTGCCGCCCCAGATCAAAAATAATTTTTTTAAAAAATATACCACCGCCGGCAAACTCTCCGGCTCCGGCCTCGGCACCTATTCGGCCAAACTGAACGCCCAGGCCATGGGGGGCAAAATAGCCATGCACAGCTCGGCTGCTGATGGCACCACCATAATTGTCACCCTGCCTGCCCCATCGCCAACCTCCAAATAGCCCGCGACCCGGCAGGCTATTGTTGACGATAAATTATTTTTGCTGTACTCCTTTTGGTGTTATATAATGGAAATTGCTGTGGATAATGCATAATCCAACCGCTATTTACAAAAAAAGGATCATTCCAAGTGAACAGGGCTTCCGATCTGCATATCAAAGCACCAAACCCAAAGGGCGTGGGCTGGGCAAACATCTTTTTTTTGCTGCTGGCTTTTTTGCTGCTGGCACCATTGCCCCACCTTTATGCCGCCGGTGGTGCCACCACCGACCCCGACAAGGTTATGGGGGTGGACCGCTGCAGCAAGGATTGCCACAAGGGCGAGGCGGAGATATG
>JADFZS010000151.1 GCA_015232405.1 Magnetococcales bacterium | reverse complement strand
TGATGAGACTTTGATCTGTTATGCCAGATGAATCAATAGGTTGCGTCAGGTGCGTGCTGACAAATGCTGTTTCTAGGTTAAAGTTGCTTAACTAAATCCACAGAACTCTACCTATAACACGCAGTTTTATAAACATAGTAGTATTAAATTCAGGTTTTTATAAATTATTTATGATTAAGATGTTCAATATCCTGCAATACCTGTTTAAAAAAAGAGACGATGTATCAAAAATATTTGTTGTAACAGCTCAAAAACAGACAATTAGACCGATTTATCATGTAACCCATAAAAATATAGAAAAAATAAATAAATTAGTGTAACTTGGTGTAACCTGATGTAACTTGGTGTCAGGTTACAATCCATTAAAAAGTTTTGATAAACAGTAGTTTGACAAAAACAGTAGCCTGAACGACCCCCAAGGCTACTGTTTTTTAAAAGATATCTATGATAAGGGGATCATAGATTTGGTTTAACTTTTTTGGTGAAAATTAACCCATGAAAATATCGTCGAAACAAAAAGAGCCACAATATAAAGATCGAAGGAAAGCCAACTGGAAAAGGCTTCCACTCACCAAAAATGAGATTTTTGATGAACAGCATCAATATCTTGTTGAAATAATGGTTGATTTACGCCACCACATAGAGAACAAACGCTCCCCTGAGTTTATCCAAGGTGTATTGACCTGTATGGAAAAATCTTTCTTGCGTTACTTTAGCATGCAGGAACATTTAATGGAGTTGGCTGGTTATCCCGGCAGAGAGAAACATTCCGATAAACACCGAGAGTTTGTGATAAATTATTTCACTGAGGTGAGAAATAACCTGCCAGACCTGGATGCCCAGGGAATTGAAAAGTTGATCAGGTGGCTTGCAACCCATATCTACAATGAAGACAAAACAATGAGTGCCTACCTAGAGACCAGTAATGGGGCTGAACAAAGATAATATTATTTATATATTTACCTATAATCCACCCTCAAGTTTTATAGTTAAACATATAAATAATACAGTATTACATGTTTATTGTAATATATAGTTAGACTTTGGTGCTATTTCACAGTAAATTCAAAATAACTATCAATTAAACATCATTTGATTTTGTTGCCACAGCAACAAGAAAATTATTGTTCATTTATTAGATCAGCTGATATTGCAAACAGCAAAATAAATTGGTATTTATAAACCTAATAGTCTCTATTGTTTAATAATCTGGCTATACATTATATTCAACATATTCACCTGCAGGTCAATATTATGTATAAAAACCGTCTGTTAGCAGCATGCCTGCTTACCATGTTTACCACGCAAGCAAAAGCTGTGGAGATTGGCCCTCTTGAGGTACACGGCTTTCTCAGCCAAGGTTATATGCACTCTTCTGAATATGATTTTTTGGCCGACAGTGATGGTGGAACAGCACGATTTAACGAATTTGGCGTAAATTTTATGTATGACCTGAGCGATAATCTCAGGGGTGGAATGCAGGTTGTTTCCAGAGATATGGGTTTTCTGGAGGATAACAGCCCCATGATAGATTGGGCTTTTGCCGATTATCACTATAATGATTTGTTGGGTTTGCGTGTTGGTAAAGTAAAAGTTCCACTGGGTATCTATAATAATGTATTGGACATAGACGCAGCTCGTTCGCAAATCATCCCCCCTATGAGTCTCTACAACTTTTATCTGCGTGATCTTACCATAGCAATTGTAGGTGGCAGTGTTTACGGCAATATTTCCCTTGATGATTTTGGAGATGCTGACTACACCGCTTACATAGGAAATGTACCAATAGAAACTGGAAAAAGTTTTGAAGGTATGTTGCAGTTAACATCAGGGTCCACCCTTGATGAAGTCGAAAACAGTATTTCCTCTGGCATAAATGTAAAATGGAATAGCCCCTACGGGTTGATGCTAAATGCCAGTTATGTTGATATCAATGATATTGAGTTTGCAGGTACTGATATCGCTACATCAATCCCATATGAAAGCAAAATGGAGATGTATGCGTACAGTCTAGGTGCTGAATATGTGTGGAACGATCTAACTTTCACTACAGAGTATCTAGCTGTTAGTCAAGATATGGACCTTACCGTGACCTCTCAATTCGGTTCTTTTACTACCTCAAGCTCTAATCTAATTGATGGATGGTATGCTCAAGCTTCTTACAGAATATCAGAACAGTTAGAAGCATCGACCTACTACTCAGTTAGCTATCGTGATAGTGATGATAAAGATGGTCAAGATGCCCTTGCAGCAGGGTCAATCACCAAGGCTTTCCAAGCATGGCACAAAGATATTGCCTTAACGGGAAGATATGATTATTCAGATAATTTGACGATAAAGCTTGAAGGCCACTATATTGATGGAGCAGCATTTGCATTTGGCACTCCTGATAAAAGATACTGGAATTTGTGGGCTATCAAAGCCACATACACATTTTAGGGGGGCTAGTCATGAAAATGTTACGATTAACATATGTTTTCATACTGGCAATGGGTATCTACCCACTGCTCGGCTCCTCTCTGGCTTATACTCAGGAGTTGATAGTCATCCATCCAGACAACTCCAACTCTGCTGTCTCACAGCAAGAGGTTAAAAATATATTTCTTGGCAAAAAAACCCATTGGGATGACGGTAGCCGAATTAAAATAGTGGTGCAAAAACGTGGCACAGCCCATGACAACCTGCTAAAAAACACCATCGGCATGACATCGGTGTCTTTCCGCAACTATTGGAGAAAAAGGGTGTTTACCGGGTCAAGCAGACCTCCTAAAACCTTTAAATCTGATGCCGACGTGGTTGCCTTTGTCGCAACAAAACCGGGAGCTATAGGTTATATAAATAGTAATTCCGACCACAGCGGGGTAAAAGCTCTACAAGTCAACCAATGATCTATAGTTTGATGGCAAAATCTTATTAATAAAAATGCCATTATAGGTACTCTAAATTTAATGTCAAAATCTGTATCTCAAAAATGGGTAACCGAGTTACTTCTCAGTGGTATTTGGCGTAAGCTGGTATTCTGGTTTCTCATAATGACACTGCTATCATCTGGTATTGTTGGCTGGATCAGCTACCGTCATGCAAGCAAAACCCTGAGGGAAGATACCCAAAAGCTGCTTTTTTCCACCCTGGCCCTGAAAACTGAATATATTGAGGCCTATTTTGCCGAAAAAATCCGCCATTTAAATACCCTGGCCTTCTCCCGTACCAACCTGCATTTTTTGGAAGATTTAATCCGTACGTGGCAGCAGTCAAAAACTGCAATAGATATTTTTGTTAAAAGCCCAGACTGGGCCGATCTGACCTCTGAACCCGGGGAGGATTTAATCCAGTTTCAAGAATCATACGGCTATACCAGCATTTACCTGATAGATATTGATGGTAACATTCTGTTTTCGACCCAGAACAATGATCTTATCGGCAGCAACCTGTTACAGGGCAAATATGGCAAGACCCTTTTTGCCCAAACATTTCAAAAAGCGGTAAAATCGGCAGACAGTGTCCATCTTTCCGATTCACAACAAACCGCAAGTTTGGGAACAGCAGTTAGCAACTTTCTGTTTCGCAGCATAATCAACGACGATTTTGAAATAGTGGGCATACTTGCCTTGCAAATTCCGTTTGCTCCCATAAACAAAATATTGCTAAACGGAACAGGAATGGGAAAAACAGGCGAGACCTACATAGTTGGTCACGATCTGCTAATGCGCTCCAACTCTCGTTTTAAAGAAGAGCCAACAGTGTTGCAGCTAGAAGTGCAATCCAACTTGACCAAGCAGTGGCGTGATGGAAAAAACAGCTCAGTTAAAAATGGGGTTGGGGATAAAACAGATAAAAACAATAACGATAAACCCACAATTCGTGTAGTGCCAGGAACATACGACGATTATCGTGGAGTTGATGTCATTGGAGCCTACACCCCACTTACCACCCTCAATGAAACCGGCCTTGATTGGATTTTGATCGGCGAGGTGGATACTAAAGAGGCGTTTGAATCTGCTGTTTTGTTACGTAGCGGGGTTTTACAAGCGATTCTTATTGCCGTGGCAATGGTTATTTTAATTGCCAGCATTGTGGCTAGACGCATAGCACAACCCATACAAAAATTGCGTAAGGCCTCCCGTAAAATTGCAGAGGGTGATTTTCAAATTGACCTTGATATCAATTCAAAAGATGAAATTGCTGATCTTGCCCAATCTTTTACCAAAATGGCATCTGATCTGGATAATAAGCAGCAGATCCAGGAGGCGCTATTTCAACGAGAAACACAACTATTAGAGGAACAAAAAAAGGTAAGTCAGGCAAAAAGCGAATTTTTGGCCACCATGAGCCATGAGATCCGCACCCCCATGAACGCCATTATGGGTCTTACCGATTTAGCTTTAAAATCTGACATAACCCCCAAGGTCCATGATTATCTCTCCAAAGTTTCAAAATCTTCCCAATCTCTACTACGTATTATCAATGATATTCTCGATTATTCAAAAATTGATTCTGGCAAGCTGGAGATGGAAGCGGTCGATTTTCACATAAGAGAAACTTTTGATCATATTGCCGATCTTTTCCGCCTGCAATCTAGCGAAAAAAACATCGAATTGATCATGAAGATATCAAAAGAGTGTCGCTATCTGTTGAACGGAGACTCTCTTAGGCTTGAACAGATATTGATGAATCTTGTGGGCAATGCCATAAAATTTACCCAAGAGGGGTATATCCAGGTTGCCGTTAAAACAGTAGAAGCAAACATGGAGGCCAATAACCAAAAAGTGTTATTGGAATTTTGCGTCAAAGATACCGGGATCGGCATGACCCAAGAGCAGCTTGCAAAACTGTTTGAATCTTTCATGCAGGCCGATAGCTCCACTACCAGAAAATATGGCGGTACAGGTCTTGGACTGGCTATTAGCAAACGTCTGGTAAATATGATGGGTGGCGAAATTTGGGCAAAAAGCAACCCAGGCCATGGTAGCTCTTTCTATTTTACCGTTACTCTACCCAGAAAAATTGAGCTGGAAAATGATAACCTGACCCCACCCAAAGATATGAAAGATCTCAGGGTGTTGGTGGTGGATGACAATGAAGTTGCAAGAAACTCTTTACAAGGTATATTGGAAGTCTTCTCTTTTGTTGCCACAACTGTTGCTTCAGGGGCCGAATCCTTAATCGCAGTTGAAAAAGCTGCTAGCCAAGGCTCCCCCTACCAGATGGTAATGATAGATTGGCAGATGCCCGATATGGATGGCATAGAGACAACAAAACAGATTTTGCAGACAACCGCCAAGACTGCCAATACGCCAAGCCCCAAAATTATGTTGATGAATACCTCATCACTTGAGGAGCAAGTAGAAGATCTGGCTTTAAAAAGCGGTGTGGATACCTTTCTTATCAAGCCGATTAACTGCTCCAATCTATTTGACACCACCATGGATCTATTTGGTAAAGAGGTGGAAAAAATTTATCAACCAGACTCAAGAGATGTTGATAATACCGAGGTAATGAAACTGGTAGGCGGTGCCAGGGTGTTGCTGGTAGAAGATAACGCCATAAACAGGCAGGTTGCAGGGGAGATATTGAGCGGTATCGGGCTTTTTGTCGATATGGCTGAAGATGGTGTCCATTGCTTGAACAAGTTAGCAAAATACAGTTATGACATGGTATTTATGGACATACAGATGCCAAATATGGATGGCTACACAGCGACAAAAGAAATTCGGAAAAATCCCAAATATAAAGAGCTACCAATTTTAGCAATGACTGCTAATGCCATGGCAGGCGACCGGGAAAAATGTCTTGAGGTTGGTATGAATGATCACATATCCAAACCAATTGACAAAAAAAAGCTATACGCTGCTATCACTAAATGGATTCCACCCCAGGATGGCGCAGCTAATATTGCTGCAAATATTAAAGAGCAAACTGTACAAAATGAGATTATTGAAATACCAAAAACTGTTTCAGGAATCCAGCTAGATGCAGCTTTAGACCGTCTTAACAATAACCACACACTTTTAAAATCAATTCTTCTGGAATTTCACCAAACATACTCACAAGCAGATGAGAACATATTAAATCTCATCAAAAACAATCAGGAAGATGATCTTCTTTCTGCCAAAAATATCACCCACTCCATTAAAGGTATGGCTGGCAATCTATCGGCGATGGAGCTTTTTAATTCAGCTACCAAGCTTGATTTAGCACTAAAAGAGCAGCGACTTGATGATTTGGCTCTTTTGCTGGATATTTTTAGAAAAGATTTTGCCGTTGTTATAAATTCCATAAGCAAATTAAAACAAAAATGGGATAGTGAATCAAAACTCAAAGCCAAAAATGTAGAGATTGTCCCCATTGATAAAGAGGTGGTTGCTCCACTGTTGCAGGAGCTGAAAAACAACCTGCAAGAGGCCAACTTTAATGCCTACAGCGTGTTTGAAAAATTAAAACCGATGCTTTTGAATAGTTATATTGAACTTAAAAGTGAGATGACAGTCTTAGATGAGGATATTGATAAACTGGATTTTGATAAAGCTCTCATTGCTTTTTCCATCATTGAAAAAAAATTAAATATTAAACTTTCTTAAGTAGTGAAAACTTGTGACAACCAAAGTTTTAGCATTGAATTTTTTACTGATTTTACCATCTGCTCCCGAGCAATCCCCTCTGGTTGATAATGAGAATCAATATCATTTATTTTCCTTCGCAACATCTTGTAAATAAAATAAAAAAACAAATTGATCATTATTTAATATATTGATATGCTAAATAAGTCGCTACTCACATTTTATACTTGTATATGCAGTTTATTTGCTACAAGTCAGTATTGAAGTTAGCTGATATATTTACAGATTTTTTGAATTTTTTTAATTGTTTCATAACAGTATATATATTTCATATTTCAAAAAAAGAGAAAGCCTTACAAACGGAGAGTTATTAAATGTCTTTTAATCTGGCAATGTTTTTGGCAAAAAGTGTAGGTGGCGTTGGTGTTTTGGGTGGTATTGTCGGCGGTTCAGCTGCGTTGGCAAAAAACATCAAAAAAAGAAAAGAGGGTGTGGAGATTTCCAACCAGGAGATTGCGATAGACACAGGCAAAGAGACTGTGGGAGCAGGAGTTGCTACCGCATTTAGCGCGTTTACTGCCGGGGTAGTTGGTGGTGGGTTGGCTGTATCACTGGGAACCGCCTTTGTTGCAGCTGCTGCTGGTAAATTTGCCTGGGACTATGGTGTTGAATTTGTTGAACAAAAAATACAAGAAAATGCCGAAGAGGAGGAGGATGAACTGGATGAAGAGTTCAAAAAAGTGAACCTTCTTCCCCAGAAAAAAAGCCCGGCAGAGATAAAAGCCCAGAGTGAAGAAACAGAGTTGTTATAGTTGATATGGGGGGGGTTGGCTCCTCGGGGAAAAACCAATCGATACAGCGTTTTTGCATTTTAAATCCAGAGTTTTGTATTTAAGGAGAGACCATGGCTACACAAGCATTGATGTTTAACGTAGGGACAGCACAATCGGCTCAAATTCCGGCTTTAGCTGGCAAGAGCTACGTTGTAGGTCAAGTCACCTCAGCTGGAGCTGGTTTAGACAACCTGCTCTTTTTGACTCCGGTAGCCGAAGGGGGCAAAAGCGTTGCGCTCAAGATAGAGGGAACCCGACAGATTGCCGAGCTATCAAGCCTGGCAGGTAAAACCATCACTGTAGGTAAAAGCCCCACGGTAATTGGTGGCATGAGCAACTGGTTGGTTGTAAAAACTGGAGGTGGTGCAACAGCAACCGCAGCAGCTGGTGGAGCAGCAGCCAAGGGTAAGGCATCATCCACCATGATGATGAAATTAGAAGGTGCTCGTCAGGCAGCTGAGATAAAGGGTGTGGCTGGCAAGAGCTACACTGTAATAAAATCCCCCATGATGGGAGCAAAAGCCAGCAACTGGTTGTTTATGAAACCAGCAGCGGGTGCTGCAGCAAGCAATGAACTTCTGGCTTTGCAGATTCAAAATGGCACGGGTAATCTTTCGGGACTGGTTGGTAAAACCTACACCATCAGCAAAGCTCCAATGGTTGCTGGCAATGCTACTGGCAACTGGATTCTCCTACAACCTGCCAAAGCTACAGCAGCAAAAGCGGCAGTGGGTGGTGCAGCAGCAGCAAAATCAAAAGCAGCGATATCCACTACCAAAGCAGCAAAAACCACAACTGCAGCTAAATCAGCAACTGCTGCAAAGTCCGGCTCATCAGCTCTGGCTGGTAAATCATCTGCGGTTTCCGCTACTGCTGGTAATGGTGGTGGTTTGATCTGGAACGGCACTGGCTGGAAACTTGGTACAGGATTGGGCCTTGGTGCTTGGGGACCGGTTATATTGGTAGGTGTTGTTGCTGCCACCAGTGTTGGTGTGTACAACTATCTTAAAAATAGAGCTGAAGATGCAGAAGAGGCTGAATAAACTCTTGGCCTATGTTACACAGATAAAAAGGAGCACGTTAAATGCCTGTTGAAGAGATTATTGCCGTTGTCCCTGCTGGTGAGACCATGACTGTCACTGGACCTGGAGTTTTAGAGTTTAAAATTCCAAAAGTGGCTGCTGCCACCATGCAGGCTGGGGCTGCTGGTAAAGGTGCTGCTGCTACAGGAACTGCTGCTGCGGCGGGTACCAATATTGCTACCGGAGCAGGTGGTGTATCAGGTGTTGGGCAGTCTGCAGTTGTGGCTGGCAGCACTTCAGCCAAATCTGTTACCGCATCGCTGCTCAATGGTAAGGTTATGGGCTTAAGTCTGGGAGCTGTCAATCCTTGGATTCTCCTCGGTGTTGGTGCTTTGGGTGGCTACTATTATTTTAAAAAGAAAAGTATATTTAATTTCTAGCCCCTAATTTGAGATAAAGCAGTAAAATTATTGCATTTACAATGTTTATCAGGAGAGTGAGATGCCAGCGACAAAAGAGCTTATCGGTGCAAAAGCAGTTGGAAAATTAACTGGAAAAACCTTCTTACTTGAAGGTGTTGGCACTGGTAAAGAGGTAACTCTCATCCCCTCTCCCGGACCAGACGGTGTTGCAGCTGGTCACAAGATTATTCTCGCCAAGGGCACAGCAATTGAAGGTATAGCCAAAACTGGTGCTGCCACCGTGCAAAACCCTGTTGTAGTAACCCAGGGAGCAGGTGGTAAAACCATTGCTACCAAAGCTGCTGCCCCTGCTCTTGTGCAGATAGAGGGTGCAGGTAAAATGGTCGGCCTTGGCAAAGGAACCACCACAGCCATACCAACCATTGAACTTACCGGAACCCTGCAAAACAGTGCTGCTGGAGGCACTAAAGTAATGCTTACCGGGGGTGAGATGAAAGTTGCCCAGGCTGCGGGTACAGCTGGAGCCAAAGTAGCTCCTGGTGCAGCAGCTGTGGTAAAAGGTGGCAACGGTGTAGCGATGACCCAAGGGGCTGCCGGGACCAACGCTGCAGCCGCCAAAACCCTAACCGGAGCCAACGCCAACGGTGGTATCTCAACAATAGCTACAAAAGCAGCCACCGCTAGTAAAATCCCAGCAGCAACAAGTGGTACAATTTGGTCCGGTAAAGGTTTAAGCCTGGGGTTGGGATTGGGTTTAGGAGCCTGGGGACCAATAGCCATTTTAGCAATCGCAACTGGTGGCTACGTCTACTACAAAAAACGCCAAGCACAAAAAATCTGGCCGTTTTAGTTAATATAGTCAATTAAAGCCAAAGCTGGTCAAAAAAGTGTTTTTATTATTATGGGTCCAGGGAGATTATCTCCCTGGTGGGTTTGGGCAAAGCCAAGGTTTTGCCTTTGTTTTTAAGCCTTTACATTTAAAAGCCTGGGGGTTTGGGGGTCTGCAAGACCCTCCAAGGTTTTGCTTTTGACTGTACTCTTTTGCTTTGAAACCACTACACATAGCAAAATAAGATAATTCCCCCCCCTTACTCTAGATCCAACTCATGGAGCACAGTTACTACTCTGGCTGGTAGGGGGTCGGAGCGACCGCGGATGGTTAACTCCATCAAGGGGTAGTCATCCATATCTATTCCAGCCCGTTTGGTCACCTCTTGGGAGACAACAAGCTGGGCTTTGTGTTCTTTGGTCAGACTTTCTAAACGGCTGGCACTGTTTACGGTATCACCGATGGCGGTTAATTGCCGGGCAGGGCCGTGGCCCATTTCACCGACAATTACGTGTCCCACATGGATACCTATACCTATACGTAGGGGGTCATCAAGTTCATCTAAAAGGGAGACGTTTAAGGTCTCCAACTCTCTTCCCATTGCCTTGGCAGCTTTCAAGGCGTTTAGACAACCCTTTTTAGCATCACCATCAAGACCGAAGAGAGCCATAATACCGTCACCAATAAATTTATCTAGGTGACCTCCCTCCTTCTCAATGGCTGTACCCATAAAACGAAAATAACGGTTGAGTACGAACAGAACATCAAAGGGAAGACGTTTTTCGGAAAAAGCGGTAAAACCCCGAAGATCGGCAAATAACACCGCCACCACCAACTCCTTTCCATGGCGACTTTCAACCGCAGTTAATACATCAGGTTGATCTGCACACGGGGTTAGGAGAGGCCACACTTTGAGATCCTCTTGGGGACGTACCTGACAGGCCAGACGGACATCATCTGGTGCGTTGATACGCTGCAAAACTTTTTGCTCCAATGGCGATGGTGGTTCTAGATCCTCCGAGCCTTTGCCAACCCTTACCCGACAGGTAGAGCATCTGCCATTACCACCACAAAGACTTGGGTGGTCGACCCTGGCGGTCTGTAAAACCTCCAGCACCGTTGCCCCTTTGTTGATTCTAATATTATGTTTATCGGCATATATCAGCTTATTACCGCGCTGCTGCATACGGCGCATAACATGGCGAAGCAGAGGGAACATAAGGGTGATTAATATAACGGTGAAAATAGTTAGATGGGATATTGTCACCATCTGGGTAACTGGCGGCTCCATATCCATGACAAAACCTGACTTTTGCATCAACTCATCAGCCAGGTTTGGGTTACGGTTTGCCTCGCGCACAATTTGCATGCCTGAGCTAACATGACCTGCCAGGGCAAGGGCAGGAAAGCTCCAGGCAAAAGCTGTCAGGCTCTTGTGCCATTTAGCATACCATGGCTTTAGGTGAGCCCAGGCCCAAATACCTATACAGCCATGGATCCATGTGACGATAAATAGCGCAATCTGGCTTGCACCATCACCGAGATTGACCACCCATAAAGAAAACTGTACCAAATTGTAGTTAATATCAACATCGTATTTATGGGTATACACAAAAGATTTTATCAGGTGTGGGCTTAACAGAGGAGGTATCAACAACCCAAGCCAAATTTGCGCCCTTTGCCAAGCTGGCAGAATAAGATGTCTGCGTTGCAGCAATGAGGCCATTGAAAGTGTCGGGTGAATCAACAAAGCAGCAAGAAGAACCCACAATAGCAGAGATCTGTTCCAGGGCTGTGTTAAATAGTTAGCAGCACTCTGTTGTAGATCTATGGAGATAACTCCCAACATATGGTTTAAAAAATGGCACAGCACATAAAAAGCCAACAACATGCCGGATGCTAATCGTAATCTGCTAGACATCAATTCTGCTCCAAAACCAAACTGGGGATCATATCAAAGTTGCATCACTGCCGACCAAGTCAACGGTGAGAAATCAGGATATATTTTTTCATATTGCAAAAGGTAACACTATTTTAACCTAGAAACAGCAGTTGTCAGCACGCACCTGACGCAACCTATTGATTCATCTGTCATAACAGAGCAAAGTC
>JADFZS010000150.1 GCA_015232405.1 Magnetococcales bacterium | reverse complement strand
GTGTTGGCGATCTCCTTGAAAACATCGGGATATTCAGCATTGGGATCATCGTGATAAAAATTGATGATGAGTTCGTTTACCCCTACCTTTATCAACTCTTCTGCTTTTTTTGATGATAGAGCTTTACCATTGGTCAATATCTGAATTTTATTATCAGGAAAAAAATTTCTGGCAACAGCGATATAATCAACCAGATCCTTAAAAATAAGTGGGTCGCTGTTGTTGTGGTAGGCGATACGCCCTTTAAAGTTAATATCTTTTAGATCCTGCAACACTTTTTCATGGACCTCTGGGGCCATTTTTTCATCTTTGCGAGGATCAGTTTGCACTGCGGCAAGGCAGAATTCACAGACCCCATTGCAACGGGTGCGAACCTCAAAAAAAACAGTATCAAACAGTGGAGGGTCAATTACCCTGATAGATTTTTGTTCTATAATAGGCTGATAGACAAAAATATTCTGTAGCTGGCGCAATATCCAGGATACCATTATAAAGTTTCCCTAATTTTCCATTTTGCGGATCAAACTTACAGCTTTGGCAACAGTTTTGGGATCTTTTTGAAACTGTTCAGAAAAAATGGCAAACAGGCGAGCTTGGGGGTCAATCAAGAAAAATGCAGAGGTATGATCCACAGCATAATCGCCATTTTCATCAACCTCTTTGGATAGTTCATAGTGGGCCCACATCTGTTTGGTAATGGCATCTATTTCCTTGACAGTTCCCGTTGCCCCTGTGAATTTTTCATGAAAATAGGGGGCGTACTCCTTTAATATTTCAGGGGTATCACGTTTGGGGTCAACAGAAATGAATGTCGCTTGGGTACGTTCCAATCCTCCAGGCTGCTCCTTGAGCTGCTCAAAAACTTCAGCCAGAAAGCTCAACGAAGTAGGGCAGACATCGGGGCAGTGGGTGTAACCATAAAAAACAAAGGTCCATTTGCCTTTTAAACGCCCAATATCATAGATATCACCATCCTGGCCCAACAGCTTGAATGGTGTTAGTGGTTTGGGTTCCGGCAGCAGAAGACCTTTTAGCTCAGTGGGTATCAATAGTTTGGGGGTGACAGGTCTGTTATTCCACAAATAGAGACACATAAGTATGCCTCCAACCAATAAAAAACCCTGAATCAACCGCTTTGTTAGGCTTGAATTATTCTCTTTCACAACTATTTTTTCACCTGTTTTAAAAGCCAACGTATGGCTAAAATCGTTAAACCGACGTTCCAGATAATACCAACTATCCAAAATGTTTGGTTCTCCATAGATACCGCTCCATTGTGAGTTTAGTTTATCAGTTTACCTAGCTATTACTGTAAGAAGCTAGTTTTCGCTGTCATAGCGATTAATTTTATTCGCAATCCAGAAATAGGCTAACATTCCCACGGTTAGGTTTGCTAGGGAAATGGCTGAATATACACCGATGATTCCCCAGATATTGTGTGCAAGCCAAGCCAGGGGTATTGAAAAAAAGAGTGTTCTGCCCAAAGCAAGCATTGTTGCATTAAGGGGATATCCCAAGGCATTAAAACCTGCACTGGCGGTGTAGATAATTCCCGCAGCTCCATAACTTATAGGTACTACAGCCATGTAGAGTGTGGCATAGGCGACCACCTTGGGTGCTGAATTGATCTGCTGGGTTATCGCCTCCCCGGCAAACCATAAAAGGACAGCACTAAAACCACCCCAACCCAGTGCAAAAACTGTGGTGAGTTTAATTGCCTTCTTTATTCTTGAAAATTTTCTTGCCCCAAAATTTTGTCCCATAAACGGTCCAAGGCCAGCAGACAGGGCAACAAATGGGATTAGAAAAAACATCTCAATACGTGAAGCTACACCAAAAGCAGCAACGGCATCACTGCCATAATTTGCTATTATCATGGTTATAAATCCAGCTGCGATGGGCAAAATCATATTGGTTCCGGCTGTGGGTAGGCCAATGTAGAGGATTTTTTTCCAAGATTGCCATAACTCTCTTGGCTTAAGTCTAGAGAGGTCAATAAGTTTTAAACGATAATGGAGCACATAGCCCGATGCTATAAATGTAATTGCCCTGGAGATCAAAGATGCCCAGGCTGCCCCCTCTAGTTCAAGACGGGGAAACCCCAATAGGCCAAAGATCAATAGCGGGTCCAGTATAGCGTTGCTCAAGGCTGCCACAGTCATTATAAGGCTGGGAATACGGGAGTCACCCGTAGCCCTGATGATGCTGTTGCCTATCATTGGCACAACTAAAAAGATCATACCTCCATACCAGATCTCCATATACTGTTTGATCATGGGGAGGAGGGTAGGGTTGGCACCTAAAGCCAAAAATAGTGGGTCTATGGTTGCAAAACCAATGGCAACAAAAATAATAACAATTACTAGAGCTAAAATCAGGCTGTGGGTAGCATAATGGGCCACCTCATCCTTGGCTCCCCGGCCTATGGCCCGTGAAATTACAGAAAGTGCACCCACACCCAACCCCATGGCTATACTTGCAGTTGCCGTTACAACAGGAAAGGTAAAACTAATTGCCGCCAGCTCGTTGGTTCCCAACAGTCCAATAAAAAATGTATCTACCAGAAAAAAAGATAGCACCATAAATACCCCCCACATCATGGGGATGGTAAGTTGGGTCAATTTTATTAATACATCTCCTTGGGTAAGGTTTCTTCGGGCCATGAAGATAAATTTCCTTAGCTATTATCTATCATCGTCAATTGACGATCTTCTATCCACTGTGGTTTATTTGTAGCTTAACCAGTTCAGAGTATATTAGAAAGGATTGATCCCTTGGAAACATCACACCAAAAACAAATTGCCATATGGTTGTTTATCTGCTGTTTCATGGTGGCAGGAATGGTAGTCATTGGTGGTTTGACCCGTTTAACTGGCTCGGGACTGTCCATGGTAAACTGGGCTCCATTTCTTGGTTGGCTTCCCCCCATGTCTCCCCAAGAGTGGCAAGATGTGTTTTCCCATTATCAAAAATCACCTGAATTCATGGCCGTTAACTTTGATATGGATGTGGAAGGCTTTAAAGGTATCTTCTGGTTGGAGTTCATCCATAGGCTGTTTGGTCGTACCATAGGTTTGGTCTTTCTCTTTCCTTTTCTCTATTTTTTATACCAAAAACGCATTGCTGGTAACTTAAAACCCAAGCTTGTGTTTATGTTTATCTTGGGTGGCCTGCAAGGGGGAATGGGCTGGTATATGGTAAAGAGTGGTCTGGTTGACGATCCCCGTGTCAGTCAATATCGCCTAACGGCCCATCTAGGTCTTGCTGTGTTGATATATGCCTATATGATGTGGGTGGCTTTGGGGCTGTATTTTAACAGTGAACAAAACTCCCAACCCAACCGCCAATTTCTAAATTTATCAACTTTATCAACCTCTCTTACCTATCTTATTCTGCTAACCCTGCTATCAGGTGGTTTTGTTGCAGGGCTGGATGCAGGCATGATCTATAACACCTTTCCTCTAATGGATGGTGATTGGATTCCTGATGGCTACATGCCAATGGAGCCAGCCATATTGAGTATCTTTGAAGATGTTACAACTGTACAGTGGAACCATCGACTTTTAGCGATGATGACCCTGTTTAGTGTCACGGGTTTTGGCTTATATGCTCTTCGGCTTGAGCTGTCCGATGGAGTTAAAACAGTTATCAAGTTACTGTTGGGGATGGTTGTGATTCAGGTATTGTTGGGTATCTTTACTCTGATATATGTTGTTCCAATTGCACTGGCTTCATTACACCAAACCGGAGCACTAATTTTGTTCACAATTTCCCTTATTTTAACACACAGGATAAAATGTTGAGAAGTGACAAATAAAATGTTGAATCCCATAAAATTAGATGTTACATTTCCCGTCGATTCAACAAGATTATCCATTATTTGTTATAGCCTTTTTGGGGGGAGAGGGTGATTTAACAGTCTTTTGAAATCTTTATACATAAAATTCATTTATAAAATATTTACAAAATTTATTTATAATAATTGATCCAGGTCAATTACATGTGAACTAGAACCGTATAAAAACGTGTAGTTCATATATTTTTATATAAATATTCAGTTCAAAATTTTATATATTATTTTCAAAACGTAAAAAAAAGAGGAGAGGCATATGTCAGAAGAAAATGAAGGAGAGGTTCCAGCAATGCAGCGGCTTTTGGATAATCCATTCTTGCTGTTGTTCCTTGGTGTGACATTCCCAACGGTATTTTATATCATTTGGGGCATCATGGAAATAATCGGTATTCCTAGTGCACCCCCAATGTCCCCATAAATTCTTGGTGAAAGGAGAATATTAATATGAGTATTATGCCCCCATCACGAAGGATTTGGTGGAACGAACCAATTCATAAAATTGAGATCACATGGGTGATCATCGCTCTAGTATGGTGTCTAGTTCTTTTCCTATGGATGCCTTACTGGCACGTCTATGGAAAACAGAACCTCTCTAACGAATCTTACAAGACAACTGCTGAACTTTTTGAAGCAAAAACTGAGGCCATGGTAGAAAAATATACCGTGCGAACAGAGACAGATGGAGAAATTCCTGTTGTAGCACCTCCTGCTGGTAGTGATGTCTATCTTTTGGGTCGTTTATGGGACTGGTATCCAATTTTGGAATTAGAGCAGGGTAAGAGCTATCGTTTACACATGTCCTCTCTTGATTATCAACATGGTTTTTCACTACAGCCTGTAAATATTAATCTACAGATTCTTCCACAGTATGAGACCGTTATTACTCTTACTCCAAGTAGAGCTGGTGAGTATGGTATCGTATGTAACGAATACTGTGGTGTAGGTCATCACCAAATGCTTGGTAAAATCATCGTTAAATAATCCGAAGTAAGGAGCAAAGTAAAATGGCTGTCAACATGTTTCGACGGTGCCCTGATTCGGGCCTGTATTTCCACAAATCTGCTGAGTCTTTGATGAAAGCTCACGCAGTACTTGGTGTAGTATTTCTACTAATCGGTGGTCTCTTTGGTCTGCTTGTCGCCTTGACTCGCGCACCTGGTATCCACCTTCTTGATGCAGAAACTTTCTACATGGCTCTTACCACTCACGGTACGGCTATCCTGATTTTCTGGATCATCGCTTTTGAAATGGCGGTTCTCTATTTCGCCTCGTCAACCCTGTTGCGCTGTCGTCCGGCAGCACCTGCAATTGGTTGGCTGGGTTTTGTTCTCATGCTACTTGGTTCAGTCATTACTACAATTGCCTTTTTCCGTGGCAACTCTAGTGTGATGTTCACCTCCTATGTTCCCATGCCAGCGGAACCGATCTTCTACCTCGGACTTATCCTGTTCGCGGTTGGTGCTTTGATCGGCTGCTTTATCTTTTTGGCTACATTGGTGGTTGCTAAGTCTGAGAATACCTATGACGGCTCAATTCCGTTGGTTACTTTTGGTGCGCTAACAGCTACAATCATCGCTGTTTTCACCATCGCTTCCGGTGCTGTCATCCTCATACCAACACTACTGTGGTCAATGGGTTTTATCTCCAATATCGACCCAGCTATGTATCGTGTTGTATGGTGGGCTTTGGGTCACTCTTCACAACAAATTAACGTTGCTGCCCACGTATCCATCTGGTACGCAATCGCTGCTATCGTGTTTGGTGCCAAGCCAATGTCAGAGAAGGTTAGCCGTGGTGCATTCTTGCTCTACATCCTCTTCTTGCAGTTGGCTTCTGCTCACCACATCCTTACAGATCCAGGCATCAGCTCAACATGGAAAGTATTCAACACCAGCTATGCTATGTACCTAGCTGTTCTTGCTAGTATGATCCACGGCTTGACTGTTCCAGGCTGTATTGAGGTAGCACAACGTAAAAAAGGTTACACAAACGGTCTGTTTGAGTGGTTGCGTAAAGCACCATGGGATAACCCAGTATTCTCCGGTATGTTCATGTCTCTGATTATCTTCGGTTTCATCGGTGGTATCACTGGTGTGGTCATGGGTACTGAGCAGATCAACCTGATTATCCATAACACCATCTTTGTTCCAGCTCACTTCCACGCAACAGTGGCTGTTGGTACAACCTTGGCGTTTATGTCAATCACATTCTTCCTCATTCCTGTTGTCTTCCGTCGTAAGTTGATCTGGCCTACATTGTGTAAATGGCAGCCATATCTCTTTGCTGGTGGTATGACAATCATGATTCTGCTTCTTTTGGGTGCAGGAACATTGGGTGTACCTCGTCGTCACTGGGATGTGAACTTCACCGATGCTGCTCTACAGTTCGAGTTTGCCGGTACCGCTATTAGTATGCTCGGTATGGCGGTTGTTGGTAGTATCATCGGTTCCATCGGTGGTGCACTCTTCTGCTTGATTGCTGTAGGTTCCCTGATCTTTGGTGAAAAACTGGATAAGGGTGCAACCTTCCTATCCAGCTTTGGTTTCCCAATGGCAGCTTCTAGCTATGATATTGCACAGCCAGATAAGTTGGAATTGGCACCAATTGAAGATACCGGACACGGTGGTGAAGCTACAGAGGCCAAAGGCACATTTGTGCTGGCACTGGTCTTCTTGGCAACATTCGTGATCTACTTCTTCATTAACGCCAAATATCTATCTTCACTTTGGCCAATGTCGTAAGTTTTTAAAAAAAGGGGGCGGACCTGTTTGTCCGCCCTCTTTTTCATTTATTTTTAAACGTATGTCTGTTATTGATGTTATCCTAGAGTCGGTGGTTGGTAGAACATCAACAGTCGCTTCTAGGATAATATTAACATTCTAAGGGTTGCTCGATAACATGGTCAGTTTGGCGAAACAGATTTTAGTTCTCTTTAAGCTTCGTATTGGTGTTGCTATGTTGGTAACCACCGGTATGGGTGTGGCTGCGACCCCTGGACCATCTCCAACTTTTGGTCAGATGCTGATTCTTCTAACCGCTGTTCTATTGGCGGCAGGGGCAGCTGGTGGTTTGAATCACTACTATGATTCAGACATAGACGCTCGTATGGAGAGGACCAGCAACCGTCCTTTTGTCACAGGAACCTTGAAAAAGCATCCATTGTGGCTTGTTCTGTTTGCTTTACTTTTGATTCTTCCTGTAATGGCTGTTGCTTATACTATTAACACTTTAGCAGCCTTGTTTGTTTTTCTTGGTGCATTTTTTTATGGCATTGTCTACACAGTATGGCTTAAGCGTCGTACTTGGATGAATATTGTCATTGGTGGTTTGGCTGGTAGTTTTGCTGTATTGGCTGGTACAGCTGCGGTAAACCCAGTGCTAAACCCACTCGCCCTTTCTCTAGCTTTTGTTCTCTTTCTCTGGACTCCACCCCATTTCTGGAGTTTGGCTATCGCTATCAAGGATGAGTATCTCGCAGCAGGTGTACCCATGTTGCCAGTTGTAGCAGGTCCTGCCAGGGCTGCTCAGGCGGTGTTGGCAAATACCGTGTTGTTGGTTGCAGCATCCATACTGCCACTATTTTTTGGCCTGGGTTGGGTCTATCTAGTTGGTGCAATGCTTGGTGGCTCATTCTTCCTCTACAGAAGTATAAAGCTAGTTCAAAATCCTGTTCCAGCAGTTGCTATGGGAAGTTTTAAAGCATCTCTAGTTCAATTAGGGCTGTTTTTGGTTGCCGCCTCTATTGATGGGATTTTTTTTGCGTAACCTAAATTGAGCAATACACCTGTTTTTATCAAACCGCTACTGGCTCTTCTTGTCATTACAATTTTTTTGCTTGCCGTCCAAGATGCCAAGGCAAAGAGAGCTGACTTTAATCCTGATGAAGCTCTGCAATTAAGTCGAGATGCCATAGGTCGCCCCATGGCAGCCTATACTTTTCGTAACCGTGCTGGTAGACAGTTGCAACTAGCAGAACTCTCTAAAGACAAACCCTATATATTGAGCTTGATCTATACAAGCTGTTATCACACCTGCTCTGTTGCTACTCGCTCCCTTGCTGAAATTGTTGAAAAAGCGCGAGATACCTACGGTAGTGATAGTTTTAATGTTGTCTCCATAGGCTTTGACACACGCTTTGATAAGCCAAGAACAATGGCGAGCTTTGCCCGCCAGCAGGATTTGGAAGATGATAAAAACTGGTATTTTTTAAGTGGCAGCAAAGAGACGGTAGAAAAGCTGATTAAAAATGTTGGTTTTAGCTATATGTTGTCCCCAAGAGGATTTGACCATGTAGTACAGGCCACGGTTGTTGATAAAAATGGAACCATATATCGTCAGGTATATGGTGAGACAATTCACACACCACTGCTACTTGAACCTTTAAAAGAGTTGATATTGGGGCAGCCTGCAGCTCAAGAGAGTGTAGTTGACAATGTAATCCGTAGGGTTAAACTTTTCTGTACAAGTTATGATCCCACCCAAGATGCCTACCGCTTTGATTTCTCCATTTTTATAGGGATGTTTATCGGCGGTATGATAATTTTAACTGGTGTTTATACAGTTTATAAAGAAATTCGTAAAAATAAGAAACTTTCCTAATTCCAGTTATGTCTACAATTTTGGTGTCGGGCAAATTGGCATTATTAATAACAACAAAAAGATCATGGTAAGAGTATCTATATGCTGCAATTGTTGCTAATACTTCTTGCTTGCTCTTATAAATATGTTTAATCGCGTTTTTGTAAATTTCTTTCCTGTAGAGTATTAACAAAAATCGTAAAAATTTATTGGAATCGCAATGAGAACAGGTGTATACCTCAATGGGTTAACCTGAATTTTTCACTATTTGTATATCTCTTGATCTAAATCATTTCTTCTGGTTATCAAGACGCATATATTCAAAAATATACCTTTATTAAAAATATTTTTTGGAGTTCTAGACCCTTGGAAAAAATACGAAATGCAAGTAACTTTGCCGTGCTTGCTATTGAGCAGTGGTTTAACCGGGTTTTTGGCAATAATCTGAATCCTTTTTATCACCTCGGCTCCCTATCATTTTACTTTTTTTGGATAATTCTAGTTTCAGGAATATATGTTTTTATCCTGTTTGAAACCAACGTTGCTGGTGCTTATAACTCTGTTGAGTATATGACCAATGAGCAGTGGTGGTTGGCTGGTATAATGCGGAGTCTGCACCGTTACGCTTCTGATGCGGTTATTATCACAATCTTCTTGCATTTATGGCGTGAATTTTCCCGTGATCGCTATCGTGGTGTACGTTGGTTCTCTTGGTTTACCGGGGTTCCCACACTCTGGATGGTGGTGATGTTGGGTATTTCTGGTTACTGGTTGGTTTGGGATATGCTAGCCCAATATATCGCCATTGCCACCTCTGAGTTGATCGACTGGATTCCCATGATTCCGGGAGCCATGGTTTTTAATTTTCTAGATGGTCAAGTCTCAGATAGATTTTTTACCTTGATGGCCTTTTTGCATCTTTTGGGTCTGCCGGTTATTTTGGTCTTTTTATTGTGGACCCATGTTAGTCGAATAAGTCAAATTGATTTTTATCCACCACGGGCATTGGCTATTGGTACTCTGGTAGCACTGGTTATACTCTCCCTGTTAAAGCCAGCCGTCAGTCATGGGCCAGCCCAGCTCACTCAATCACCCACTGTTTTACATCTCGACTGGTTTTATCTCAATATTTACCCCCTCGTTGATATATTGGGGCCGGGTATGGCGTGGGCAATATCTTCTGGCGTGACAATTTTATTGATGATACTACCATGGCTCCCTTCCAGAGGAGAAAAGCCACGGGCAGAGGTCAATCTTGAGCATTGTAATGGTTGTGGTCAGTGTGCAAAGGACTGTCCATATGGCGCAATCACAATGCAGAAACGCACAGATGGCAGAAAATATGAGTTTGAACCACGTATGGAGGATTCTCTGTGTACCGCTTGCGGTATATGTACTGGCTCTTGTGTCTCATCAAGCCCCTTTAGGATGGGTAAAGAGACCTTGAAGACAGGTATCGAGATGCCTTGGTACGGTGCTAACGATCTGCGTGAAAAGACAAAAGATGGTCTTGCAGCACTCACCGAAAAATCAAAAATTATTGTCTACGGCTGTGAGAATAGCCTTGGTGTAGATAAATTAAAAGATAAAGGAACCGCAGCAGTAGTTATGCCATGTATTGGTATGTTGCCACCTTCGCTTCTGGATTATGCTCTGAAAAATGGTGCTGATGGTGTGTTTATTACAGGATGCCGTGAAGGTGACTGCTTTCAACGTTTCGGCAACCGTTGGACCAACGCCAGGATAACAGGAGAACGGGAGCCACATATGCTTAAAAGAACACCAAAAGAGAAGGTGGTTGTTTTCTGGGGGGCAAAATCTGAGTTAAAAGAGTTGAATGAAACTTTGAAAGATTATCGTAATGGTTTGAATGAGGGAGCAGAGTCATGAATAATATTGTAAGATATGCTCTGCAAGGTATTGCCTATACTGTTTTTTGTCTTATCATTTTTTATCTTTCAACTGCTCCAGCCTATAACTATCTGCAACCAGATCAAGCAGAAATAAAATTGGCGTTTAAACATGCTTCACAAAGGTTGTATGCGTGTAAAAAACTGACACGGGCTGAGTTGAAAAAATTACCACCAAATATGCGTAAACCCAAGGATTGCCCAAGGGAGAGAGCTATTGTTCAGGTGATTATCAACCTTGATGGCAAGAAGATAGCTGATGAAAAGTTTGTTCCACCCGGTCTTCATCAGGATGCAACAGTTTTTGCCTATTCAAAACTACCTCTACCCATAGGAGATCATGTGCTTTCTGTAGAGATGCGTGATTCAGGGCGTGAAGAGGGGCATGACTACGCCAAACAGGAGCATATATCCATAACTCCTGGTCAAGCAGTGGTAATTGGTTTTGATAGCGTTAACCAGGAGCTGACTTTTACCTACTGATGATTGCTGAATATAGAATATAAAAAAGCCCGGATGTTATTTCGGGTTTTCAGATCACAGACAAACCCCGTCTTTATCAGGCGGGGTTATTTTATCAGTAAAAGGGAAGCAACCAAAAAATCGGCTGAAATTGATTTCAGCGGTTTATACCAGTCCCCGCATAAGGGCATAGTGATAGCCATGAGGTTGCTTGGCATCGGCAAAACTCAATTGGAAGTTAAGCTCTTAATGATATAACCACCAGATTTTTCGTCATGTTCTAAAGTGAGAAGACCGCTGGCCTCTGCTTCCTCGAGTAGAGCACCAAAAGAGCGAAAACCGTAGGAGCTTTCATTGAACCCTGGTTTTCGCCTTTTCAGCGCCTGTTTGACCATGGAACCCCATAATTTGCCCTCACCACCCCGTTCCTCGAAAAGATCTTCCATGGTTTCCACTACCAGATTCACTCCCTCTTGGAGCTTGGCATTCTCTGGTTGTTTGGTAGATGACTTCGTTTGCTTCTTGGCACTGTTTTTCTTGTTATTGGAGTTGCGGCTTTTCTTATCTTTCTGCATTAGATCATCGTAGTAGATGAATTCATCGCAATTGGAGGTTAGCAGGTCGGAGGAGGAGTTTTTTACACCTACACCAATGACCATCTTGTTGTTCTCCCGCAGTTTACTCACCAGTGGAGAAAAATCAGAGTCACCGCTGATGATGACGAAGGTATCCACGTGCCCTTTGGTGTAACAAAGGTCCAAGGCATCCACTACCATGCGAATATCGGCGGAATTTTTCCCGGATTGCCTCACATGAGGAATTTCGATTAACTCGAAGGCTGCCTCATGCATCGCTTTTTTGAACTCCTTATAACGATCCCAGTCACAATAGGCTTTTTTGACGACAATATTGCCTCTCAAGAGCAGCCGTTCCAGAATTTTCTGAATATCAAATACCTCATATTTAGCATCTCGCACTCCC
>JADFZS010000014.1 GCA_015232405.1 Magnetococcales bacterium | reverse complement strand
CCATCCAATATGGTTATGATATCGATGGTCTGCTTACCAATGCTGGCCTGTTAACCATTACCTACAACAGCAACAACGGCCTGTTAACTGGCACAACTCTGGGGAGCATAACCACAACAAACAGCTACAACCAGTTTGCCGAAACCCAGACATTCACAGCAAAACATATCGATGCAACCCTGTTTCAAGCTCAATATCAACGGGACAAGCTGGGGCGGCGTACGAGACAGTATATTTAACTCCTTTATAGTTCCTGGGAAATGATATACGGGAGTTCCGGTGACATATATCTCCCCTTAGCTCTCGATAACTCGTTTCGCATTCTGCTACGCTTGGTTTGGTGCTAGTTTGCTGTCTTCGCACCACTTTTTCCAAAGTTGTCTATATATTGTTTCAACCTCCTCTGTGTAGAGTTTAGAATCACCCAAAACAGAATTTTCAAAACGGTTGCGTAATTGATAGCGTAACGATTTTAAATACTGTATATCTTTGGCAAAATTTACAGCTTTTTCTACATACTCTCTATCGTTTTGAGTGCGAAACTCATCAATTTCCAAAATATTTAAAATAGTAGAACTTATTGGACCACGAATTTTTGTTTCACAAGTCAATACAGGAACCCCCATGTATAATGACTCCAAAGTTGTCATACCACTATTATGAGGAAAGGGATCTAACATTATGTCTATTTTTGCATGTGCTTTAAGGTGCTCAGACCGGGTTGTTTTGCCCATTAACAGTAGGCGATTATTTGGAATACCCAATTTCTGAAAACTCTCTTTTACCTCTAGTGTTAGTTGGAGGCTATCCAACTTCACGGTTTTCAACATAAGTTTTGCATTTGGAATACAATGCAAAATCTCAGCCCACAAGTTGTATACTTCATCGTTGTACTTTTCCAGCCTGTTAAAAGCACCAAATGTTACATATCCATTTTTACAAGCTGGTGGGTCTGTTACCATGACAGGCGGAGTAGAAGGATTCATGTGAATAACACATGGAAGGTCAATAATCTGCTCTACATATTTGTTCCTCTGTGAAGTAGGAATAAAAAAAGGATCTGCAAAGAGATAATCCATGGTAGCCATACTTGTACCAAAAGGATAACCCCAAGCAGAGATTTGTATAGGAGCAGGTTTTCTAGCAAAAGTTAACAGACGGTTGCCAGGGGTGTGACCAGATAGGTCAACAAGAATATCAATGCAATCCTCTCTTATTGTATCTGCCAATGTTGCATCATCCAAATGTGAAGTGTACAACCATTTGGTTACGTTTTGCTTAAATTGTTCAGTAAGCTCATCTTGTGTGGAGTGTCCTGCATAACAAAATACTTCAAACTTACTTTTATCAAAGTTTAAAAGCATACATCCAAATATATAGGCAGCTGAATGGTTGTAAAAATCTGCTCCAACGTAACCAATACGTATAATACGCTTTGGGTCCACTTTATTTTTAAAAAAAACTGATAATGTTTGTATGGGTTCAACAAATTGTTTAAACCAACGCTTTCGTTCTGTATGAGGAATGTTTGAATTTACACTTGCAGAAAGATCTATACAACCAATGAGTTGGCTGTGTATATCTACAATATCAGGATTTATTGAGAGTACATTTTTATAACTGAGAATTGCTTGGTCAATTTTGCCTTGTTCTTGAAGTGCAAAGCCAAGGTTACCGTGAGCAAAAATATAGTCAGGATTTATTGTTATTGCTTTGTTAAAAAATTCAATGGCTTCATCATATTTTTTTTGATTTTTCAAGATGCAACCAAGATTGTTGTACACCTCAGAGTAGTCAGGATTTAAAGATATTGCTTTATGATAGTTTGCAATAGCCTCGTCATAACTTCCTTCTTCTTGCTGTATATTAGCAAGGTTAACATAGGCATTAACATAATTAGGATTTGCGGCAATTGTTTTATTGTAGCAAAAAGCAGCTCTATCTAGCATTTTTTGCTCATGAAACATGATGCCCATATTATAATATGCATCGGCAAATCCAGGGTTGATTGCTATGGCTTTTTCATAACATAACAACGCTTCTGTAAATTTATCCTGCTGTTTTAATGCAAGGGCTATATTATAATAACAATCTGCACAATTAGTGTTGATTGTAATGGCTTTTTGCAGATATTTAATCGCCTCATCAAATTTTTCCAGTTCCAATAGTGCCGCCCCAAGGCTGCTATATGCTTCAATATAATCGGAATCAATATTTATAGCTTGTTTTTGGGCTTTTATAGCATCATCAAATTGTCCCAACCTATACAGAGACGTTCCCAAATTGTAATAAAACAATGCCTTATTACTATCGATGTCTATGGCTTTATGAAACTGTTTAACAGCCAAATCATCACGACCGATTTTTTGGGCTATAACCCCAAGTAAATTTATAGCATCTGTATGATGTGGAATATCTTGAACGATTGAAGTACAAAGTTGGTCAGCCTCTTCGTAACGTTCAGCATTGATATAGTCTATCGCCTGTTTATATCCATAATCAACAGTGGTTTTAGTTTGCGCAATAGATTTAGGTGTTTTAAGCAAGCTCATATTTTTACTTTATAATCCTAGAAACAGCAGTTGTCAGCACGCATTTGGCATAACCTCTTGGTTCATCTGCCGTAATAAAAAAAAGTCTCATAACCCATCGGGTGACTTCGATTTTTTTTATTACAGCATCACAACACCAACAGAAAAACAGCCTCCGAGCGGGGCTGTCGTAGGGAGAAACCTACCTGGGGGAGCACCCACAACAAAGATCGGTCATCTATTTACTGTATTTTTATTTTTTGTGCGACAATGCAGGAAACAAAACGTTCTCTTCCAATAATATCCTGCCTTTTAATGTATCGCTAATATATTTAGAATCCCATACATACTCGGTCTCTGTGTTAAGTATGCCATCTATTGATGCCAGAATATGTGTGTAATTTGTAATAAAATTATCGTCAAAAATCTTCTTGAACTCTTTGTTTGGATATTTATCTTCAAAATACTTTGCTTCTCTTATAGTGTGGGCGACAATCTCTTCTCTTAACAGAGATAAAAGAACCTTTCTTTCTCTTGGTGGGATTTCAGTATTGCCAACATCTAAAAGTAAACTGACAAGTCTGGCGTGCTCTTCAATAAATTTTTGAATCATGCCTCCCCTCCATAACAAATACCGTTTAATCGCCTCTTGTAGCTTATAATCAGTCCGGGAATTTCAGAAGTTTGTATCCTTCTTAATGTCTCCGGCGTTAGTGATAAAGTCTGCCAAATACTTTTACCAATTACAATTCAGCACCCAACAATGATGTAGCTAGGATTTCAACTTGACCGACATTGCCCATGTGATTCACCACGAGCCTCAGTTGTGGCAGAAATTGCATCCAAAAACCATCATACGGCTCTCCAAAGGCACAGTTTATCACTTCTGGAGAGCATTACAACGTCGAATCAACCAATGTTGGCACTGATTTCGGGCTGATTCTTTGACTTCATAAGCACCTCCCCTGCTGTTCCAATTTGATCCACCACAATCGGTTCTTATGCTGGAGTTGGCAGCCAATCCACGTATAACCCGGTAGATCTGGAATCCACTTACCAACCTCCCAGACTTGGTGATAACATCAACGTAGCCACTTTATACGACGACAACCCAGACAAAGATCTAACCACAATTACACGTCCTGTGGTCAATATAAATACCCCTACCATGCAACCAACAGAAAATTAACTGCCCTATCTTAAATATTCCGATCCCAATAGGGTTTTTTGCCGTATCTTTTTGCTAGAAAATCGACAAATACTCGCACTTTTGCCGAGAGATGCCTGTTGTGGTGATAGAGGGCGTAGAGTCCTGACTCTTTTATGGGATAATTGTCCATAGTCTTTATTAAGGTTCCTTGGGCTAGATCATGCCCGACCAAAAATGTGGGAATAATCGCTATACCTTGTCCCTGCAACACTATTTGCCGTATAGCATCGCCACTATTTACCCGAATTTTGCTCTTGACAGAGACAACCACATCGCCTTTTGCCGATTGAAAATGCCAATTATCACCACTGCGACTATAACTGTAACCAATACAGTTATGATTAACCAACTCATCAGGAGTTTGGGGTTCGCCATATTCTTTAAAATAAGCTGCTGATCCACATAATACAGACTGTAATGGAGCAAGACGGCGAGCAATCAGGCTGGAATCAACCATTTTGCCACCACGAATAGCAAGATCAAATCCCTCTGCTAAAACATCAACAAAGCGATCATTCATATCAAGGTCAATCTCTATCTTGGGCCACATCTCCATAAAATCAGCTATAGCCGAAGATAAATGGTAGATGCCAAAACTCATGGGAGCACTTATTCTCAACAGACCGCTGGGTGCGCCATGAAGATCTTTTACCGACCTTTCTGCCTCCTCCAAATCGGCAAGTATCATTTTACAGCGCTGTAGATAATCCCTACCCTCCTCTGTTAATCGGATCTGCCGGGTTGTACGGTTAAACAGCCTTACCGAAAGCTGCTCTTCTAACAGGCTGATATATTTACTAACCACCGCTTTTGACAGGCGCATGGAACGGGCAGCTGCTGAAAAACCACCGACCTCTGCAACCTTTACAAAAGTCTCCATCAAACGAAATCTATCCATGCTATATCACTCCGTTCACTGTCAACATTTCATAAACAATGATGTCACAATAAACTGTATTGTCAATATCAAATAGCGGTTGTATATTGCAAATCATCTAACATCAATTTTTTAAGGAGCAATATCATGACTAAACCAATCGTCGCCAAACTACCAGAAGGTTCTCATCACATTTGTCTATGTGGAAAAAGTGGTAACAAACCATATTGTGACGGGTCCCACAAAGGTAGCGGTATCACCCCAGTTGCGGTTGAGTTAACCGAGCCTAAACAGGTTGCTGTCTGTGCTTGTGGTAAGAGCAATACAGCTCCATTTTGTGATGGCTCCCATAAAAAGCTGTGAAAAAGATAGGAAGATAGGTCAAAAACTTCCAATATTATCACACAATATTATTTAATCTGCTACAATTGTAAAAGACCCCTTACTAACATATGAAAGTCTTTTATCAAACACATGCAGATGGATAAAATAATTAAATATTTATAGTTGGGGAGTAACCATACAATGGCTATGGAATCAGTTAAGCCGGAACCTGTGCGTTATAACGGATTTGCCCGTCTGCTCCACTGGCTTATGGCAGTTTTGGTTCTTGGGCTGGCGGCTTTGGGTTTTTATATGGTCACCCTAACCTACTATGACCCATGGTATCAAACAGCACCAGACATTCACCGCTCATTTGGTGTGGTTGCATTTGTCTTGGTTATTATCCGTTGGACATGGCGCAAAAAAAATCCCCCACCTGCAATGTCAGACTCCCTAAAACCCTATGAAAAAATTGCCGCCCATTGGGTCCACCATCTTCTCTATGGGTTACTATTTATACTACCAATAAGCGGATATTTTATTACCACCGCTAAAGGTGATGCTGTTAATGTTTTTGGGTTATTCACCATCCCAGCTATTTTCACCCAACAACCTATTGAAAATCTTGAGGATATTGCAGGAACTATTCACCTAACATTAGCTGTAATCTTGTTGGTTCTGGTGGCAATGCACATAGCAGGTGGACTTAAACATCATTTCATAGAAAAAGATGACACTCTCACACGTATGTTATAAACAACTTTTTATTATATTAAAAACAGGAGAAACCCATGAAAACCTCTCTAAAAATCAAGAGCTTTATAGCCATAGCTTTGGCAGCTGCATTCACCTTTAGTGCTAGCCCGGCACAAGCCGACAATTATCGTATTGACCCATCACACTCTTTTGTCGAATTTAGTATATCCCATCTTGGCATAAGCGTATTGCAAGGCCGTTTCAACGACATATCCGGCGACTTTAACTATGACAAAAACAACCCAAACTCAGCAAAAATAACGGTATTGGTCAAAACTGCGAGCGTAGATAGCAACCATGCCGAACGTGACAAACATCTACGTAACAAAGATTTTCTACATGTTAGCAAATACCCCAAAGCAACATTTACCACAACATCCTTTAGTGGCAACGGCAAAACCGGAACCCTAAAAGGTAAACTAACCATCCACGGCAAAACCAACAGAGTCGCAATCCCAATCGTCTATGTGGGTGCTGGTAAAGATCCTTGGGGTGGCTATCGCATGGGCTTCACAGGCAAGCTAAGAATCAAACGCAGCGACTACGGCATAAGCTACAATCTAGGACCAGCAGCCGAAAGCATGGATTTAGGTTTCTTTATTGAGGGTATTCGCAAATAATATTATTGAAAAAATTATAGACTTAAACCTATATTCGGCAGTTGGACGTATGTGAATGGCGCAACATAATGGTTTAGCTGCCGTAATTCAAAAAATCGAAGTCACCAATGGGTGATTAGACTTTTTTGAATTACGGCAGATGAATCAGGAGGTTATGTAAGGTGCGTGCGCACAACTGCCGAATCTAGGTTAAATCATGTTATGCCCAGGTTGGAGAGAATCCATTTAGTTTTTAATCACAGTATGGATTTTCAATTGCCTGGGATGACTTGGTATGGCTTTTTTGCTCTGGGGTTTAGATCTATGGGAACTAATATACTAGCCGGGACTTTTTTTCAAAAGCGAAAAAAAGTCTTTTTAAATCCGGCTTTACGGCAAAGTCTTGGGCGCTGCCCAAACCCGCAAGGGCCATAATGGCCCTTGACCCGTGGTCGTAGGGGCTACACTGTTTTTTATTTTTTTAGACGTTGAACAAAAAGTGCATTACATCGCCATCTTTTAGCTGGTAGGTCTTGCCTTCCAGGCGCATCTTGCCTTTCTCTTTTGCTCCCTGCTCGCCGTTGCAGTCGATGAAATCATCATAGCCAATCACCTCAGCACGGATGAAACCTTTTTGAAAATCGGTATGTATCACCCCTGCAGCTTCTGGAGCTGTGGCTCCTTTTTTTACCGTCCAGGCTCTTACCTCTTTGGGGCCAACAGTAAAATAGGTCATCAAACCCAACAGAGCATATGCCTGATGTACCAGACGATCCAAACCCGGCTCTTCTAGATTTAAATCATCCAAAAACATCGCTTTCTCATCACCATCAAGCTCGGAAATCTCAGACTCTATCGCTCCGCAGATAACAACTACCTCGGCCCCCTCTTTTGCAGCTTGCTCCCTTACCGAATCTGTCATGGGATGCGCACCTGGAGTTTGAGCTGTGGCTATGTCGGCCTCCGAAACATTGCATATATATAGAACTGGCTTTGCCGTTATGGGAAAAAGATCGGCTAAACCTGCCCTATCTTCAACAGATAGATCCTGCTGACGAATGGGTACTCCATCGTTTAAACCAGCTATCACCCTGGTGTAGATGTCAACCAATACCTTGGCCTCTTTCTCACCTGTTCTTGCCTTTTTAATTACAGTGTCATATCTCTTCTGCACACTGGCTAGGTCCGCCAGCATAAGCTCTGTCTCGATGATTAAAATATCCGCTACAGGATCAACCCTATCCTCAACATGGGTGATGTCATCATCCTCAAAACAACGCACAACATGTGTTACCGCATCAACCTGACGTATATGGCCCAAAAACTGGTTGCCCAACCCCTCACCCTTGGAAGCACCACTTACCAAACCAGCAATATCAACAAACTCCATTACCGTCGGCAGAACCTTTTGGGGATTGGCAATATTTTTGAGAAGCTCTAAACGAGAATCAGCCACCGTTACCACACCAACGTTTGGCTCGATAGTGCAAAATGGATAGTTGGCCATCTGTGCACCAGCAGCTGTTAAAGCGTTAAAAATTGTAGACTTGCCAACATTGGGCAGACCGACTATACCGCATTGAAGTGCCATGGGAATCCTAGAAAATGATAAGATAATAAGAAGAAATATTGCTTTTAATGAAGTAATAACAACAAAAATATCTATGAGTTAAGCAATTTGTTCATCGCACCGGGTAGATCGCCATCCAGTAGTGCTGGCAAAGCATTTGCCAAACCTTCTAGCTTTGGATCAATCAACTCTCTCTCCTCATCCTTAAACCTTGAAAGAACAAAGTTTGTTGTATCCATACGCCCCGGTGGTCTGCCTATACCCAAACGAACCCTGATAAAATCTGCAGAGCCGATTATCTGCTGGATAGACTTAAGGCCATTATGCCCACCGTTACCACCACCTTTTTTCATCCTGACCCGACCCGATACAAGGTCAAGATCATCATGAAAAACAATTACCTGCTCTGGCTCCAACTTAAAAAAACGGGCAGCTGCACCTACCGATTCACCCGATAAGTTCATAAAAGTTTCTGGCTTTAGCCAGCCAATTTTTTGCGTACCGACCCTTCCCGTACCAAAAACCCCCTTAAAACGTTGAGTACCTTCAGACAGTCCATACTCACGGATTAAAAGATCAATGGCGTCAAAGCCTAAATTATGCCGGGAACCCTGGTATTTATCCCCAGGGTTCCCTAAACCTACCAACAAATTCACTTATAAAACCAAAGAGCTAAACTTAGCTCCCTTCCTCTTCATCGGATGCTTTCTCTGTTGTTACCTCAGTCTCAATTGCCTCTGGAGCTTCGGTCTCTACCTCTTCAACTACCGGAGCAGAGATATTGACGACAGTGAAGTTAACATCGGTATTGACAACAACGCCTTTTGGCATCTCAATATCTTCAATATGGATGGTATCGCCAATCTCCTTACCAGCCACTGAAATCTCAAAGCTCTCAGGAATATCACCAGCTAGACACTGCACCTCAAGAACACGGCGGATCTGCTCAACCATACCGCCCTCTTTAACGCCAGGACACTCATCTTCGCCAATAACAATAACTGGTACTTCAATCTCAACTTTCTGCTTGGGATTAAAGCGCATGAAATCAACATGGACAGGATCACCGGAAACAGGATGAGTTTGAAATCCACGTAGAAGAACCATCTGCTTGGCTCTACCTATAGTAAGTGTCTGCCGTTGAGTACGCAGTGAAGAACCGTTTTTCTCAACAATATCCATCCAATCTTTAGAGTTTAAAGATAGATTTACATTATCCTTACCACCACCATAAAGTACCGCTGGTAGTTGACCTTCGCGACGCATCAAGCGGGCCACCCCCTTGCCGGTCCCCTCTCGTTTTTCAGCTTTAATTGTTGCCATGAAACAGACTCCTCAAAATAAAAGATAAAAAAAACAAGCAGGAATATTTAAAAATCCACCCACAAAAAACAGCCACTATCACCAAGTAAAAAAAACAGCCCGGTTAAAAAATGACCATCAAACGTCCAGCCTCCAGGGGTGCTGATAACGCATTGTGAATAAAACGCTCAATTGATAACAGTGTGAGCAATATCCTGCAAAACAAAAAAAATCAAACAAACAGAGAGCTAACTGACTCCTCATCACAAACCCGGCGAATAGCCTCACCCAACAGGTTGGAGACGGTATAGCTATGAATTTTCTCACAAGCCACCGCAGCTTCACTCAACTGGATTGTATCGGTTACTATCAGACGGGATAGACCGGAGTTTTGTATACGATCAACCGCAGGTCCAGAAAGAACACCATGGGAACAAACTGCAATAACCGAACTAGCACCTCTCTCCAAAAGAGCATCAGCAGCCTTGGTCAATGTGCCAGCTGTATCAACCATATCATCGACGATGATACAATCTTTTCCCTCTACATGACCAATAATATTATGAACTTCAGCTACATTAGCAGCCGGACGACGTTTATCGATGATAGCAAGATCAGCATTTAGACGTTTAGCATAAGAACGTGCACGAACAACACCTCCAACATCAGGAGATACAATAACTATGTTGGATGTATCAAGCTGACGAATAGCCCCCAACAGGGTTGGCGTGGCATATAAATTATCCACGGGCATATTGAAAAAGCCCTGTATCTGACCAGCATGGAGATCCATGGTCAAAACCCGTCCCACACCTGCTGCATGGAGAAGATCCGCTATTAATTTTGCCGTGATGGGAGTTCTGCCAGCCTCTTTTCGATCTTGGCGTGCATAACCATAATAGGGTATTACCGCTGTAATCCGCCCCGCAGATGCTCTTCGTAGGGCATCAACCATAATTAATATCTCCATGATATGATCATTGGCTGAAGACGATGTAGGCTGAACCACAAATACATCCTTACCTCGAACATTTTCATCTATCTGGACAAAAATCTCCCCATCAGAAAACCGTTTGATGGTTGCCGCAGATGGGTTAACCGAGAGATAGGTACAGATCCGTTTGGCAAGTTGGGGATTGGCAGTACCAGAAAAAATCTTTAATTTATCGATAGACATATCTTTAACTTATTTAAGAGGCTCTTAGTGAGGGGATGTCAGGGTAATGCAAAGCTTAAAACAAAGTTGCTAACTCCATGGCACAATATTCTTTTGAATTTGCGAAGAAAAATACACCCCTTCGCCCATCAAAGCAACCATTAAACTGACAGTTTGTATTATCAAACCTTCAACCACCATTTATTTATAAAAATATATCTAACAAATGCAAAAAAAAACCTGTCTTTCCCAATAGATCGACAGGTTTTTTCTTGAAAAGCAAATTTTCTTTTTTAGCTACCGTAAAGCCAAGTTTATTTCCCTGTCATGAATTAGTTTAGCCTCAATCTGTATTGAGTTAATAGGTGATAGTAGCTCAACAACATCGTGATAACCACCATTTTGGGCCAATGTAAGGGGTGTATTACCAAGAGAATCTACAGCATTTTTATCAGCACCAGAATCTATTAATGTGGTAGCAGCCATCAAACGGCCCTTTCTTGCTGCCCAATGTAGTGGTGTCTCACCATATTGGGCTTTGGGGTCGATATCGTTGGTCAAACCAGACAACAGTTTTATTATTGAAGAAAAACCCTCACCAGCTGCCCAATGCAGAGGTGTATCACCGGAGATACCTTTGGAATTAGCTGGTACGCCACTCTCTACTATCAAAAAACGCGCGGTTTCCAATGCACCACGGCGTACTGCCCAATATAGGGGAGTACGACCATGTTTGTTGGCAATATTTGGGTTGGCTCCACCTATTACAAGATATTTGACTATGCTTTGGTTGTTCTCTTCAGTAGCCCAGTGTAGAGCAGTGTCTCCTGAGATATCTTGAACATCAACTTTTGCTCCAGACTTTACCAACTGCTGTACCAAAACTATGTTACCCTCACCAGCTGCCCAGTGCAGTGGAGTATTGCCTTTGTTATTTATAATATTGGGATCTGCTCCACCTTCCAACAATATTTTGGTGATCTCCAAAGAGCCGCTAGCAGCAGCTATCATGTGGATGGGTGTATCACCACGCTTATCTTGCACATTGATTTTTGCTCCCTGGCTCAATAGAAGATTTACCAGTGATACATCATTTTTAATAACAGCAAAATGGAGAGGAGAAAGCCCAAAACCATCAACTGCATTTACATCAGCACCATCATCAATCAACTTTTTTACAACTGCAAAATCATCTTTTTCTATGGAGTTATGAAGTGCAGTTCTAGTTGATTGCTTAGGTTTATTGATAACTACAGCACCAACCCCTCTTTCAATAGCAGAACCAAAATTAGGTACTAAAACAGCAGAAAACAGACAAACCAGACCTCCCAAATATATCGGTTTGCAAATTTTCTTAAGGAAAACCAACTCAAAGCTGAACATTTTTGATTCCTCATTAAAGTTTCATAAATAATGTTAGTGGTATGCAGAGACTCTAACTCGCAATAATCTTGCCATATGATGCAATTATATTTTTTTCATATATATTCAGCTAGTTAACAACATCAAAACAAACTTTCATTATTTCTTAACACTGTTATTGCCAAGATTTTGTCAATTATTTTAACATACAGACAAGAGGGTTCTTGTTAGCTGCCGATAAAATAAGGTATTGTTCACGGGTTTGTAGTTTAACTTATAAAAAAGACAAGACAATTTATGACTCTTTCCAACAAAACCCATATATCCATAGAGCTAGTACCCCGTAGCAATGAGACCCTTAATCAAGAGTTGACTCTTTTAAAAGAGCAGTATAAAGCTGTTGATATGATAAATATTCCCGACCTTACCCGCTTTGCGGTGCGTTCCTGGGAGGGGTGTGGAATTGCCAAAAATTATTTCTCTCGGGCAATACCACACATAAGAGCAAGGGATATTGACCCCAATGGCCCACTACCTATGAAACAATTTTTATTAGATAGTGGCATAAACGAAATCCTCGTAGTTACCGGAGATCCTCACACTGACCCTAACATCCCCCAATATGATGTTAATGCCGTTGATATAATTAAAAAATTTAAAGAACAGATGCCAGATTTAAAGGTCTATGCTGCTATAGATCAGTATCGCTCTGGCTTTCAAGATGAGATGCACTATCTGTTGGAAAAAAAAGATGCAGGAGCTGCTGGCTTTTTTACCCAACCATTTTTTGACATCCGCTTCATGGAGATTTATGGAGAGATTCTTGCCGACCAAGAGGTTTTTTGGGGAGTTTCACCAGTAACCTCAGAGAAATCCAAAGCCTATTGGGAAAAGAGAAACTGTGTAGTTTTTCCCCAAGAGTTTCAACCAACCCTTGAGTGGAATCGTAAATTTGCCGATCAGGCACTATCATTTGCCAAAAACAGCAATACCAACATCTATTTTATGCCCATACGCATAGATTTAGCTCAATATCTTGGGGGCATATTATAATCCCGACTTTGTTTCAAATGAGTTATCCTCTATCCAACTGACAAACTTCTCTTCACTGGTATTTCCAGAGGCCACAGCCATCATGGTTTTTGTTGCCTCCCGGTTGGCGACATCCAGATGATAGCCATTTATCTGCAAAAAAACTGCAACTGCAACAAAAGATACTCTTTTATTGCCATCTATAAACGGATGTCTGCGACAAAGTGACCAACCAATGGCAGCTGCCAAGGTGAATATTGTTAAATTTTTATCTTCACTATAGCCAAGGATCTGCTGGGGACGAGCTAAAACAGCATCCAAAGAGCCATAATCTCTGATACCTGCAATTCCACCATAACGGTTTATTAATTGATTATGCGCTTTGATGAGAAATTTTGGATCGAGCCAAACAGGGTCGATCACTTTGCAAGATCTTGCAAAGTGCGGTCATATTGATTCATAACATCATCGAGAATCTTCATTTGGCCCTGCAAAACCTGAGACGCAGGAGAGATGAGAATACCCTGTTCCGTCTCCTGAACAGTAACATCATCACCACGTTTAAGTCCCATGTCTCTTAACATCTGCACAGGAATTACCACGCTGGTCCCATTACCCTGTTTACCAAGTTTTGTGGTTTTCATAATTTGCTCCAACCAAAATGTACTTACCTTTGTAAGAACATTATTATAACAGAGAAGAAATGTCAATATAAATGTAACGGGGCAGAACTTTGTGACAGCTATTCACCATAAGCCAAATTTGGCAGCCATGTAACTGTTTCTGGCCATAGAGCTACCAAAAACAGGGCAAAAATTTGTATAGCCACAAATGGCAACACTCCCCTATAGATATCCATGGTACGTATTTCAGGGGGGCAGACACCTTTAAGAAAAAATAGGGAGAAACCAAAAGGCGGGGTCATAAATGAGGTCTGCAGGTTGATGGCAAAGAGAATTCCAAACCAAAGTGGGTTATAACCGTAATCCGCAATAATTGGAGCTAATATAGGAATATGGATAAAGCATATCTCGATAAAATCGAGAAAAAAACCCAGGATAAAAACCAGCACCATCACTATAAATAGAACCTGCCAACCGACAAAGTCCATATTTTCCAAAAATTCTCTTATAATCATATCCCCACCCATACCACGAAAAACCAAACCAAAAGCGTTGGCCCCAACCAGGATAATAAACACCATACTGGTTAATTTTGTGGTGGTTTGGGATACATAACGGATAACTGAGAGGTTTAAACGACCATGGGAGGCTGCTAAAATGGTAGCACCAACTGCCCCCATGGCTCCAGATTCTGTAGGTGTGGCAATGCCAAAAAATATTGAACCCAACACAGCCACCATCAAGCCCAAAGTGGGTAGAAGGATTTTTATAACTTGAATATAAAACTCTGAATCAAAGGGTTTATCACTGTCCTTTATGGCTGGGGCAAGTTCAGGTTTCAACCTGCTTATTGATAGAATATAGACAATATACAGCCCTACCAACATTAAACCCGGTATTACAGCACCCAAAAATAGATCACCAACCGAAACCCCAAGAATATCACCCAACAAAACCAAAATAATACTAGGTGGGATAATCTGCCCCAAAGTACCAGATGCTGCGACAGTTCCGGTGGCTAGGGATTTGGCATAACCGTTATCAAGCATAACCGGAACCGATAGCAGCCCCATAGTTACAACTGTTGCCCCAACAATTCCGGTAGATGCTCCCATCAACGCCCCGACCATCACAACTGAAACCGCCAAACCTCCATGCACCCTCTTAAACAGCAGACCCATGGTTTTTAACAATGATTCCGCCAGACCAGATTTTTCCAGCATCAACCCCATAAATACAAACAGGGGAACAGCAATAAATGTACTGTTTTGCATCATTCCCCATAGACGCAGAGGCAACAGATCAAAAAATGCCAGATCCAGAGCAATAACAGCAAAGCCCAATGCCGTACCAAGGAGTGTGTAGGTAACAGGAAAACCCAACATCAACAATAATGTGAGCAGCAGAAACATCCATCCCGGCAGATAGTCTGCCAAGATTGGGGGTAGAGAATCTATGAACATGGTGGGAAGAGTAGTGTTTTTAAACTATTTATAGCAAGTGATACCCCTTGCAGCATTAACAGGGTAAAACCAATAGGCACAAATGATTTTATAATAAATCGGGCAGGAATTCCCCCGGGATCTGGGGATATTTCACCGATTTCATAAGCAGTTACAACCCAAGGAATACTAACAGAGATCAGCAAATAACAGCCAGGTATCAAAAAAAGCAACACTCCTATAAGGTTAACCCAAGCCCTAACTCTGGGGCTAAATTGCTGGTAGAGAAGATCCACCCGTACATGTTGGTCATGAAGTTGTGTATAACCTGCCCCTAAAAGAAATATAAAGGCGAACATATGCCACTCCAACTCCTGAACAAAAACGTAGGAGCTGTTAAACAAATACCGCATGATAACATCTATTGAGACCACAACTACCAGAGCCAAACTTATCCAAGAGACAAACTGTCCAACTCTCTCATTGATACTATCGATTATCCCTCTTAACCAATCTAAAATAAACATGAAAAGACCAGTTTATAGCTCAACTTTTTTTGCTATCTGTTGGTGATAAACTCGCTCCGATACCCCGCTCCATACCCCTACCCTATCTTGAAACTTGTTAAAAGCCAGGTGGACCTTCATGGCCTGGGCATCTTTTTCTGCCTCCTCTTGCCTCACCTCAAGGGCCAACTTGTGTAGGGTTTGCAATGTCTCAGCGGAAAAATGGCGGATTTTTACTTTGTGTCTGTTTATTAACTCTCTAAAAGCGTTACCATTTTGAGCATCAAACTCTGCCAACATCCAGATGTTGTTCTCCGCAGCTGCTGAGTCCAAAGCTCCTTGCAGGTTTTTAGGCAGTTTTTCATAGGCTTTTTTATTGAAAAACACCTCAAGTACAGTCCCTGGTTCATGCCAACCGGGGGTGTAATAGTATTTAGCCGCCTTATAAAACCCCATGCGCATATCATGTAGCGGACCGACAAACTCAGTTGCATCTAGTACCCCTCGCTCCAAGGCGGTAAAAATCTCACCTCCTGGCAGAAGTACCGGTGTACCCCCAGCCTTTTTAATGACCTTACCCCCTAAACCGGGGATTCGCATTTTCAAACCTTTCAAATCATCAACAGAGTTAATCTCCTTGTTAAACCAGCCTCCCATTTGCAAGCCTGTGTTACCACAAGGGCGAGGAATCAAGTTAAAAGGGGCGTAGGTCTCCTCCCATAATTTCAGACCTCCACCAGCATAAAACCAGGAGTTCATACCCTGGGCATTAAGGCCAAATGGGACCGATGAAAACCACTGGGCTGCACTGCTTTTTCCGGCCCAATAATATGATGCCCCTGCCCCAGCTTGCACCATACCTTTGGATACTGCCTCAAATGCCCCAAAAGCCGGAATCAACTCACCAGCAGCAAAAACCTGGATGGTTAGCTGCCCTGCCGTCAGCTCCTTTACCCGGTTGGCAAATCGTTCCACACCTGTTTGAAAAAGTGGTGAATTTGGTGGCCATGTGGATACTATCTTCCATCTATGTTTTCTGTTACCAGCCAAAACATTGGGGGCAGCAATCACAGCACCTGTTCCAGCCACTGTTGCTGCTCCGGTTTTTTTAAGAAAATCACGCCGTTTGATCTGTTTTTGACTCATTATTTTTAAAAACCCTAATGGTGAAACTATTTTTAACTACAAAATGTTTTGCCTTATTTAAACAGCTATTACTAGATAACTGATGATATACGGTTGATTGTCTTTAACCACGATAAGCCAATATCAGTCGCTATGAAAAGAGAGCAAATTTTTAAAATGGCTTAACGCTCCTGGAACGCTCTGTTAACCGATGCATAAATTGGTTTTAGTAGATACTCCATCAAGGTTTTTGATCCTGTGTGAATATCAGCCTGTACAACCATACCCGGAAGAATCTGATTTGCACTCTCATTATTGCCTATATGGGATTTTTGCAAACGTACAATACCTTTATAAAAAGGTTCACCACCCGTGGGGTCCTCAAATGTAGTTGCAGATATTGACTCTAAAATACCATCAATACCACCGTAACGGGCAAAATCAAAGGTGGAAATTTTAACTGTAACACCCTGCCCTACCTTAACATGACCAATATCTTTGGTATTGATCATTGTCTCTACCCGACGGGTGGCATCTAGGGGAATTATCTCTGTTAACACACTACCGGGACCAACCACACCACCCACAGTACTCAATTTAAGATCCTTCACAATTCCCCACACAGGCGAGTTGATGGTAAGTCGCTTAACTCTATCATCAAGGCGGGCCATTCCCTCTCGCACCTGGGAAAGCTCCGCTGTAATAACCCCAAGCTCCCGGAGGTTTTCTTCTTTGTTTTTATCCAGAAAACCATCCAACTCATTAAACGCTTCATGAAGATCTTTTCTAGCCCCAACAGTTGAACCGATAACTCTAACCAACTCAGATTCAACTCGAATTTTATCTCTTTTGGCTGCTATCACCATTAAACGAGACATAAGGCCCTTTTGATAACCAAGTTTTTTAACCTCCATCTCCTGTTTGGAAAAACCAATTTGTAGCTGGAGAGCCTCTTGTTGAGCCAATAGATTTTCCATACTTGCTTTGGCTCTATCAATACGGGTGTTAAACACATCGAGCTGACTGGAATAGGCATTGCGTTGTGCACTAAGCAGTTTTTTCTGCCCTTGAACAATCACATCATACTCTTTTGGTATTACTGAAAAATCAGCATTTTTTTCGTCTAACATGGCAACAATACGTATTTTTTGTGCCATTAATGAGGCTAAACGCGCTCGCATCTGGTTTAGATCAGCCTCTGCTGATTTTGGACTTAAGCGAGCAAGCTTACCGTCTTTTTGGATTATCTGCCCCTCTGAAACAAAAATCTCTTCAATGATACCACCCTCAAGATGTTGAATTACCTGTACCGGACTGTTAGGTATTACCTGACCCGTGGTAGAGGCCATCTCATCAATTCTGGTAAACGATGCCCACACTAGAAACAGTGATATAAGTACAGCTACCAACAAAATCGATGATCGCACCAAAGTTGCAAGGCCAGACTCCTCCAAAACCACTGATTGGGACAAAAAGCGATCCTGTTTTGGTCCCTGTTTTAATTTGGTAACCTCCTCGGGGTCTGGCTCCAACAATGAGAGCAGAGATTCCGGTTCATCTAAAATTGGTGTTATTGGCTCCTTGGCTTTTTCACCCTCAGCTTTGTTAGCTTTATCATCATCTTTTGGTTTTTGTTGGGCTGTTTTTTCAACTACTGGTTTTGACTTGTCTCCTTGCCCCTGCTCAGCTGGGACTGCCATCTTTTTAAGTGGTATTTTACCCAGAACAGCCGAATCAGAAGCTGGTTTTTGTTCCCCTGCCCCCTCTTTACCACCAGGCTGTTGCTGAGTCGTTTCTGCCTCTTTAGCCAACGGGGGAGAGATTGCTTGTGGTGTATCTTTTTTGTCTAACGCTGTTGGTTTTGTTATCGGCCCATCATTGGTTGACAATGGTGGTAACTTGGTTTTTTTAATATCTTTTGCAGCTGTAGCTGATTGCTCTTTGGTTGAGCTACTCTTGGTTACTAACGGTGGTGCTTTTGTCTTTTTGATATCTTTTTCGGCTGTAGATGCTGGCTCTTTGGTTGAGCTACTCCTGGTTACCAATGGTGGTACTTTGGTTTTTGCCTTTTCTTTTTTGGCAGTAGATGTTGACTGACCAACCATATCACTTTTGGTTGCCAATGGTGGTACTTTAGCTTTTACCTTTTCTTGTTTGGCTTTTGATGTTTGCTGACCAACCCTATCATCATTGGTTGCCAATGGTGGTTTTTTGGATTTTTTTGCAACCTTTCTAGATGTAATTTTTAGCCGTTTATCTGGGGAGCGTTTGCTTGCTAATGGTGGTGGTTTAGGTTCTTTTTCACCTATTGACCTGTTTTTTCCATCAACAACATCTGCCCCACTTTCTGGAGTTGCTGTTATTTCTCCCTCGTTATTCTTGGGCTTAGGCTTGGGCTTTGCCTTTGGTCGTATTTTACTGGTAATTAAAAGCCCGCCACCCTTTTTTTTCTTTTTTGGGGTTTTGGCTTGTACCCCCTCGTTGTCTTGTTCTTGCTTTTGTTCTAGGTTTAACCTTGATGGTTCCGGCTGTTTTTTCTCCAGTTTGCCTAAAGATACTCCTTTTGCAGTTTTTTGCTTCTTATCTGCTCTGTTTCCAAAATTTATCCGTGAAGATTCTGCTCTTTTTGTATCTGTTTTATTCTCTTGAGTGTTAGCAGCTTTTTTACGATCTTTTTCAAGCTCAACACCCTCTGTTTTTTCAAAATTCAGCCGTGACTGCTCAGGCTGTTTTTTATCAGTTTTTTTAACGGGCTTTTTTTGACCAAAACTTACCTTTAAGCTAGACTTTTTCTGTTTAGCTTTGGACCGTGTGGCAGAAGATTCGACCCTTTTATTCTTGGCCTCCTCACTCTCCAGCAACTCCTCTTTTGCGGTAGGTTTAGTATCGATCATGACATACCAGGAGGAATTTTTGGAATAATATCTTTAGGGGGGCCAGCCAGTTTCAGATAGCCCTGTTGGAAAAACAGCACAGTATCTGCAACTTTGATATGGCTAGGCCGATGGGTAACAATAAAGATGGTTTTTTTCCCACGTTGTGAATTTATATAACGAATAAAAGCCTGATCACTATCCCAGTCCAAGGTATTGGCTGGCTCATCAAAAAGCATTATTTTGGCTGGTTTAAGGTAGGCCCTGGCAAGTGATATTTTTTGAATCATACTTGAAGGCAGACTGGTGGCTTTTTGATCGCCAACCCTTGTCCAAAAACCTTGAGGCAGGGCTTTAATCTCTTCTAACACATCAGCGGCCTTACAGGCTTCTTCAAGTTCTTCATCAGATGCTGTGGCATAAGCCAAACGCAGATTTTGAGCTATAGTTCCATAAAAAAGAGCACAAGTTTGTGGAACATACGCTATGGCATGGCGTAGTTCAATCTGGTTCATCTGCCTAATATCCAAACCATCGATACGGATACTGCCAGCTTGGGGAACATACATACCGGCAATTAATTTGACTATGGTGGATTTTCCCGAACCATTGCCACCAATAACAGTGACTATTGTTCCCGGTTTGATATCAAAAGATACACCCATCAAAGCCGGTTCGGCATCTGGTGAGTATCGGATACTAACCCTGATAAAAGAGACAAAACCCTGGAATTTTTTTAGAGGATCGATAACTGCAAACTCTTCACGTTCCGGCACAACATTCATCAAAGCGTCGATCTGTTTTAGACTTCCTCGCACCTGTTCCAGACGTGTCATGGCAACAAAGGCACTCTGAATTGGGGCCAAAACCCGCCACACCAGAATCATGGTTGCAACCAATCCACCAGTGGTCATATTCCCGTCCAACACCCTGAACACCCCAACACCGATGGTAGCAATACCTGACCCCATAACCAAGATGGTCGATATGGTGTTGACCAATGTATTGATAATGCTAGTTTTAAAGGTAGCCATAGCAGCTTTTGCTGCCAGATCACGGTAGCGATCTAGTAGTATTTGCTCGACACCGTTATATTTTATACCACGAATTTTTGCCAGAGCTTCAACCACAAACTCCTGCCTTTTGGAAACAGCTCTCCGGCTTTTTGACTCCTCATTTGCCACCATGGGCATCATGATAAACCACAAGGCCACAAAAAGAACCATTGTCACCAAAGGTATAATTGCAACTGGACCTGCTAAAGCCATAATTACCGAGAAAAATACGATGGTAAAAGGTAGTTCAAAAAAGACCATCATCAACGGTCCGGTAAAAAAGTCGCGTACTGAATCAAAGTTTTTGATACGAGAAACCTGGGCACCAATGGGGGCGCGTTCTGTAACGTGGGGTGGTAGAGAAAGAATACGCATAAATATGGCATTACTAACAATGCCATCCAGCCTTGCACCAATATACATTAACATCTGTACACGAATTTTACGTAACAGCCAATCAAACAGCATAACTACAGAAATTCCCGCCAACAAACCCAAAAGGGTGGTTATTGAGCGACTTCCCACCACTTTATCATAAACAGACATAACAAATAGCGGTGTGGCTATCTGTAACAGGGTAAGGAAAAAAGTTACAATCATGATGTAGACTATGAGTTTTCTAAACCGCTGGGACACAAAACGAAACCAACCAAGACGTTTTTGATCGGAGACTATCTCTTCAATATCCAACAATTCAAAAAAATAGGCCGACCCTTTAAGTGTACGTAAGGGTAGTTTTTCTAAACGGTTTAGTTCACCATTAAAAATTATGATTGCATCTTTATTCCGTTTTAATAAAACCATGGCTCCAGAGAGATCTGGCACAAAGAGACATGGCATTAAACGGGCATCAATATCTGCTGCATTTATACGACCATGGCTGCTTTTATATGAAAGGTTTGACATCATATTACGCAGACCAGTAAGGTCCAGGGTTTCGGCAAAATGTGGCAGTGCCTCAGCAATATGGCGACGATCACCCCTATAACCAAGGGACATTAGCAGTGGCATCATGCAGGAGCCAAAGTCCGACATATGGGCGAACTCTTCCAACAATCCTGAAATATCTTGTGACGGGCGTAAAGCTTCGGCAAAAGCCTCTAACTCTGGATCACGATCAATGGGGGATTGGATCATTTTTTAGCCCCCCCATCTTTTTTTGCTGGGGGTGCATCTCTTGGTGGTTTGATGGTAACTTCACCACCAGCCAGCTGAAAAACCCTATTTGATAGTTTTAACAAAGATGGTCTGGCACTTACCATAACTACTGTTGCTTGCCCTCTCATATTCGCCAACACATTGCCGAGATTGTCGTCTCCGGCTCCGTCTAACGCGGTATTTGCCTCATCAAAAAGAACCACTTTTGGTGCTGTGACCAAAGAGCGAGCGATAGTGATACGTTGCTTGATCCCTTTGGGGATGGACTCATCAGCACCATCATCTATTTTGGTTTCATAACCACGTGGCAGCTTTGAAACAAAGGTCTCAAGCTGTAAAAGCTCTGATGTGGCTATTGCAGCTTCTTCATAACCTGGGCGGAAAAGATGAATATTTTCTAAAATGGTACCCTTAAACAACATACCAACCTGAGGCAAATAGGCGACCTTATCAACAATGGAGCGAGGATCGTGGAGGTTTAGGTCATAACCATCAATCAAGACCTCTCCAGATGTGGGTTTTAATGCCCCCATCATCAACCAGAGCAAAACGGTTTTGCCACTGCCATTTTCACCGGATATCCCTATCATCTCCCCTGGGGCAATATCAATAGAGACATTTTTTATGATATCAGGGCCTTTTTCAGAAAATCTGAAGCTGACATTGCGCATCTCTAAACGACCAGTGACATGAGGTATTTTTGGCAAGCCGAAGCGTGACTCTGGCTTTAACTCGAAAACTTTGGCAAGACGGTCTTTTGCTAAACGAATTGTCTGAAAACGGGTCCAGATTCCAACAGCCCGTTGCAGAGGCTGCAACGCCCGTCCAGAAAGCATGGTGCAAGCAGCAAGACCACCGATGGTCAACTGCTGTTCAACCACCATGATACCACCAAATGAGACCACCCCAACCATAGATAGCTGGGAGAAAAATGACCCGATATTTTGAGCATCACCACCTTGTACACCAACTTCTTGAGACCCTTTGGCACAGGCATCCGATAGTCTCTCATAACGACGGAGCATCATGGCCTCCATAGCCATGGATTTAACAGAGTGCAGGCCGGATAACACCTCAATAATAAAATTAATTCGGCGATCATCAGACTCAATTTTTTGTGAAACCAACTTATGAAGTTTTTTACCTAGTGCCCAGACAAAAATCACAAACAAAATAAACATTATCAAAGGCATCAACACCAACAAACCAGCCAAATGATAGACCAAACCAAGATATATTGCGACAAAAGGAAGGTCCAAAATTACCAATACTGCCTGACCTGAATAAAAATCCTTTAAAGTACTGATAGCGTTAACACGCTCTAGATGAACACCAGCACCATCACCTTCAAAATCAATTAAATTGGTGGTTAACAACCTCTCCATGGCACTGCAACTTGCCAGATGCTCAAATCTTGCACCCAACCAACCAGCAATATAGGCACGACCCATAGAGAGACCTGCCTCTAGTAAAATTGCTACTACAACTCCTATTAAAAGCCAACTAAGGGTACTTACAGCTTGAAACTGCAATATCCGGTCATATACTTGCAGCAGTGTGAGGGGTAGAGCCAAACCAAGAAGGTTTATCATGAGAGATAGCAAGACAAGATCGCCCAGAGTCGACGCAACCATGGAAAATGGTGTCAATCTGGTTGGCCAACCTGCTTTTGCGAAAAAATTGTCGCTTCCCATTACAACTCTTACACCTTAATTGGCTCTCATAGAAACAACCAAAAATCTGTTTTTAACAAAACTCAAGAAAAATACACCATATTATATATGAATATGCTTCTAATTTCACGGTGTTGCCTATATGAACAACTGATAATTCACAAGCTTTATCCCTTAAAGATTTGGTTCACAAAGGAATTTTTTTTACCAATAGCAACATTATATACAGATAATTAAATATTTAAAGAACATAGAGACCATATTCAATAGTTTCATCTTACAACAATCCCTTAAATTAATTAATAGAGGCACAATCATTGCATCATGCCTTATGTTTAACTCCAAAACCGGATGTAGCAACCTGCTAAATAGCTGTATTATTTATATTTGGATTTTTTATCTGTGAGTAGATACTCTATACATTTTAAGATTATATTTCCGTTAGTTATAGGATCTACTTATCTGCTACTCACCCCCGCCTATGGACAAACCTTGCAAGAGGCTGTGGCAGTAGCCATTCGCAGTAACCCGACAATTCTTGCCGCAAAACAGGAACTAAATAGCTTTAAGGAAAAAACCGCACAGGCTCAAGCAGGATATCTGCCAGTTGTCAACTTAACCGCTGCTTTTGGTGAAGAGTGGACAGATAGCCCAAGCACAAGAAGTGCAGGAGAGCTTGGTCTTAGTCTAGCCCGTTCTGAAGTTGGATTAACCCTTAGCCAAAAACTGTATGACGGACAAGAGACAAAGCATAAGGTAGCTCAGGCCAAAGCCAAACAGTTATCTAACAACGGTAAACGCCTCTCCTCAGAAGAGACTCTCACCCTAACAGTTGCAACTGCTTACCTGGATGCCTTGCAAGAAGAGGAGTTGCTGACCCTACAAGAACAGACCATATCCCTGCACAGAAAAATATTGGGCAAGGTCAGGGACATGACCGCTATAGGGGCAGGAACCGATGTTGATGAACACCAAGCAGAAAGTAGATTCGCCCTTGTTGCTTCCGAACGTGAATCTAACATTGGCCTTAAATTGGCTGCCCAAACCCGTTATTTAAAAGCTGTTGGACAAGAGAGTGAAAATTTAACCCGTCCGGTGATAAAACACACCCTGCTACCAAAATCACTACAAGACGCTCTGGATATTGCTCTACAACGACACCCGAGTCTGATTATCTCCAAGTTTGACCTAAATGCTGCATTAGCAGAAAAGAACATCTCAAAGGCCAGCCTCCTGCCCGATTTAACCCTGGACCTTACAGCTACCAACACCAACAATGTTGGTGGTACTAAAAGTTTCACCAAAAACGCCTCTGCAATGTTGAATTTTAGCTTTAATATATTTCGAGGTGGTTCTGATATTGCGAAAAAACGTGAAACAAACAGCAATATCAACAAAGTACAAGAGAAAGGTGAAGAGACTCAACGTAATATAAGGGAGGCTGTAGAGTCTGCCTGGCACAATCTAAAAAGCTCCCGTAGGCGCATTAAACATATAGAAAGACATGTTTCGGTCGCAAAAACGGTAGCCAAGTCCTACCACGATCAATTTAATATCGGTAGCCGCTCTCTTGTTGAGGTGTTAGACTCTGAAAGTGAGCTACACACCGCTAAAAAATCCCTTATTATTGAACAGTTCCAATTAATGCGATCAACTATGCAACTCTTATCTGCCATGGGTATTCTACATGAGACCCTCAGCATGCCAGAGCAAGATGTTATGCAGTCTATTGCTTCCAAAGCTGATATATTGAAAGTTAACAGCTTAATGATAAATATGATGCACGAAGAGGAGTTGTTGTTAAAACTAAACACAACAGACCCAGAAGAAGAAGAAGAAGAAGAAGCAGTAGAAGAAATTGAAGAAGTTGAAGAAATTGAAGAAATTGAAGAAATTGAAGAAGTTGAAGAAGTTGAAGAAGTTGAAGAGATGCCGCCAGTTCAAGATGACAACGTAAAGAACGAGGACGAACAGCTACCACCATATCTCCATAAACTGCTATCCCAAGAGGGTGATATGTACAGCCCCAATTTGATTGAATATCTAGACGCTGTTCAAGAAAAATCTGATGATATCAGTGATGATATTATGGATGAGATATCCATGTCTGACTACATTTCAAGTTTAAAAAATTAAACAAGATCAAAAGTTTTTAACCATCCCACAAAACTTGATTTTCAGCTAAAAGAGTTGTTAAAAAGGGAGAACGTCAATGGATGATTCCTCTTCCCTTCTCTCCTCTTTAGGCGGCTGTTTTACAAAGACCACCAACCTAACACCTACATCCTCACGTTTGTCAGAAAACTTGGTAAACCCACGGTTTGTACAGCGCAAAGCGTTGGAACCATCATTCCAACTACCTCCGCGAATTCCCCGGTATAAACCCTTACCTTTAAATACCGGATTGTTGGTTTTATGCTTACTATAGCCATACCACTCATAGGTATCTTGTACCCACTCCCAAACATTACCACCAAGATCGTGAACACCTAGAAGGTTGGGGAGTTTAGTTCCGGTAACCTGGGTAGAATCACCACTGTTCTCCCGTTGCCAGGCGATTTTATTTATACCCTCACGACCAGGATAGATACTTCTCAAACCACCCTCACGACAGACATACTCCCACTGGGCTTCAGTAGGCAGACTAAACACAGCTTTTCCTTTGTGTTGTTCATTGAGACGATTAACAAGGCGTATCGCATCAGGATGGCTTACTCTCTCAACTGGGTGGTTGTCACCTTTTCTGAATTTGGATGGGTTACTGCGCATGACAGTACGCCATTGGGCTTGAGTAACCTCTTTTTGACCCACCCAAAAGTCTGATAGACAGACATTATGAACAGGCTGCTCATCAGAATCACGACCGTCAGCACGGGGCGGTGAACCCATTTTAAAACAGCCACCTTTTACATGGACAAACTCCATACCAGAAAAACTATCTCGCCATATCTTGGTGGGAACGTCACTTTTAATATCAAATTCGTCGGGAGTTATGGTAGCAATTTCTGCCCATTCATTTATCAAATAGGCTTTTGCATGGGTGGGAAACACAAGTGTTGCGATAAACAATATAAACAGAGAAAAAAAATGCTTCATCTATTTTTCTCCTCCAACTCGGGTTAGCCTTGTGGTATCTGGTCCGGCAAAAAACATGGCATCTGTTTTTGTCATGTTTTGTTTCTGCATTTTATTGGCATAGTGGAACATTTCGCTCATACTAACCCAACCATCCTTTTTACCAAGGGCCGATCTCGCCCTGGCTCCATCAGCAGATCCAAACAGACCTTTTAGAAGATAGTAGGTAAATGCCCCTTGGCGACCCGAACCGTGGACCTTGTTGGGACCACTCATAGCTGAAATAATCCATGAACCATTACCGTTAAAAAGATCATGGCTTATCTGACTACCATTACTATTGCTGTCACCAGAGCCACACACATCACGATCTTTAAAACAGGCATCAATAATTACAACTATCTCACGGTTTTGCAAATCGTCAATTGCAGCTCTTAATCTACTAACAGACACGGCAGTATCAGGATTTATATGGCCCTTTACAGCATCAAAAGGAACCAATAAAGCATCCTCACCATCATTTATGGATACCCCCAAACCAGCAAAATAGAAAAACAGTTTAGCGTTGGGGTTGGTTCTGCCTTTTGTTATCAGCCACTCTAGATCCTGAATGATATTCTGTCTGGTTGCCGCTTGATCTAGCCTGATTTTTACATGTTGGCGATCTGCCATAAACTCACCACGCTTGGTAAGCAATGTGTGCATATTCTTGGCATCTCTAGCACCAAAATAACGGGCAGTAAGACGTTTATAACCAGTTATCCCAGCAAATACCGCATAGGCATCTTCCCGTTTACGCCATTTTTGTAGTTCAGGCAGGGTTTTTAGGCGACCGTCCAACATATCTCTTCTGTTATCAATGTCACCAGTTTTGGCCCACACTTCGTGGGGTAGAGGTATTGGATATGGAATTTCGGCATCGGTATCAATTGCAGCCATCACCAACTGATCTTTGGCTCGGGTAAAAGCCACCTCCTGTGGATACTCTTTTATTAAAAAGTTAACCACCTGCCTAAGAGCACTTAACCGCTCACCCCGATGAAACTGCAACCACAATGTCGCTGTTACATAGTCCGCAGCTTGTGATCGCCACTCAACCAATCTGGGGGTCTCAAATGTGGGGCGGTTTAACCAATCGTAAGCTTCCAGGTAACGTCCCATTCTAAAGAGGGAGTAGAGCTTTGTGTGGGCCAACGCTTCACTTTTGGGAAATTTCAACAGACCATTGAAAGATAGGATATGGGCTTTGTCATCATCACCCATTTCAAAACGCAACCACGCCAGATTCACCAGGGTTTTATAATCTTCCGTATCACTTTTATGGACCCTCTCCCAAATCTGCCTTGCCTCTTTTAGATTACCAGATTTGTAATATCCCAACCCCAGATTGTAGCCAATGCCAATATCACCGGGACATCTATCATAGGCACTTTTCAGAGCATTTAAACCCTTTTCTGGCTGGTCGGCAAAAAGATCAATACCTTTAAGAGCAATCTCGCTTGCCACCGTGCAATAAGATGTAGGAGCAGCAAACGACTCTCCCATACCAGCATATGAAGCCAGAAAGGTCAGAAGTATGAGAAGTCGTAGCTTATTCACAAATCTATTTCACCCTTGGATCTAGTTGCCCGGATTGATAAGAGACAACCATATCTGCCAAACTTATAGCTTTTATTTTTGATGCCATACCAGCAGTACCAAACTGCTCATAACGGTCTTTACATATCTGTGATGCAGCATCTTCGGCAGGACGTAAAAATTTGCGCGGGTCAAAATTACCAGGGCTATCGCTAAAAAATTTACGTACCGCACCAGTCATCGCCAAACGCAGGTCGGTATCAATGTTGACCTTGCGCACTCCATGTTTAATACCAGTTTGCACCTCTTCTACAGGAACACCATAGGTCTCTGGGATATCTCCTCCATATTCGTTGATAATGGCTAGATGCTCCTGGGGTACTGCTGATGATCCATGCATCACAAGATGGGTATCAGGAATGCGAGAATTAATCTCTTTAATACGATCTATAGCTAGAATATCACCCGTTGGTTTACGGCTGAATTTATAGGCTCCGTGGGAGGTTCCTATGGCGATGGCAAGGGCATCAACTTTGGTGGCTTTTACAAATCTTGCTGCCTCTTCCGGATCAGTCAACAGGGCCTCTTTGTCCAACTTACCTTCGGCACCATGACCATCCTCTTCCCCAGCTTCACCTGTTTCAAGAGAGCCTAAAACACCTATCTCCCCTTCAACTGAAACACCAATTGAGTGGGCCATCTCAACCACTTTGGCGGTAACCTCAACATTGTATTCATAAGTGGATGGGGTTTTGCCATCGGCCTGTAGAGAGCCATCCATCATCACACTTGAAAAACCACTGCGCATCGCAGCCAAACAGACCGCTGGAGACTGTCCATGGTCTTGGTGCATGGCAATAGGCAGGTGGGGGTATACCTCTAGAGCAGCTAAAATTTGATGGCGTAAAAATGCCTCCCCAGCATATTTGCGTGCGCCAGCAGAACCTTGCAAAATTACCGGGCTATCTGTTTCGTCAGCCGCCCGCATAATAGCTTTGACCTGTTCCATATTATTGACATTGAATGCTGGAATGCCATAACCATATTCCGCTGCATGATCAAGCAGCTGTCGCATGGATACCAAAGGCATGTAGATTCTCCTTGTGCCGTATTAAAAAAATTAAAATAAATTCGCAACAAAAACAACATTTTCAAGTGTTTACACAGCAGTAAAAAGCTGATCAGCTTGAATGGTTTATGTTAGCAAATATTATACCAAAAAATCAAACACTAACAATAATATAGCTACTACTGTGCCTCTTCCTCCAGAACAACACCCATGGAGATAAACTTATTAAATCTATCTTCGATTAGCTGCTCAGGTGTTAGCTGAAGCAACTCATCAAGATGCTTGATTATATGGGTTTGTAATATCTTTGCTGCCTCTTCCGGGTCACGATGTGCACCACCTCTTGGCTCGGGAATAACCTCATCAATCAGACCCAACTCAAGTATCTCGGTTGGAGTCACCTTTAACGCCTCTGCTGCCAAATTGGCTTTTGCGGCATCTTTCCACAAAATAGAGGCACATCCTTCCGGTGATATAACCGAATATGTAGCATACTCCATCATAAGAACTCTATTGCCCACACCAATAGCCAATGCACCACCAGAACCACCCTCTCCAATTACCACCACAACAACAGGAACCCGCAGTGTAACCATTGATTTTATAGATCTGGCGATGGCTTCGGCCTGCCCTCTCTCCTCAGCACCTTTACCGGGATATGCTCCTTGTGTATCAACCAAGCAGACAATGGGAATGTTGAATTTTTCGGCTAATTTCATCAACCGCAACGCTTTTCGGTATCCTTCCGGTCGGGGCATACCAAAATTTCTGTGAACTTTGGCCTTGGTTCCCCTCCCCTTTTCTTGGGCTACCACCATAACATCACGACCAGTAATTTTGGCTAAACCTGCAACTATCGCAGTATCATCACCAAATGTTCGGTCGCCATGTAGCTCTTGGAAGTCAGAAAAAGTATTCTCAAGGTAGTCTAGTGAGTAAGGACGGTCTGGATGGCGAGATAGATGGGTTCTTTGCCAAGCATCGAGCTTTGAGAATATACGGTCGGTAAGTTTATCAGCCTCCTCCTCCAAGCCAGATATATCCTGGCTAATATCAATATCTGATGTTTCAGAGAGATAGCGTAGTTCATCAATTTTGCCCATCAACTCACCGATGGGCCGCTCAAAGTCAAGAAAAGTCCGGGACATTATTCCATGTTTCCAAAGTAAAAGGGGCTGCCAACCCTTAAGTTACTATAAAATTTACAATTAACCAACAAACCTCAGACTACACCTTCTAACCTGAAAATGGCAAGAGTTTCAATCTTTTTTTGTCACCTTTTAGACCTTATCGGCTCATAATGCCAAACAGCTAAATATAACAGGATAATCTACACCACCATCTACAAAATTTTCTACGCCAAAGATCCTTTTACCTTGTTATATTTATTTCTCTTTTTTTACAAGCTGTTTGCAGTTCTTCTACCGCTGTAATTGGCAGATCCCGTACCCAAAAGCCCAATGGCATCGGTTAAAAGCTCTTCACTTGGGGTAACTTTATACGCCTCCCCTAATTTTAACTGCACTTTACTACCGGGTATGGTCAGGTTGACAACTACCCGACAAGCGGTTCCCTTGTTTTGTAAAATAAGATCTGCCAAACTATCCATTCCTTTATCTGCCAGCTGTTTATGGCTTATATGTAAACGTAGCTCACGACAAAAACCACCGCGAAATTCTGCTAAACTCATCACCTCGGTAGCCATCATTTTTGGCTCTTCTTCTCCCGGTTCTATTGTTCCTGTAACAATAAGCAGCCCCTCTTCGTTTAAAAGATCACGACAGGCAAGAAACACTTCTGAAAATGCTATAACCTCTATCTGCCCGGCCATATCCTCAAGAGAGAAAAAGGCCATTTGATCACCTTTTTTGGTTCTATGAATTTTTTTATCAACCACCACCCCAGCTATTCGCACATCATCTTGGGGGTTGGCTTTGGGGCCAAATTTTTTCTTTATATGTTCAGAATCTTTAATACCATAATCTGCCAGTTCAGGAAGATATTTACGCATGGGGTGGCCCGACATATAAAAACCCAGGGCATCCTTTTCATAAGCCAGCTTGATATCATCACTCAAAGGGTCTGTTGCCGGCAGTTGCGGTTCACTCTCTGGTGTATCGCCAAAAAGATCGAGGCAGCCGTGGTCGGACTCCTCATTACGTTTGCTGCCTTGACTTAAAGCTGATGGCAAACCCTTTAAAAGTGCAGCCCTGTTGTCAGACAGGCAATCACAACCTCCAGATTTAATGAGGTTTTCCATCATCCGGCGATTCAACCCTGCTGTTGCAGCTCGGTGACAGAGGTCATATAAACTTTTAAACAGTCCCGTTCCATCATCTCTTGCTGCCAACATTGCATCAACAGCACCCTCACCAACATTTTTAACCGCTGCCAAACCGTAACGCACCTTGTTATCTTCAACACTGAAATCCCGCCCCGAAATATTTACATCAGGGGGTAGAACAGTTAGCCCCATCTCTCGGCATTCACGGACAAACAGTGTGACCTTGTCGGTATTAAGCTTGTCACAGGTCAGGGTTGCAGCCATAAACTCCACAGGATAGTGGGTTTTCAGCCATGCAGTTTGATAGGATATCAGGGCGTAGGCCGCTGAGTGGGATTTGTTAAAACCATACCCTGCAAATTTCTCCATTAAATCAAAAATATATTCAGCTTTTTTATCATCAATACTGTTTTCAGCCGAGCCCTTCATAAAGATCTCCCGTTGGGAGGCCATCTCAGAAGCTTTCTTTTTGCCCATGGCCCGGCGCAGCAGATCCGCACCACCAAGGGAGTATTTAGCCAGAACCTGGGCGATTTTCATCACCTGCTCTTGATAGAGAATTACACCAAAAGTCTCTTTTAATATCGGCTCCAACTGGGGTAGTGGATACTCCACCGCAATCCGTCCATGTTTACGGTTGATAAAATCGTCAACCATGCCAGACCCCAATGGACCGGGACGATAGAGAGCTACCAGTGCGACAATCTCCTCAAAGGTATCCGGGGCCAGTTTTTTCAAGATTTCCCGCATACCGGAAGATTCCAACTGAAACACACCTTTGGACTTGCCATCTTTTAATAGTTGAAAAGTATCTTTATCCTCCAAATCTATGGTTTCGATATTTATCGGATCTTCACCTCTTGCGATACGGGGACCATTTACAAGACGGAGGGATTCATCGATTACCGTTAAGGTTTTTAGCCCCAAAAAGTCAAACTTCACCAAGCCAGCCCGCTCGACATCTACCATGTTGAACTGGGTAACAGGCATGGAAGAGCGAGGATCCAGATAGAGGGGAACCATATCGGTTAACGGTCCGTTAGCCATGACCACACCTGCTGCGTGTGTACCACAAGAGCGTGGCAACCCCTCCAGGGTTAAAGCCAACTCCATCAATTCAGCAACCTCTCTATCTTCCTGAATTAATTTGTTGAGACGCTCCTCTTCATCAATGGCTTTTTCCAGTGTTATGCCTATGACATTTGGGACCAGCTTGGCTATGCCATCAACCTGTCCATATGGCATTTGCAACACCCGACCCACATCACGGATAACCATTTTGGATTGCAGGGTACCAAAAGTGATTATCTGGGCTACCCTGTCTTTACCATATTTATGCTGCACATACTCAATGACACTCTGCCGTTTATCCATGCAAAAATCGACATCAAAGTCCGGCATGGATACCCGTTCAGGGTTAAGAAACCTCTCAAACAGAAGTTGATAACGTATGGGGTCCAAATCGGTAATATCCAAACTCCAGGCCACCAAGGAGCCAGCACCAGAACCACGTCCCGGACCCACGGGAATATTCTCTTTTTTTGCCCAGCGAATAAAGTCGGAAACGATCAAAAAATAGCCGGGAAATCCCATTTGCAGGATAACCTCAAGCTCAAATTTCAAACGATCACTGTACTGTTTTGTGATTTTGTCATGCTCTGATTCGGCAAATCTTGGTAGAACATGTTTTTTTAAGCGGATTTGCAAACCCTCATTGGATTGATGCCGTAACCAAGATGCCAGATCTTCCCCTTTTGGTAGCTGATAGTTGGGAAGGACAGTCTTTCCCAAATCCAATTGCAGGTTGCATCTTTTGGCTATTTGAATGGTGTTATCAATTGCTTCTGGAATATCAGCAAAGGTTTTGACCATCTCCTTGGCTGAGGCAAAGTGAAAACCGTCGTTGAACTTTTCTCGTTGAGAATCATCAGCCAGTGACTGCCCCAACCCTATGCAGCGTAAGGCATCAAAAGCTCTTAAGTCAGAACGCTCAAAAAAGTGGACATTGTTACTGGCAACAACAGGGATATCAAGCTCCAAAGCCAGATTGGCGGTTGCGTGTATCAACTCCTCTTCACCCGGCATACCGTGGCGTTGCAACTCAAGATAAAACCCCTGATCACCAGTGGTCTCATCTTTATATAGAGCTGCCAACTCAATGGCTTTTTCACGGGCCAGATCCACCTCGCCCAAAGCCAGAAGACGACCCACCCCACCCTTTGCACCTGCTGAAAGAGCTATTAAACCAGCATTATATTTTTGCAAAAGAGCCAGATCTACCCTGGGCTTACCGTGACTGCCATTTAAATGACCAATTGAGATGAGTTCCAACAGGCTCAGCCACCCTTGATCATTGCGACACAGAAGGATCAACTCCTCCCGAATCTCCTTATCCTCTCGCTGGGAGGTATCGCTATGATCGGCAACAATATTAACCTGCGCCCCTAAAATTGGTTTGATACCAGATTTTAAACAACCAGAGAAAAACTGCACGGCAGCAAACAGATTACCATGATCTGTCAAAGCCAAAGCTGGCATATTCTCCTTGACCCCACGCTTTATCAACTCCTCAATTCTAATAGTGGAATTGAGCAGAGAGTATCCAGAATGCACATGGAGATGAATGAAAGGAGCGTGTGTCATGCTCAAAGATATTATAGAGAAAACAGCTTATTTACAAAAAATAATTCTCATGACTTTTACAGATAACAGAAACTATTGAAATGTCAGACAAATAAAAGCAATAAACTGTTATTTTCAGGCATTTGCCCGCAAAGCCAAAAGGGCATCCATGGGATCAAAACTTTTATGCTTTACCTTGATTGCACCCTTTATCTGAAATTGTGATTCCGCTTTTTCTTTCTTTAAATCTATCTGATACAAATCCTCCTGTTTTTTACCAGACTTATCATAAACAATATTAATTACAGGCTGTAGAAGAGAATCAGGATCATTTTTGGCAACAATGGCAACACTACCATCCTTCAACTCAACGGTTGTACCCACAGGATGTATCCCAACTGCTTTTATGAATTTTTGTATAAGCTCTCCATCAAACTCACCTCCACCCTTGCCCAACAACTCTCTTAGCGCAACATTTGGAGGCATCATATCCTGATTTGCTCTTTGGGACGTTAAAGTATCAAACAAATTAGCAATACCAGCCATTTGACCTAGAACATGAATTTCGCTTCCCAAGAGTTTATTGGGAAAACCAGAGCCATCAACTCTCTCATGATGTTGAGCCGCTATGATGATTGCCTCTTTGGGAAAACCAGGGATAATCTCCAGGATTTCAAGACCATCTAAAACATGTTTTGATTCCGGGTCTAAGCTTTCAGAGTCACCCCTACATTTACCCACATCATGGAGCATTCCACCCATAGCAACATTTACTGTTGTCTGATCATCAAAACCCATAATTTTACAAAACGCAATTAGATATGTAGCCACGTTTACCGAATGAACAACAACGGAATCATCATTATCCTCAAGTAAGGATAGTGCTAACAAAGCGCTGGTATTTCTTTTAAATGAATCGTGAAGTAGAGCTGAAGAGTCGGCAATTTTCTCATGTTTAACAGGTATACCAGCAGAAATATCATGAAGTAGTGATTTTACACTTTGTTGAGCTTGATGTTTTGTATCACTTGCAACTGATATCTCTTCTGCAAAATCATTTTGCTCAATTTCTAAAGCTTTTGATCTATCAGAATCGGCAAAATCATCATCAGGAAAATCATCCAATGCTTGTAGTTGAGCTGCTAAATTCTCCTTTACCTCATCGGATGGTGCAGTACCAGCAAAACCATCTACTTCATCATCAAGCTCTTCGCCATAAATCTTGGCAAACTCAACATCTGATTTTGAGAAATGTTCGTCAACAATTGTACCAGTTAAAAATCCCACCATTTCAGGGGTGATGTTTTGGCGATAGTTATCTTCTATTATGCTCTTTTTTATCGACAAAATTTTTCTAATTATATGAAAATGCTCCTCTTTATGCCGCGTTATATCAGGATATTTATTGTCTTCAAGAAATTTTTCTTCTCGTTTAAAATGTGAGGATACATATATCATCAACTTACTAACTGCAGAGCGAAACTCCCTATCGGTAACTGTTCCCGATCTAGATCTTAGCAATATATTAATTATCTCAATAATTTTCTTATGATCTTCATCAAACCCTTCAATATTTATCCTTGGGATGTTTTCCCAATTAATCCCCATTTGTACCATTGAAACCATCTCCAGATAACCATCTATTATCTTTATTAACCCTGAACCAATATTACATTTTGTTTACATACCATTATGACAAGATATTACAAATTATACAAACGTTAATTTACCTCCCATCAAGATGATATTACATTGAAATTGGCTAAATGTTAATATATTATTACCAGATTAATGATCGTTTATTTATATTGGGGTTTGTTATGACACTTCAAACAGCTATCTCTTGGGATGATACTCTACGTACAAAAATACCTAGTTTGGATGATGATCACAAAAAAATCATTCAGACCATCAACATAATCATAAAATTAATACAAAATAATGGAAAAAAGTCAGAGCTATCTTCTGCCACAAGAAGACTCATGTTTCAAATTTCATCCCATTTACGAAGAGAGGAACGTTTTTTAGAACAAAACGATTATCCAATGCTCGCCCAGCACAAAAAAGAGCACAACAACCTGTTAAATACTCTTATACAGATAAAAGATACAATTAATACAAAAACTCCTAGTAGGAGCATAAAAACCAAACTATATGATCTCCTAATCAATAGATGGCTTATCGACCATATTATGATATCTGATATGAAGTACGCTGATTTTTTTAACAATAAAGATCAAGCAACAAAAGACACCATTGGAGCAACTACTACCCTAGAAGAAAAAACAGTTCAATTTGATACCAAGCTTGACAATATCACTCCCTCCCATGAAAAGAGCAACAATGATGAAATTGAAGAACATTTAAAAGCCCAATTACAAGATCTGGAAAATTTTGAAAAAGAGGGTACTGTCAATGTACCACAAGAGATAAAAAAAGTTGATTTTAAAGAAGAGATTTCAGTCGCAAGCAATTTAAAGCAAAAGGCCCAAGAAAATGTAAAAATGATCCTGGATGATATAGCTGCGGATCGACCTGTTGAATATAAGAAAATTGCAGAGTCAGCAGCAGATCTTTTTGAATCATTTCAAAGAAACAAAAATGCAATGCTTGCCCTCGCCCTGATTCAAGATAAAGATAGCTCAATTTTTTCCCACTGTGTGAATGTCGCAACATATTTAATGGCGTTCTCATTAATCTTGGGATTTGACGAGAAGACAACGATAAATATCGGTATGGGTGGAATGTTACATGATATCGGTATGGCTGGTTTAAATCCGAATAATAATTTCAAACAAAAACCCACATTGGCAAAAGACAAGGAACTGATGGGTAGCCATGTAAATGAAGGGCTAACTCTACTTAAAAATATGCAAGATATCCCACAAGAAGTCATGATAATTGCTGGTCAACATCATGAAAAAATAGATGGCACAGGATATCCTAACGGTCTTTCTGGTGGTGAAATACACATTTATGGAAAAATGGCTGGTATCGTCAACGAGTTTGAGAGACTGACATCATATCAATATAATAAAGCCCCGATAAGCTCCAACAAGGCCTTGAAAAAAATACTAAAACAGAGCAAAAACAGTTTTGATGCTGAACTGATACAAATGTTCATCAAAGCAATTGGCATTCATCCCATTGGCACTGTAGTTGAGTTGCGTAATGGTTGTGTTGCAGTTGTAATAGAGAACGACTCAGAAGCACTACTGCAACCAGTAGTAAATGTTGTTTATAACGAGAAAGGCAAAAGAGTTAAAACTGTACAAACAGTTGATTTAAAGAGTGAGAAAAAAAGTTCTGCAAGACAAATTAAACGTGTGACAAAAATAAAAAACCGAGGTTTTGATCCCATGGATGCCCTACTAGGACTTAGGGCAAACGCCAAGGCATTAAAGAAATAAAAACTGTATTATGTTTCAGCCATTTATGCAGCAGTACGCTACTATGCGCGACCTCCCGTTTTTATGGCTGGAAAAAAAATTTTATTGCTAAATTTTCAACAATTTACAAGCTACTCAACGTTCAAGTTCCAGCTCTATTTTTTTCACATCGCCGTCTCTGTTAACAGTTAAGGTGGCTTTGTCACCCCACTCCATGTTTTTAATTAGCCATTTCAACCTTTTTATTGTGGTTATTGTCTCTCCGTTAAGCTCCCTTATCTCATCCTCGGCTTTTATGCCGTGTTTTTCGGCTATGGAGTCTTTAAACACAGTTGTAATCAGTACACCTGTTTCAACCTCTTGCAACATTATGCCAAACCTGACAGGTGGTGGTGGTGGTTTTGGTACACCCCAGGCGTAGTTTGCTACTTTATAATCAGCCCACTTCTCCTCTATGTTCCAAGGTAGAACAGTGGCTATATCCTCTACTCCCTGACTTTTTAGCTGGTGGGGTATGCCATTGCCATAGGATATATGACCACTGCCAGCCAAACCCACTAAAAGACCATAGGGGTTTTCACCAAGCCAATGATTGATCTGGGTCGCCATAACCCCATCCCATACCTGTTGGGCATCAACAAAGTTTTCAAATTTACCCATCTTTGACATCATGGGGTGACTTTCAAAAACCTCTCTCAACATTGTTTTATATTTATCACTTGCAGGAGCTATTTTTGGTAGTTCATCTTTTATGTTATCTGCCACCCCATCAAGACCCTTTAGACGAACCTGTTTGACCACTTCACGTTTTATATTCATTGCCACAAGATGGATATTGTTATCTCTAGCAAAACGCAAAATTGGCATATATAAATCAGAATCAAAGCCCCAGGTTTGATCCCAATCCACCGCTTTTAAAAAATCTTCCCGGCTCAACTCATCAGCAACCCACCTGTCTAGTTGGGACTGTAGATGGCGAGGAATCATCTCCAACCCAATTGCCATATTGTTATTATGTTTATATATTCCCTGAATGATCTTTAGCTGTACTTTATGGTGGTTGGGGTCGTTATGGGTCTCACCTACCAACACCACCCGTTTTTCGCTCAGTTGATCATAGAGCTGCTCTTGGGTAATGATTTTTTGTCTGAACAGGTTGATAACCTGCCCATTTTCAATCTGTTGTGGTCCCATAACTATCACCTGAAACAGTGCCAAGCTGACCATTAAAAATACAATCATCATAGCAGTTGATTTAACTCTTGTTCTACCATATTCAAAACAGTTTTTTCAGCTTGAGGGTCGACAAAAACTCTCACCTGACGACGGTTGTTTTTACCAAGAAAGCTTATAAGGTCAGATATCTCTTCAGCAGGACGAACCACCCTACTACCAGAAACCACATATACCGGTTCTGAACGTCCAGATGTATATTGCAAATGGGAATATGGGGCGCGGTCTAAACTGTCCACGTAGACCAGCAGACGTAAGGGTATTTTGCGAATGCTACCATCAACGTCCTTTACATCTAACAGCTCTTCGGCGCGTTTACTAAAAAAATTTTCAACTATCTTTGCCATGGCAGAATCGGTGATGACATCAGATCTGATATTCTGCCAGAATACTCGCCTGTATACAGGTTGACGATCACGAAATAGGGAACATTTCCAACGCAATTCAGCCTGTCCAGCCGATTGGGGTTTTAAAACTGCCCACTGACCAAAGCAGAAATCAAATAGGGTGTCATCCAGAGCTAAATAGTCACTTAATTCCGGCTTTTGCTCTGGACTTAATACACCGTTTAAAAAACCCGCCATCTGATTTGGCATTCCCGGAGGCCAAGATCCATCGACTTTTTTAATCCAGACAAGCAGCTGAAAAATATGGATCAACAACGCCTCATATGCCCGGACAGTTTTATGGTCATATACCTGACGATACATATGGTCACGGGCTGAGATATAACTCTCTAAAGCAACCGGACCTTTTGCCAAATCCACACATAACCGCAAAGAACCATCAACCTGTTCGGCCCGTAGACTATGGAGCAACCACTCCAGATCGTAGCTACCGTATGACACCCCGGTAAAACAGGCATCTCGCAACAGATAGTCCATCCTGTCGGCATCCAGTTGGCTGGATATTATCTGCTTACCCAAGTGGACCTCACCTTGGGGTGGATTGTGGCCCCATATACCTTGCAGTTGGGCAAAAAATCCATCCCCATCAATTTTTAAACGGTGGCAATGTTTTATGATTACATCTCTGGGGTTGCCCTCACCGGCTAGTATACGCCATCCCCAAACTTCATGGTTTTCAATACCCGGCATTAGATGTTCAAAAACATGGGAATATGGTCCGTGACCAACATCATGGAAAAGAGCCGCCACCTTAACCGCCAGCATAAGCTCCTTATCCAACAACCTACCATCAGCCAGAGGCAGGGTTCGTAAAATGCGCTTTGCCAGATGCATTGTACCAAGGGCGTGGGAAAAACGTGAATGTTCTGCTGAGGGGTAGACCATATGGGCCGGGCCAAGTTGTCGAATACGACGCAACCTTTGCAACTCTTGGGTGTCAATAAGATCCAAGAGCATGGCATCACCCCACTCCGTAGGGTCGGCAGCAGCCTCTTTACGCTCCCTATGGAGGGAGATCATGTTGTGTACTGCGTCCCGAAAAACCTTGCTGCTCATATAAGACTACCCGCCTTCAGGAAGATCGTTTAATACCGACCAAGCCAGACGATATTTTTTTAAACGCCGCCAATCTCTCTCACTAGGGCTGTGATCTAAACGACGGATATCCATATTATCTTCCAAATCTCTAAGCTTTACATAACGGGCTAAAGAGTTTTTCTTTATGCGAAGAATATAGCTCTCATAATCCTCAGACTCCCGATGGGTAAGGTGGTCCAGGGCATCGATTACCTGTTCAGAAAAACCAGCTTTGCGCAGATCATCAAAGGTGGCGTCGGTATCTTCAACCAAGTCGTGTAATACGGCAACTACTCTGGCGGTTTCATCACGCATTCGCATCATTATGCGTAGCGGATGGAGGATATAGGGTTGGTTGGCCTTGTCAACCTGCCCGGCATGTCCTGCAACAGCTAAGGCTATAGCTTTTTCCAGAAGAGTAGCCATCGACTAAAATACTCACATAACACTTAACATTCGATCCAAAGCTTTTTTGGCAGATGTTGCCACAGCTGGAGGAACCGATATTGGGTTGACAATATTTCCAGCCACCAGATTTTCCAGGGTCCAACAAAGATGCTGGGTATCAATGCGGAACATTGTTGAGCACATGCAGATGGTGGGACAGAGAAAATGGATCTCTTTGTCCGGCATCTCATGTTTTAGGCGATTAACCAGATTAAGCTCAGTACCTATTGCCCATTTACTGCCAGATGGTGATTCACGAACCGCCGATTGAATCTGCTCGGTGGAACCTAAATGGTCTGCTTTTATACATACTTCATAGCTAGATTCTGGATGTACCGTTATTTGAATGCCGGGAATCTGCTTTCGGAAGTGGTCTATATGGGCTGGTTGAAACATCTGATGCACCGAACAAAAACCGTCCCATAATATCACCTTGGCATCTTTTATCTGCTGAGGAGTCAAACCGCCGTTAGGCTCGGTTGGTTTCCAGAGAACCATCTCGTCAAGCTCTACTCCCATGGCAACAGCACTGTTGCGACCTAGATGTTGATCAGGAAAAAACAGTACCTTCTCTCTTTGTTCAAATGCCCAGGCGAGAATTTTTTTGGCATTTGATGAGGTACAGACAGTACCCCCATGATCACCGCAAAAACCCTTTAGATCTGCCATGGAGTTGACATATGTAACCGGGGTGACCATGTTCTCCACATCTATAACCTCGCCAATAGCCTGCCAAGCTGCCTCAACCGAAGGGAGATCAGCCATATCAGCCATTGAACAACCAGCAGCCATATCTGGCAGTACAGCTACCTGCTCAGGGGTAGAGAGAATATCAGCCACCTCAGCCATAAAATGGACACCACAAAAAACGATCACCTTGGCATCTGGCCTTTGGGAAGCCAAACGGGCGAGTTTTAAGGAGTCACCAGTGAAGTCGGCATATTTATATACCTCTTCTCTTTGATAGTGATGCCCCAAGATGACACAGGAGTCACCTAAAGTAGCTTTTGCCTTTTGAATTCGACTATCCAACTGTTCGTCAGAAAGTTCATACAGTGGTTCTAAAGATACCGGACTGGGATCAGACATGATAATATTTGAACTCATTTAAATTTAAATTAACAAAACAACGGATACCCTAAATTGCCCCATTCTAACAACCATAGAGCAAAACTAAAAGAGCAGTTAAGAAGAATCGCTTTGGATGAGGGGTTTGATCCGGTCGCTTTTGCTCCACCACACAGACCACCACAAGCTGAACATCTGACAAAATGGTTGAATAAAGGTTCCCACGGGGATATGGAGTGGATGGCAAAAAACCCAGAAAAACGGCAAGATCCCAACATGCTCATGGCAGGTTTGGGATCTATAATGGTATTAGGGGTAAACTACCGTCCCCTTGGCAAAGATAGCCCCTATCTTTCTGATCCAGCTGCTATGGGTGTCTCCGCCTACGCTAGAAACAACGAATATCAAGACTATATCAAAAAAAAGTTGAAAAAACTGGCGAGGAAGGTGGAGGAGCTACTGGGGCGAAAAATCAACGGCAGAATTTTTGTCGATACCGCCCCACTGCTAGAAAAACCCATTGCAGCTAATGCTGGACTTGGCTGGCAAGGTAAAAACTGTTTATTGGTAAATCGTCGCTACGGCTGCTGGCTTTTTTTGGCTGAGTTTTTTTTAGACCTTGATCTCCCCCCCGACCAACCGGGAAAAGAGCACTGTGGCAGTTGCGACCGTTGCCAAAAAGCCTGCCCCACTAAAGCCCTGGATACCCCATGGCAGCTTGATGCTAGAGAGTGCCTAGCCTATATGACCATAGAGTCTGCAGCCCCAATTCCCCACAAACACCGCAAAGCCATGGGTAACAGGGTTTTTGGTTGTGATGACTGCTTGACAGTATGCCCATGGAACCGTTTTGCCCCCTATAGTGAGGATGCTGCATTTAAACCACGACCTGTTCTCACCGCTCCTAAACTTCTGGATTTTGCCTTTTTGGACGAAGATCAATTTCGCAGCACATTTAAAAAATCGGCAATAAAAAGAAGCGGAAGAATAAAATTTATGCGCAATCTAGCCATAGCCCTGGGTAACTGGGGTGATATTGCAGCTCTACCTGCCTTAAAACATCTGTTTACCGATGAAAACCCGATGGTCAGGGGTCATGCAGCTTGGGGTTTAGGGCAAATAGCCACAAACCTAGCCATAGAGCTACTAAAGGAGGCACTAAATCGTGAAGAAGAGCAGACTGTTTTATATGAGATTAAACAGGCTCTTTTAAGCTCCCGACCGTTTTAAACCTGAGATATAGTTATAAACCAGAGATCTTGCCATCTCATCCACCGATTTTGCCGAAACATCGGTTAAATTATTTGCTTGCACCAATGAGCAGACACCGTATAGGCCGCTCCATATCACCCTGGCACTGTGCTTGACCTCTTTATTGCCGCAATCTGGCAGAAGTGTCTTGATGGTATCAGCTAACAGGTCCAAAAGCTGGTTTAAACTTTTTTTGTACCATTTTGGTAGAGTCTGATCGGGGGGTAGACGATGTTCAAAAAGCAGATTCCAACGCTGACGGGAATTTTTATTATATTTTAGATAGGTGGTTATCAACTTGTCCAGCTTGGCCCGACCACTGCTGCTCTTATGCACAGCATCAGATAGCTTTTGCTGCAAATCGTCCATGGTTCTTCTGTTTAAATGGAGAATAATTTCGTCGATATTTGCATATAGGTTATATAGAGTACCGGGGGAATAGCCAATTGCGGAGGCTATGCTTCGTGCAGTTAAAGCTGCGACACCTTTGTCTTCAATTATTTTTTGTGCCTCATCTAATATCAAATCAGACAGTTCATCTCTAGAATGGTCTGTACGTCTAGCCATGGCATCTCCCCCCCAACAGTACGTAGTCTATGATTAATCATGCCAGCGTTTATCTTCACCAGCTTTTAGATAAGCATATGATTCTGTAAAACCTCTGCGTGAAAAATTTATCACAAAAAGTTTGTTCCGGTTTAGCTTTTGCAAAACTACAGCAGCCTTTTCATCCTCTTTTTGCGTTAATACATGTATCAACCGTGAGGGGTTATCCGCCAGAGCAACACAAACCTTGTCGATACAATGTTGAACGGTGAACTTATGATAAACGCTGTTTGCCCCCATATACATACGCACTTGATCCGGCAGATAAAATCCCAACGGTAGCACAAGGGTAATCAATGGCGGTTCACCATTATCTGAAATTTTAACACTCAACAGCATAAGCTGCCGACCACTATCCAAATATACCTTATGGGCAGCCAAACAGCCATGATCATCTAAACACTCAATCTCCCAATCATCAAAATATCTTATGGTAAAAGGTCTGCTATACGATGGTATATTTTGCGCTCCCCACTGCCGATTTTTTATACCCCAGGTATTCTTTTTAAAATTATCCAGCTCATGTTCTATAGTATCTTCATTTTTAAATTGCTTGCCTGGGTCGGCCCCCAGAGGGGTAGTTGAGAAAACCAGCAAAAAAGCTAGACTCAATGGCAACAAAAAAGAGATAAATATAATTTGTCTATTCACAACACCCCTCACAATAGACGGTAATCATCAATTTTTCACCATGTTACATTCAGGAAATGATTGCTGCAACATCCTTAGCCACAATTTATCCCAACTATCATTATGTTTCATACCAATCATCACCACCACTTGCGCACAGGATTTATCACCCAAGGCAGCAACAAAACCATCTGCAATGAATGTTGGGATGATTTTATCTTTACCTCCGACAAAATGTAGCTGAGCAATTTTATTGAGTTTATTTACTTCATCTATGGGGTTTAAAGAGCCAGTTAAAGAAGTTACTTTATGGTGTGAGGTAAAAGCAGCATGATCCAAATTACCAGCAATAGTACGAACACTGTCAACATCGTTACGTCTTGCTGCAACCAACATTCCGACCCCTCCACCACCGGAATAACCAACTATATTGATGGAGGTAGCATTAGCTCTCTTTTTCAGCTGCTCAATTGCTTGGTTGGTGGCAACAACAACCTCTTCACTAAAACGGGCTTTTGACCAATAGCTAGAGTTGCAGTTTCTTCTCTGGTGACTCTCCACATACTGGCAAGGGCGACCTAGATAAGCGACATTTGCAACTGGATCCAAAACAGCCAATTTCAAGGCCAGAGGGTCTCTTGGTGTTGGATCTTTTGATAGAGTATGGCGGTTTATCCAGGCCATACCATCCCCCTCTATATATACTGTTAAAGCTTTGTTGGTTCTACCAAAACGACCGTAAGACATAATATCAAAAAAATCGGTTTTAATAATGTTAGCCTGTAACCCACCCCCATGAGCAACATCACGAGCCAGTTGCCGGCGATCTAAAGTTACACAACCAGAAAAAGTAAAAAAAACTACCGATAACAGCAGCAAAAAGCGAATTGACTGTCCAACATCGACCTTGGGGTTCATTTTTTATTCCTGCTAACAATGTTTTATCTAGATAACAAAAGACTTTAACCCAAAACAGTAGCTGTCGATAAATATAAAAGATGGATTTATTGCTCTTTGTTGGCTATCAACTTTTTTGCCCGGATAGGCTATTTATCAACTAATTGGCCTAAAACAATAACAGGAACATTGTTTGCCGTCGACAACAGGAGAGAAGACATAGCCGACATCTTTATCGTAAGTTAGCGAATATATTGTAAATTTGCCTGGAAATAAAAACCATAAAAAGGTACTCTTTGGCTAGGAGGAGTTAAACGAGGAATATGGTTAATATGGAAGATACAAGCAAACAAGCAGAATCGTTTCTCTCTCTACTTGAAGGAAGAGAGGGTGAAAGACATGCAATAATATTGCAGGATTTTCCCGACCCAGATGCAATTTCTTGTGCTTTTGCCTATCGCCTGATCGCAGAAGAGAGAGGTATTGAGACAGACATGGTATATGGTGGCAGGGTAAGCCATCAAGAGAACATCGCCATGATCAACCTGTTGGATATCGACCTTACCGAATGGGGTCAGGGGCCAATTCCCTCAGGACAATTTGATGGTGCTGTTTTTGTTGACAACCAAGGTACAACGGTGAACCTTGTGGACCGCCTTGATGCAGCAGGTGTTCCATCCATTGCAGTTATTGATCATCACGCCAAACAAGACCGCTTAAAACCACTTTATCAAGATATTCGGGTTGTGGGAGCCTGTGCCTCAATTTTGACTGATTATATCAGCCATGGAGCGTTGGAGTTAAAAAGCTCAAAACCGGAACATCGCCGTTTAGCCACCGCCTTGATGCACGGTATCATTAGTGAAACAGGTTCCATGATAACCGCCCTCCCCCTTGATTTTACTGCCGCGGCCTTTCTCCAACCATATATAGACAATGAACTGCTGATGGAGATTTTACATCAACAACGAAGCCACCGGGTGATGGAGATAATCCGTATGGCGTTGGAAAACAGGGTTATAAGAGAGGGGTACTGTTTTTCCGGTATTGGTTATCTGCGCTCCAGTGATAGAGATGCTATACCCCAAGCAGCAGATTTTCTTTTGACCGAGGCAACTGTTCATACCGCAGTTGTCTATGGTATGGTGAGCCACTCCCATGGCGGGGAGTCCATAAACGGTTCACTGCGAACCACTGAAGTTGCCTTGGGACCAGACAGCTTTTTAAAGGACTCTTTGGGCAAGACTGAGAGCGGTTCTTATTATGGTGGTGGCAAGAGTAATGCTGGTGGCTTTGCTATTCCACTGGGATTTTTATCAGGAAAAGATGATGCCGAGCTATCCCATTTAAAATGGAAAGCTTATGATGAAAAAATCCGCAAGAAATTTTTTATTAAAATCGGAGTAGATGAAGTTAGTGATGAAGAGTAAAGATGCCTCTTTCATTGATCACTAAAACCTGGGAACATGTCTGTAAAGCATAAAAAATCTGAGCTAGGTGGTAAGCCAAAATGGCTAAAAGTTAAAGCCCCCTCCTCTCCAGAATATCTAAAAACAAGAAAAATAGTCCAAAAGCACACGCTGCACACAGTATGTGAGGCTGCCTCCTGTCCCAATGTTGGTCAGTGCTGGCATGAGGGAGCGGCAGCCTTTATGATACTTGGCAATATATGCACACGTCATTGCAGTTTTTGTGATGTCACAACAGGACGCCCCGGACCCATCGACCCCGACGAACCTGGACGTTTAGCCAAAGCAGCTCACGCAATGGGTTTGCAACATGTAGTTATAACATCGGTGGACCGTGATGATCTTGACGATGGTGGTGCTGGTCATTTTGCCGACTGCATCAAAGAACTGCGCAAATTAAAATCGGCCCCAACAATTGAGGTACTTACCCCGGATTTTCGTGATAAAGAGGGTGCGTTACAACTGGTCTTGCAAGAAAAACCGGAGGTATTCAACCATAACATAGAGACCGTTCCCAGGCTATATCCCAAGGTACGTCCTGCTGCCAACTACAGCTACTCCCTGCAAGTACTAAAACAGGCCGCTTTAGCTGGCGATGAAATAACCGCAAAAAGTGGAATTATGTTGGGATTGGGAGAGAATAAAGATGAGGTGATAGAGGTTTTGGAAGATCTTCGCCAAGTAGGAGTAATCTATCTAACCATTGGTCAATATCTACGCCCAAGCATAACCCACCACCCGGTAATCCGTTATTGGTCCCCAGAAGAGTTCAGTGAATTTGACAAAATAGCCCGTAAAATGGGTTTTCAAAGAGTAGAAAGCCACCCTCTGGCTCGATCCTCTTTTCACGCAAAAAAATAGCCCAACATTTAGGGCAATTTTTAACATTCAACAAAAAAAGCTTTTCACAAGTCTAGTGACAACTGTTTTATATACGGTAGTGAATTGCCAGATTATCGGCAGCGTTAACATCATGTCCCAAACCGATAACACCTGATCCACTCATTATATGTTCATCCTGGTGAATAATAACAGTCTGCCCCCCGTTAGGAGTAATGTAAGTACCATTGGTGCTTTGGTCCACCAGATATATACGCCCACGCCTATACTCAATTTTGGAATGATTACGTGATGACATACTATCAGGCACGACAAAAGTGTTGGTTTTACCCCGTCCCAATGTTACTACAGGGTTGACCTCTTCAACAATTACCTCTTTTCCACCAAAAGAGACCTTAAGAGTACTTTTCTTTTGCATAGGATTGGGAACCGTATCCATCCCCCCCATTATGGTCAGCTCCTCCTCTTCACCCCAGGTCAGTTCACAAATTCTTACAGGGTCGGACTTACCTTTGACTTTTACTTGAATAAGCTCCCGACCATCACATGAGAGATGAGGGCTCATTACATCCAAGGTTTCACCAGTGGTGATTATCTGGTCTCCCTTGGCTTGGGATGCCATACGGGCAGACAGATTAACGGCATCACCAAATACATCGTTGTTCTCTTCTATAACATCACCAAAATGAAAACCAATTCGGATCCTTAAAGGCGAACCCCACTCTTCAGCATTTTCTGCTACCTCCTCCTGCATCTGCACAGCTGCCTGGGCTGCTTTATCAGCAGAGGGAAAGGTGCACATAACCTCGTCACCAATAGTCTTGATAACCACCCCTTGGTTATCACTTGCAATTCTAGAGAGTAGATCAATGCAGCCAGAAGTTAACTCACGGGCTTTGGTATCACCAATGGTCTCGTAAAGCTTGGTACTTCCTTCAATATCAGCAAACATTATTGCTAGCTTTTTATTTACCTGCATAACACCCTCATACACACATTTATAAAATATCCAAGTTTCAACCTCTGCTAATCAACCCTGTTTTTTTATAGGGCTAATTAGCTTTTTTACCTGATATTTGATAATCTACTTCACAAAACAGCCAACAATTACAGATATATTATCCTTGCCACCACCATTTCTGGCCAACTCGATTAAAAGATCCACAACGGAATCCAAATTATATTCATTAGCTGTTGCTAAAACTTTTTCGATAGCTTTGGTTGATACCATGCCTGTTAATCCATCTGAACATAGAAGAACGACATCACCTTTTTCCATCTCCTTAAAATTTATGTCTGGGGTAATATGTTCCGATGGACCCACCGCTTGCAGTAGGATGTTTTGTGCTGGAGCAGGACCCTTACTACCAAGATTAACCCATCTTTGGTACATGGAGTGGTCTTGGGTAACCTGGGTTAAACCATTTTTGCTGTAGTGATAAAGTCTGCTATCCCCTACATGAAAAGCCACAGGTACCTCACTGAAACTTGGCAGCCACAAACCAACTAAAGTGGAACCCATTCCGGTTCCTTCACCGTGCTGATGCTCCCGGTTTATATTGTTGATAGCAGTGTTGGCAGCATTTGAAGCATCCCGTAACATTGCCACAACCGGGTTGGGAATATCATCTAAAGTTGCCTCATCATCAACATTACCACCATCTCCCATACTTTGTTGGGCTGCAAGGATCGTCTCTTTGGATGCAGATTTAATTGATTTTTTTAGAGATTCCCGTACAGATGCAATAACCTGAGCACTGGCAACCTCTCCTGCCGAATGCCCTCCCATACCATCTGCAATAATCAGAAGTCCCAACTTATCATCAACAAAATAATTATCTTCATTGAGAGTTCTTACACATCCAACATCGGTATTGCCAGCAGCTAGCAGTCTATCGCCAATTGTCAAAGTCATAGTTGATATTGTCTCTCAAAGTTATGAAAACCATCACAAACAAAAGTAAAAGCTTTGTGCCCTACTCATCTAAATGTAACAACCCCCCAAAAGTACAACAACTACCCATCAATTACCAAGGAGAATTTGGTGGACTAAAAAAGAGGAATGAAAATATGGTGGATCTTGTTGATATTATCTTTCAACAGATAACGAGCAAATGAAGACACATTGAATTACTCATTGATATAACAATAAATTTTATAAATCAACGTTGCTTTTTTTGTTGTATCAAGTATCTCTTGTTTTTGTAAATTATTTTTATCTTGAGTAAAAACAGACCCTACTTCATTGCTATATTTTTTAAACCCGATTATAAAAAGATCACTTGAACCAAATATTTGCTATATTTGACACTTGGCACAGTGATGACCACCCTATAAACATCAAATACTAATGTGAGATATTTTTAAGTGATGGCTAAAAACAGGCTAATACACCGACCCCGTCGTCTACGTAAAAACCCGGCAATTCGTAGAATGGTGAGAGAGAATCATCTGCGTTGTGAAGATCTTATTCTTCCCCTTTTTATTGTCCCCGGCAAAAACATTAAAAAACCTGTTATATCAATGCCAGGGGTAGATCAACTCTCCATTGACAAAGCTATTGAGGTGGCATCTCAGGCTGAAAAGCTGGGTTTGGGTGGTATTATTCTATTCGGTATTCCCGATAGTAAAGATGCTACAGGTAGTGATGCTAGGGATTCTGACGGAATTGTGCAAAAGGCCATCCGTGAAATAAAAACAGCTTTGCCGGATCTTTTTGTGATTGCGGACACCTGTTTTTGTGAATATACCGATCATGGTCATTGTGGGCCAATTAAAGGTAACAGTGTCGATAATGACGCCACTCTTACCCTTCTGGGTGAAGCAGCGGTGGCTCAGGCCCAAGCAGGGGTAGATATGGTGGCCCCATCCGGCATGATGGATGGTATGATAGAGGCCATCCGTCGGGCACTGGATGAGGCAGGATATGAGGAAATTCCAATTTTATCCTATGCTGTAAAATACTCTTCAGCATACTACGGCCCATTCCGTGAAGCTGCCGAGAACACCCCCTCTTTTGGTGATAGAAGGGCATATCAAATGGACTCTGCCAACCGTCTTGAGGCACTACGTGAGGCGGCCTTGGACCTGGAACAAGGGGCAGATATGTTGATGGTAAAGCCCGGTTTGGCTTTTATGGATATCGTTCGTGACCTCAAAAACAACTATGATCTACCTTTGGCTGTGTATAATGTAAGTGGCGAATATGCCATGGTAAAAGCAGCTGCCAACCAGGGTTGGATAGATGAAAAAGGGGTGGTACTCGAAACCCTAACAGGATTTAAAAGGGCTGGTGCAGACCTTATCCTTACCTATCACGCTTTGGATGCTGCACGTTGGATTTAATTTAACAAATAAAAACAGATCGAACTGTTTATTTGAAATATTTTAAAAAAGTTTAAAGGATGTAGTTATGAGTGAAGAAAGATGCAGGGATGCATCTAAACCTATACGGGCATTGGGTCTATTATCAGGTGGGTTGGACAGTAGCTTGGCAGTAAAAGTTTTACAAGAACAGGGTATAGAGGTCGCCTGCGTCAACTTTCACACAGGTTTTTGTATTCAAAGCCATACCGGAGCAATCCGCAACCCCAAAAAAGGTGCTCCTCCCCCTCGACATGACGCCCTCCATGCTGCCCAAAACTTGGGGGTAAAGCTCCATATGGTGGATATTTCAGAAGATTATGTCCGTATTGTCACCAACCCAAAACATGGCTATGGTAAAAACCTGAACCCCTGCTTGGATTGTAAAATTTTTATGGTGCAAAAAGCTTGGGAGCTTAAAGAAAAGTTAGGCTTCGACTTTATTTTTACTGGTGAGGTTATGGGTCAGAGACCCATGAGCCAACGTAAAGATACTTTTCCTGTTATCGACCGTGATGCAGGAGTAAAAGGTTGGCTACTACGTCCTCTATCTGCCCAATATATGCCAGAGACCGAACCGGAAAAAAAAGGCTGGGTTGATAGAAAAAAACTAAAAAATTTCACGGGACGTAGCCGTAAACCCCAGATGGCACTGGCAGATTCATATAACCTGACCGACTATCCTACTCCTGCGGGTGGATGCTGTTTTCTAACTGATGAGAGCTACTCCCGTAAGTTGCAAGATCTTTGGAACAATCGCCAAAACAAAGAGTACAGTATGGAGGATATTGTACTTTTAAAAGCTGGTAGGCACATAAGACCAAATGAGAGCTTTAAAGTTATAATCGGTAGAGATGAGTCAGAAAATAATTTTTTATCAGGTTTTAAAGCAGGTCGTCTAACCATAAGAGCCAAAAATCTACCCGGTCCTTTTACTCTGGTGGAGGGAGAGCCAAACCAAGAAGAGCTAAAACTGGCCTGTCGAGTGGCAGCCCGTTATGGTAAAGGTAAAAACCACCCGGAGGTAACAATGGTGGTTGAAGGCAAAGATCAAAGCCAAACCTTCACTGTTGTCCCAATGCCGGCCCATGAGGTGTTAAAAGAGTGGCATGTCTGATAATAGCAAATCCTCCCCAGATAAAATATTAAATGTAAAAAATCTACTCTGCCCCCTACCAATCTACCGCACAGATGCCGCTATGCTCGACCTTGAAAAAGGTCAAACCATAGAGATACAAGCAACGGATCCGGCTTTTGTAAATGACCTGCCAGCCTACTGCGGGATCAATGGTCATAAATTGTTAGATATCCAACATAAAGGAAGGGTGATTATAGGACTGGTGGAAAAGGGGGAGTGATCTTTAAAAGTTAATAGTTTTTTTATGTAATTAGATACAAGCTTTTTTTGACCTTCTATAATAATTTATGACACCTGATTGACTTTGACAATGTTACTTTAAGTCAAGCAAATAACATGAATTTTGGCATATGAAAGATGTGAAACCCAATAGACAAATAACTGTTGATGAGGCATATAATATAGCACTGCAACATTATAGTGCTAAACGCTTCGTTGAAGCAGATCGAATCTGTACTGCAATTGTTAAAGTATCTCCTAACTATATCTATGCTATAAATTTACTAGGGTTAATTGCGCAAAATTTCAAAAACCATGAACTAGCAGTAGAGATGTTTCAAAAAGCCATTGCCATAGATGATAATAAAGCCTGGCTTTATTATAATTTGGGAACCTCCCTTTATCCGTTATCACAAATCGATGCAACTATTAAAGTTCAACAAAAAGCAATTCAAATACAGCCAGACTATGCAGAAGCCTATAACAGCCTTGGTAATGCACTAAGAGAAAAAGGCAGCTTAAATGAAGCAATAGTATACTTACAAAAAGCTATACAAATTAAACCCAATTATGAAGATGCCCACTATAACCTTGGCTTTGTGCTGCAAGAACAAAAAAAACTGGATGAAGCAGTTATTAGTTATCAAAAAGTCATCTCTATTAACAAGGAGTATTCAGCAGCTTACATAAGGCTTGGTATCTGTTTAAAAGATCAAGGTAAGCTAGATAATGCGATAGATATTTACCAAGAATTAATTGCAATTAATCCTGACTCTACAGATGCCTATGGCAACCTTGGCAATATCTTTAAAGATCAAGAGAAACTTGAAGAGGCTGAAACTCAATATAAAAAGGCGATTTCAATAAACCCCAATATAGCTGAGATCTATTACAATCTTGGTCTGGTTAAAAATCAACAAAACAGATTGCATGAAGCTACGGAATGTTATCAAAAAGCCCTATCGATTGACCCTTATTTTGTAAATGCACATACCAATCTTATCTACTGTATAGATCTGGATTCTGACATAAAATCAGACCTGTTTATGAGGGAAAGGCAGAGCTGGAATAAAAAATTTGCCGAACATTTACAGGCTTCCTGGCTAAATTTATCAAACACCCCAGACCCCGAAAAAAAATTACGCATTGGCTATGCTGGATCTTATTTTAAATATCACTCAGCGGCAAATATGTTTGGGCCTGTGATATTGAATCATAATTCAGAAAAATTTGAAATATTCTGCTATGTTGGAAAAAAAGATGAGGATAGCCTAACTATAAAATTAAAAGCAAAATCAACTAAATGGTTGAATATCTGCGAATTAAGTGATGTGGAGTTGGCAAATCAGATTCATAAGGATAAAATAGATATCCTTGTTGACCTAACAGGGCATATGGATGGCAGCCGACTATTAACCTATGCCTACAAACCAGCCCCTATCATAATTAGTGCATGGGGGTATCCATTAGGAACCGGCATGAAAGCAATGGATTATATCTTTGCCGACCCTGTTGTGATTCCTTTATCTTTCCGCTCTAAATATACCGAGGAGATAGTTGATCTATCTTGTATTGCTCATTATAACTTGGATGTTCCATTTCCTGACGTTACCCCTCCACCAGTTTTTAAAAATGGTTATATTACTTTTGGAGCATTCAACCGTCTGGAAAAAAACACTCCTAAAGTATATGAATTATGGGCTGATTTGTTACATCTTATACCCAGTGCCAAACTACTGCTAAAACAAAAAACCCTTGATTGCCCAACCACCGCCAAACATATAGCAGATATTTTCCAACAACACGGCATCTCACCAAAACGCCTTATATTTATGGGTGGGACCACTCCTTTTGAACATCAAAAAGCTCACGAAAACATAGATATAATGTTGGATCCATTTCCCCATGCCGGAGGTATGACAGCCATAGAGTCATTATGGATGGGGGTTCCTGTCTTAACTTGTGAAAATGACACTCGTTTACGGGTATGTGCATCTGTTTTACATGTGTTGGGGTTGGATGGTTGGCGAGCCAAAAATAGAGCTGACTTTTTTGACAAGGCCGAACAAAATATCAAAGATATGGATAACTTAAAAAAGTTGCGCTTTGAGTTGCGTAACCGTTTTAATAATTCTGTATTGGGTAATTCGCAAACCTATTGCAAAGAGGTAGAAGAGAACTACCGTAAACTTTGGCAAAGATGGTGTAGCAGTAAATGACAGTTTGTTTAGGGGTAATTTAATAAGAGCCTTTATGCACTGCAAATATATTCATGACATAAAAAGCTACTTCATATAGTTGGCAAAAGTCATATCCTCTTTGGCAATATGATTAATGAGCCATGTTTTGATAAAATCATTGATATCAATAGCAATATTTTTTTGGGACTCTTTGTCGGACTTAAATCGGTAAAGATATCCGTGCACATGGGCTTTCATTAAATTGTGCTGTTTTTTGTGCCATAACTGGTTGGGATAGCCCAATTTTGTCATCAATTTCTCCTCATTTTTAAAATGGAAGGAGACATAAGAGACCAATTCACCAATGATCTCTTCAAAATCAAACATATAATTACTATTATCCAGAGCATTTTGAATTTTATCAAACAGAGAGAACAGCACATCATGCTCAGAATCAATGCTGTCATTTCCCAAAATCAATGTTTCCGGGATATGTTTTTTTGTTGTTGACATATTTTGGCTTTCAAAGGTTTAGAGATGCTATACAACCAACCAATCAATTTAACAGGTTCACCACTGATACACAACGTTACAACACAAAAAAGCCCGGATATCTCGTTATGATATATCCGGGCTTTTTTCGCAAATTAATAATTGACCAATCTACTGTACTAATAGTGATCTTAAATCTCTTGAAAGTGGCATATCAAAATCGTTAGCCGCAATTGTTACACCATCAGCCAGCCTTATCAATTGGGCCGATATGAAAATCCGGTTTTGGCTGGTGACATAACTGCCAGCTAAAACAGCATATACATCGTGTGCATCACGAATTTTTTCCAACTCACGGGTTAATATCAACTGCCCATGACCTTTCTCAAGAAGAATATTTTTTCTTAGCTTGATCTCAAGCATAGAATAACCAGCTTGGGTAAAGCGGTTGGAAAACTGCCGTGAGAGCAATCTTCCGAAAGGGGTGGTTTTATCCATATCCCGCTCATCAACAAAACTGGCTGGCAAAATTTTCTGCCCATTCATACGGAATTTACCCGCAATGCCATGTAACATAGAGTCGGCAGCCTGTTGAGCCTGACCCTGCATATCCAGGGTTGTCGGCCCGTTTAGTGGCTGAGAGACCATTGGATAAGGTTCCGGTGATTTTGTACAACCAGTAACCAACATCACTGTGGCAAACGCAACCAGAAGAGATTTATTCATACCGTTCATGGGGCTTTGCTCCACAATTACTGATTTACAATCGTCATAGAGATACCACCACCTTGAGCCATCAACAGATCACGAATATCAATGCCTAGCGGAATTTTAGCATCAACTGATGCCAAAACCTGACGATCTTTTATCTGAATCATACGGGCAGTAAAGTCCAGGATGGATTTGGTCTCAGTGTAGTTACCAACCACAACTGCATAAGCTTTATTATCTGGAGATAATTTTGCAATATCCCGGGAAAGGATAAACTCACCCATGCCTTTACGAATAGCCATGTTATTACGCAGTCTCGGCTCTACAACCCGATAACCCTGTTGGGTAAAACGTGATCCAACATGGTCAGAGATCAATACACCCAGTTCCGAAGAGCTGTCAAGATCACTACGACTGACAAAGGTAGTAACCAATATTGGTTTGCGTTGATGAAATGACGGATGGTTTTTTCTCAACTCAGCAACCAATGCGTCAGCAACTGCATGGCTCATTCTAATAAGATCCACATCCATACTGATTTTAGCTGGTGCATTTGGCAGAACTGGTGCAGCAGCCTTGGGAGCTTCCGGCTTTGAGAAAGGCATCAACTTACCCAAAGGAGATGAGCTAGAGCAGCCTGCAAGAGCCACCGCCAATATCATGGCTGTTAAACCTCTACTAATTACTGACTTTTTCATAAGAAATATTCCTTGCAATCAACAATAAATGATTGAAACTGTCAACTCCAAAGAGATGTTCTTTACCAATATAATCAAACATATAAACTAGTTAAACGCAGATTTGATATTGGCTTTCTCTCTGGCAGCTTGCTTTGTTATAAGTCCATCGCTAAGCAATGCTTGCAAGCTCTGTTCCAAAGTCACCATACCATCTTTACGTCCGGTCTGGATTGCTGAGTACATCTGGGGAATTTTATTCTCTCTTATTAAATTTCGTATAGCTGAAGTGCCAACCATTATCTCATGGGCTGCTACTCGTCCCCCACCCTTTTTCTTTAATAAGTTTTGGGAGATAACTGCTCGCAGGGATTCAGATAACATGGTTCTGATCATATCTTTTTCGGCTGCTGGAAAGACATCCACCATCCTATCTACAGTTTTTGCCGCTGAGGTTGTGTGTAGTGTACCTAGTACAAGATGGCCTGTCTCCGCTGCTGAGAGTGCCAGACGGATTGTCTCCAAATCACGCATTTCACCAACAAGTATAACGTCAGGGTCCTCCCTTAAAGCCGAGCGTAGAGCGATGTCAAAACCCTGTGTATCTCTGTGGACCTCACGCTGGTTTATCAGGCATTTGTTTGATTTATGTACAAATTCAATGGGATCTTCCATTGTTAAAATATGACCATATTCATTCTTGTTTTTATAATCAACCATGGCAGCCAAAGTTGTGGATTTGCCAGATCCTGTGGGACCAGTAACCAAAACCAAACCTCTGGGGGTATCGGCAAACTCTTTGAATATAGGTGGGCAGTTTAGCTGTTCTAAAGTTAATATCTCTGAAGGGATGGTACGAAAAACAGCGGCTACACCACGATTTTGATGAAAAGCGTTCACACGAAAACGGGCTAGTCCTGGTACTTCAAAAGAGAAGTCTGTCTCCAAAAACTCCTCAAAATCTTTTCTCTGTTTGTCGTTCATTATGTCATAGATCATGTCATGTACCTGTTCTTGATCTAGTTCTGGCACATTTATACGGCGAATATCACCATCGACACGAATTAAAGGCGGTAGCCCAGCTGAGACATGAAGGTCAGATGCACCATTTTTGACACTAAAGGCGAGAAGTTCAGAAATTTCCACTGTTTGGTTCTCCTCTTTTATCCCGATAAATACCGGAGATACAATGAATAAACAATTATCTTGCGACCAATAACTAGCAAAAGATACACCGATTTACCAGCAAAAGAAAATAATGACCTCTCCCACCCTATATCAAGAGCAAAATATTTGCTATAAATAGTTCTTTATTGGGTGTGGCTGTTGTGCTGTCGCAAACCCCACACTCAAGAGCTTTTTTTAAAAATATATTGTCGCACTAATTAAACCTAGATTCGGCAGTTGGACGTATGTGAATGGCGCAACATACTGGTTTAGCTGCTGTAATAGAAAAAA
>JADFZS010000149.1 GCA_015232405.1 Magnetococcales bacterium | reverse complement strand
CGTAAAATGTGGAGAGTAAGTCATTGAAAAAATGGCGTCCCGTAGGGGAATCGAACCCCTGTTACCGGCGTGAAAGGTGTTGAGCATTAACGCTAACAAGCGGGTTTTACGACGATTAAACATGACAAAAACAGTGCAAAACTTGGTTCAGATGTATGAAACCGTTTTGCAGTCGTAAAACTCAATAGGGACGTGAATTATGGACGGTAGAAAATCATGGACAATTCATTTCAAGGAATTAGCCGACGATGGATTACAAATGCAGTATGTGGACCCTAATGAAGCGGTGGATAGGGTAGCGGAAATAGAAAGCCTTTGCTGTGATGTTGATCAGGTCGTTGATGAGTTGGGATTTCCGGTCTATCAACATGGAGAATGGGACGAAACCTGTCTTCCTGGTTTTCCAGAACTGGCGGCTATCAAGGCCAAAGAACATGGTAGTAAAATGGTGGACAACAGGCCGTAAAAATGGAGTGAATAGAAAATGATATCAGATACTAAGGTGAATAATGTCTATAAGCTTTTAAAGATCATATTTAAGGGTGGGGTTCACACTTTTGCTATCCTAATCGTCATTTCTGTTGGGGTAACAATCATCAAAGCAACTTTCACAATTGAATATGCGAAAATGGTGGAAATAGTCATAGGCTACCTTGATTGGTTTGTTGGGTTGTGTACTGGTTATTTGATTTTTGGTATTCAAGACGATTTGAAGAAGAAAAGAGCTTTAGAGCGGTGACGGTACATCAACACGAAACAGCACCATTTGAGTCTGATTTGCTCCGGCGCTGCCAGGATCGGCACCGGCCTGTATCCAAGAAGGGTTAAAACAGGCTCAAAAAAATTGAATCTTGATGATATACCATCATTCGTTTTCAACGCTTCTGTGACACATTTGAAATAGAATGCAGGGGCGGTCTGCTTGAGGATGAGGAGGAGCGCCAGCGACGACGAAGACGAAAGCAGATGGACCTTGTACCGAGAAACATAAAAACGGCCTGCGCAGCAGGTTACTTGCCAGTTACACGTAAAGTTAGTCTCTGAGGAGAGAAAAATATGAGGAGCCACCAGATAAATATCGATTGGTTGACCTGTAATCAGACGTTTGAGTCTGATCTTGGGTATGTTGGGGAATTCATAGTTCAGCGTCGAAGAATTCAAGATACTAAGGTGGTATTTTCAACTGTAACTGGATACAAGCATCCTGGTTCGTTTGACACAAACCTGAGAATCAAGGTTGACGGTAACAGAATGGAAGTCTCCGGCAACCCAAGCCACTTTAACCGGCTAGACAACGTTTACGGGTACAGTAGCGTGATACAATGCATCGAAGAGGTTTACAACCCGGTACTTCGGGATATGGATTTACCAGAATTCAGCTGCAAAAATGATTTGCAACTGTGGTGGCCGCAACCTGATAAAGAGGGCTTGGTGTGGGAGGGTTGCAATATTTCAAGGGTGGATTTGACTAGAAACTACTCTTTAGGGTCAGAGAGTCAGGTACTACCTTTTTTGCGGTGGTTGGGGGCACAGAATGACCGCCTAAAGGCTCATTTGTTCCCAAATGGGGCAACTGTCGAGTGGGGAGGAAAAACGGCAAGCAGGACCGGACACGGCACAAAATACGTATATAGAAAATGCTATAACAAGGCCGTTGAATACGGAATGAAGTTGGACCAATTATTGAAAAACGATAGATCCATGACAGAATCGGATTGGAAGTATGTAGAGGAGTTGTACAAGTGGCTTGAAAATAGTGGTGTTGTACGTTTCGAGGTTGGTTTGAAGTCTCGTTTCTTGAGGCAGAAGGACTCTTATCTTCCTTTCGTTTTGGATAGCAAGAAGGAGGAGTTTTTCGACCAATATGCAGAGGTTTTGAAAACTGCTGAGGATGTAGAGATTGAAGAGGGTGATAATCTAGCCAGTGCCTTGGTTGGTCTGAATGACGGACAAACGATCATATCAGAAAAAAAAGCTATCGAGCTGATTGGTTACTATGAAGCTTGGAAAACCGGCGTTGATCTCAAGAAAAAACTAAAAAGGGCTACATTCTATCGGGTTCGTAAGGTCTTCAAGATGATTGGAATTGATTTAAGCGCGGTTCCGAACGTTGTTGCAATGCCGGTGCATGTAAGAACATTCGAATTGAGGGAGGTTGCACCACCATCTTTCTATCGTGGTGTTGGTCAAAACGACAAAAAATTCGCATAAAAAAAATGGTGCTGGCGTCGATCTCCACCAGCACCATTCTTTTGGTGTCAAAAAAGATTATGCTGTTTCAGCTGCTAACTCTTCTTCAAGCCATTTAATCAAGTTTTTCTTTTCATCGTCAGTTGCTTCCTTTCCCGAAATAGTCAGTTCTCCATTTTTATCAATATGCGCGTTCTTCTGCCATAGCTGTATGAATGCTTGTGGGCTTGGCATTTTGTCGGTCAATTGCTTGATATGATTATCAAGAAAAATGTCTTTTTGTGCTGGCTTCTTTTTTGTCTTTGTTTTTGGCTTTGCTGACGTTTTTGGTTTGATAACCGGCGTTGGTGGGTTGTCCGGGTGTTGTTCCGGGACAATAGATTTTTCTGAACCTTCGGTTTTTACGGGTTTGGTCCGTTTTGTTGGCTTTGGTTTTTGCTCCAGCTTCTTGATTATTTTTTCCAGCTCGACAATCCGGCCTTGGGCTTTTGCTTCTGACTGCTCTGCTTGCAGGTGTTTCAGCTTGTAGTGGCCTTCGGATTCTGTTTTTCTGTAAAGCTTGCCTTCTAGCTCGTCCATGGCCAACAAGATTTTTTCCATCTCCTTTTTCTCTTCAACTTTCTCAGCTGCATGCAGGTCTTTCATGGCTTGTATCTGTTTGCTGGTCTCTTTGAAAGCCTCTTCCCAGCATGAAGCTGCTGCATTAAGTGCGATATCTTCAAGTACTCCAGGTATTGGCGGTACATCAACCTTTTCCTTTTTGGCATCTTTCCAAATCTTGAGCATTGGCCCGATGGTTGAAAAGCTACCGCTTCCTAGTTGGTCCTTGATGGCTGATAACGTTGGCTCCTTGTTGGCGGCCGTCAAAGCGTTTGCAATTCTGTCTACGTCTTCCTGAGTAACTTTCGTATTCCGTCCCATGATCAATTTTACCTTTTTGTAAGAGGAAAATAGGTTATCGATTTTCACGGCTCTCGATAACTGTAAGATAATATTTGGTAAATCCCATGCCTGTTGCTGTCAGGATTGGCTTGGTGCAGCAGTTTGGGTTGTTGCAAAGGGTTTGGTTGGCAAGATGTAAGTGCAGACCGTGAACTATGGCGATATTTCGATTTTGGTTTACAAAAGTGTAAACAGGCACTATGAAGGTGTTAGCGTTATGTTTTTGATTTGTAAGGGAAAGTTTCATATTGCCTCTGAATAGTGTAGTGTAATTACAATACACTATTACAGTAAACTAAATAATCAAATTTGTCTAAGAATAATGTTTACAACATGTAAGAATTAATATAGGGTTGGAAATAGGAGATGTACGATGTCAGGAAATAGGGTGAAAGAGGTGGTAGCAAAGATGGCGGACGAAAAGCAGTCTTCGCAAGAGAAGAAGGTTTCGGTTAGTGTTAGGCTGCCAAAGTCAGTTGTAGAAAAGCTTGATATGGTCGGGCTGACTATTGGTTGCTCAAGGTCTAAGAGTGCTGAAATTTTACTTGAAAATGCGGTTGATGATGCTCTTGAGTCCGCTAAGAGTCGCAAAAAAAGTGAAAATGTAAGCGGTGATGAATGAAGTTTAATTTCAAAATGTAATATAGGAGCGTGTAAATGTTAGATGAAATGTTTGACACACAGCAGCAAATCATGTATAGGGAAGTAACCGTTATTGGTATTGACTATAGCGGGATTGGTAATTATGAGGGTTCTGATTACCAGAATTTCATCGTCTACACTCTCGGCAACTTGAAGCCGAAAGGGGGCGGGGAAGGTTTTGCAGTTGGCATTGCTGGTGTCACCTACAAAATCAAGATGCTGAACAATGAGCATTTTTCAACGCCTTTGGCAGATATCCAGAAAAAGGTACTTGCCAAGTCGTTCAAGCCTTTCAAGGCTCAGGTTGGTTTTACTGAGATGGCGAACCCAAAAGACAAGGATGCTCTTGGTGCTTCAAAGTTTGAGCCTGTGGATTTCAAGCTTATTCCTGAAAAAGCAGCAGCAGGGGCAAGCAAATAGTGTAATAGTGTAGTGTAATTACGATACAGTATTACACTATTTTGGAGTAACGATGGCTTCTAGAACTCCGTTCATCAATATACTGTATGTTGTAATCATCGTATTTGCGGTTACATATGTTGTGGATGCTGATGCTGCATGGAAACTGGTGTGTTCAGATTCGTTGTCTCCGCAACCTCTTAACAATAAGGGGCAAATTCAGGATTGTGCTAACGGCACACAACCGGTGTGGGTTGAGGACAGTATTTTTGACGTACTCACACTAGATCAAGATGCAATCTCGCTGATTATGATGGGAACCATGGCCTTTTATATCAGTGGTTTGTTTTTCGGTGCATGTATGCGCCTTTTTCAACGCTTCATAGCAAGATAAGGAGTTCTACCATGTTGGATCGTTTTAAATGTTTGGAGAAGTTTCGTGTAGCGCCAGCCAAAGCCCTGGCAAGTGGTGCGCTGGCCTTTGGTGGTGCTGCTGCTGTCGTCATGACGCCGGTAGATGCAATGGCAGCCCTGGATATGGTCGCCCTGCAGGCAGCCATTGACACCAACCTGGGGGTGTTTGAGTCGGTCGGTGCCTCCCTCATGATGTTCGTGCTCGGCGTTGCCGTGTACAAGGGACTCATTGCCTGGTTCCGTGCCAGCGGTAAAGGCTAATGGCTGAGGTGCTCCTAGCCCTGGGGTGGATATCAGCCGGTTTGCTCGGTGTCCACCATGGCTTGAAGTTCTAGCCACAACTAAGAGCGGGGTGTGTAAAATCACCCCGTTTTTTTTATGAAATTTAAAGCAAATAAATTCATTAAAATATTTTTGATAATCTGCCTGTTTTTCGGCATGAACCCAAAACCGGGCCATGCTGCTGAAATATGGGGAGAAATCACAGCCGCCTTTGATTCATTCATCAATGGCGACAATGAATTGCAGTTCAGTTTTTATGATGCCAGCGGAACAATCGTAGGTGTTGGGGTGCCTCTTGATTCTATGCAGCCAGATATTATGGATCAGAATGGTCAATCATCCGGCGGTTATGTGCATTATACGAATGAAGGCATGGAGTGGGAATGGGGAGACGTGATAAGGGTGCTACCAATTGAAACATGGTTGCAGCATCCAGAATGGGCGGTTAATTCGTATTATCCAAAAGAAATATGTCCAGATTTAACAATTGAATCTCTAATGGACCCAAATTGGGTTCCACAAATGAATCATGATCACTATTTGGTTCTGAAAACGAATCAGTATCCGTGTAACGATGATAATTTTAATGATTATTATGAAATTTATCGGCAAGTATATGTGGTCGATATTCAGGTTGGTTACTGTGATGCACCATTGATTGAATTGGCAGGTTATTGTTGGTACCCGGACGAAAACGGCAATTTACCTCTTATGACTTGGGGTCGTGATGGAACGATACATCCTATAGGTCCGGGTGATGATGTGCCGACAGATTCTTATTATGGAGAAGATGGTCAGTCATTTAACGTGCCGGTTATATACAATCCTGATCTTGAATTGCAGGGTAGTGCTCGGATGATTAAGGATGATACCGGGCTTGGTGTAACAGTAATTGAATCTTATGACAGCACAGTAGATAAAGAAGATGGCGGGCAGTCAACTGGGGTAGTTATCAATATAGAAACTCGTTGGGATGAAACTGGCACCGTTTACAAGAGGATTACTGGATTCAATTATGGTGACGGTTCCACCCCGAAAACAGGAGATAGAGTTGCCCCTAATACCTGGGTAAACAATGATGGAAAACCCGTCCATCAAGACCCGTTACCTGGAACACCCGGCGGCGCTGCTCCATCTTCAAACGCTACTTCAAGCGACATCAACAAAGTCACGACAAGCATAAACAACCTATCAACTGATATGTCCGGCGTTATCGGTGCGGTCAACAGTGCCAAGAGTGCAATTGATGGTGTGAAAGCTGGTCAATGCGGTGGATCGGGGCAACCGGCCTGTGAAGTCACCTTTGGAACGGTTGGTACTCCAGGTGTCGCGACAGGTGCAGATACAGGCCAAAATCTAGCAGGTTTCAATGCAAAATCAGATGCAGTAGTAACTGAGCATGATCAATTGCAGGTCCAGATTGATAATTTACAGGATCAACTGCAAACAGAGCTGGAAAATCTGTTCAATCCTAATCTGTCCGGTCAAAGCCTGTTGCCTTCATGGTCAGTAGATGTTCTTGGAACCACATTGACCGTGGATTTCAATGATTATGCAGATCAGTTTGCAATACTGTCTGCCTTTGTGCTGTTCATGGCTTCTTTGAATGCGCTGTTCATCATTCTCAGTTAAACAAGAAGCAAGAGGATTAAAGCCTGAACATGAAAGACGCAACAAATCTTGTATGCTTTAGGTGAATGGAACAGAGCTGTTGGACAATTTAAAAAAAAACGCTTCACCTTTTTTTAAATTTTTCAATAGTTCTGTGTAATGAACTGCCTTTCAAAAAACACATACAAAAAGGCTTTTAAAAACAGAATATCAGCAAATTCTCTGTACGGGTGTGTGAAAGTTTTATCAGCAAACTCATAATCAGACCCATTTATTCGGGGATTCTTAAGGGTGTCACACCCTTGAGCGGGGGTTTGGGGGCAGAGCCTCCATTCTACTGCCTTTAAAATGGAGCGTAGCGACCTCAACAAGTGAGCGTAGCGAATGCCTTTAACCAAAAAATGTTTTTAAATTCGTATTTTCAATAAATTCTGTATCCAGATTGTGAATATGTAGTCGAAACATATACACAACTAATCAATGAAATTTTGGAACTTGAAGAGTTAGATATGACTCAATTTTTTAGCGACATTGGCGATTCGATATATAATTTTTTCAGTGCAATCTACACATTCTTTTTCGGTGGTGGGTTGCTTGACCTGATTTATGGAGCTTTCAACTATCTATATGAGCAATTATTAAAGCTTACCATGATCATATCCATCAAAGTTTTAGAGGCTGCGATAAGTGCAGTACAGTCTTTAGCCCAAACACAGAATTATTCTGCTGGTGTTGAGGGATATTGGTCTGCGATTGATACAGATATACAGAATTTGTTGATCTACTTTCATTTGCCGTTGATTTTGACCATGTATATCGGTGCTTACATCACACGTAGATTGTTAAAGTTTGTAGGGTTCTAGGTTATGCCTATCACCATATATTACGGCCCTGGTGGCTCTTACAAGACATCGAGTGCATTGATAGATTTTTTTGTTGACGCTGCATTCAAAGGTCGCACGGTCTACACCAACATTAGAGGGCTAGATGATCGTGATAGAGCTGTGGAAGCTCTAGAGAAAGCTTTTCCAAAAGGAAAAAATGGAAATAAAAAGGTTCCTGAAGAGTGGGAGTTGATACACCAGCAATCTGAGGATACAGAAGGCAGAACGGAATGGCAGACATTTTTTCATCGTGCTCCATATGGTGCGCTTATCATTATTGATGAAGCGCAGATGATTTGGAGAAAGGAGCTTAACGCCAGTAGCTTTAGACAATTCGATTATCCGGGAGGGCCGGAAAAGGCGAAAGATGATAACAGGCCATCGGATATAAGGGCAGCATTTGAGATACACAGACATTTCAACTGGGATTTTGTTTTAACGTGCCAACATTTAGCCCAATTGCATGAGATGATTCGGCAAACGGCAGAGATGGCGCATAAACACCATAATGTTGCCTCTATTCTGCCGATGATGAAAGGCCATTATGTAGTTCGCACACATCCGGCAGACTCTTATTTTGCCGAGAAAAAGGTAATCAACCAACGCAATCGAGTTGTTAAAAAATGGGTTTTTGACCTATACGAATCAACCGCAACAGATGAGGTAACTGATACCAATGTCGGAATATCCCTCTGGAGAAACCCAGCCTTCGCCTTTCCGGTTGCTGGTATTGTGGGTCTATTTATATATCTCGTCTTTTTTGGGGTTAACCCCTTCGCAGCAAAAAAAGAAATTACCCAAGAAACCGAACAAAGTAATGCAGTTGATCAAACCTCTTCTAGCGTGGATTTGGAAGGTGGTGAGGTATCTTCTTCAAAAGCTGCTAAGGATAGTTCTGCTAGTGGTGATAGTTTACGGTTTTTTGAACTTAATTCTGTAACATCAACTGTCTGGATAGTTGGAGATTCTACAAGCCGTGGATTTCTGTTCGAGGTATCCGGGGATGATGAGCAAACAGGCATTATTTTGGATCAGGTAGCAGTTGAAAAACTTGGCTATGAAATCACTAAATACACATCCTGTTTGGCAAAAGTAGCAATAAAAGAGGAAAAACAATATGTGCGCTGCCGTGGTGCGTTTGGTAAAAGCAAGGACAAAGGGGTTATATAGTCTTAACCTGTTGTTACTTCTTTCGCTTCTGCTTGCTCAGCCAGTATTAGCAAGCAAACCAGCATTTTTAAATTTCAACTATTCCAAGGCTCCTTTATCGGAAGTCGTAAAAGATGTTGCCAACATAACCGGCAAAGGTATTGTTTTTTCTGGGCTTGATACCAGTAGAATCACTTGGATTCAGAAGTTTCCAAAAATTGCCTTGTTTGATGCTTTTCAATCGGCCTTGAATTCACAAGGCTATTATCTTGCTCGTGAAAAATCCGCGCTGTGGTCGATCCGCAAGCACAATGATGGTGTGGATCTGAAACTAAAAGCCTGGGCGGTGCAGCGTTTGGAAAATGTCATTGCTGTTGATCTAGAGGACGCTGTAGGCGTTTTGTTTGGTGAAAGGGTCCGAATCACCGGGAGTAAAAAAGGCGGAAGGGTTGCGGTTCTGGGCGGTCAGATCGACTTGTTACCAGATGCTTTGTTGATGGTTCAACAGTTTGATGAAGAGTCACGGCCAGATCAGGAATACAATGTTTATAGGGTCAAACACGTATTGTTGCGTGACGTAACAAAAAGGCTTGATGGGTTGTTAGGTAAAAAAGTTGGTTTGGCTCCGAATCCCTGGAGCAAGGAAATCTTGGTGAAGGGGTCGATAGAGGATCGATTAGCGGCAAAAGCGGTAATTCGTATGATGGATAAGCCAAGGAAAGAGGTAAGGCGTGTTATCCGGCTCCATCGACTTTCCGCAAATGAAGTAAGTAAGGTGCTGCAGGAGCTTGGGGAAGCGGCGAATATACATTCAGTTGGAAATTCCGAAATATTGATAACAGGGCCAGCAGATGAAGTTACCAGATTGCTGGATGTTGCGCGGGATCTCGACGGGGGCCGTGAACAGGTAAGAGTTGAAGCGGTGATTGCTGTCTTGACCGATGAGGCTCTGGAAAACCTGGGTGTAAGGCTTGCGGCAAGCTCTATGGATAATCCTCTGGGCCTCAACTCCATCACTGCTCAAGGGTCAATGGTGTCATCACCAAATCTGCTTGTAGAGCTTGCAAAAGGTTCTTTCATGCTGGACGTATCAGCAAGTGACGAAAAGAGCCATGGCAAGGTTTTGTCATCTCCATCATTAACCGTTCTTGATGGCAAATCTGCTAAAATCCTGGTTGGTCAAAATATCCCCCTTATTTCCAGGCGGGAAACCTCCACAAACGACAATTCAGAAAATACCGACGGTGTTGAGGTTCAGCGCGTGGACGTTGGCTTGACCTTGGATGTTCAACCAAGCGTAGAGGGTGATTTTGTCCGGCTCAACATCGTGCAGGAGGTCTCCAGCGTTGCGCCGGAAGATGTGGGAGCCGTGGACGTTACAACCAACGTAAGACGGATAGAAACCTCTGTCTTGGTCCCCTCCGGCGATACCATCTATCTCGGTGGGGTCAAGGAGGAGGAAACCGGCGAAACGGTCTGGCGCGTCCCCCTGGTCGGTCATCTGCCTATAGTCGGTGAACTCTTCACCAGCCGTTCAGAATCAACAAAATCCTCAAATCTCGTAATCAGCCTAAAACCTGTAATCCTGGCCCGTGGGGAGACTGTACTATGAACATTTTCCAGCTAATGCAATGGTTTCGTTGGGGTCGGCGTCTGCTGCGTTATTTATCCCGGCAGCATCGAGCGAAACAGAAGATGGATAGAGCCAGAAGGCAAGATAACGAAGATATCAGGATGTTCCTAAAGGCAACCGGGCGTAACAGGGAAAGATAATATAACTTTGCCTCTCCGGAGCTGCAACCAGGCGCGATTGCGGGTTGAGCAAAAACAGGTAGTTACAAAAATGAAAAGTTGGCCAACTTTTGAAAGTTATATCGAGCGTGTTTGTTTGAACAGACAAACCAGAAAAAAGGTGTGAATAATGGATAAGCAAACACTGACAACAGATGAGGCGGCGCAATATGTGGGTTGCAAAACTGTTGAACAGTTCAGGAGGGAGGTCAAAAAAGGTGTATGGCCTCAACCAATAGCGCGAGGTAGGCCGTTTAGGTGGTCAAAACCTGCTCTTGATTATTGTTTGCAGCATGATTCGGAACAGCTTAAAGTTGATAAGGGTGGGCTTTATCTTGATAGAATATTTGGGTTGTCGTAATGCGTTATTTGGTTGAAAAAAATGGTCTGTATTACTTCCAGGCATCGCCAGCTATGCGGAAGAATGGTTTTAGTACGGAATCCTTTGGATCTGATTTGGATAAGGCGGAAGCACGGGTTTTAGAACTAACAGAGCAGTGGGAAAGTATTAGAGCGACAAAAAGGCAGGGGAACCGGCGGCCACAAGCAGGAATATTTAGCCAACTAATAGACGTTTTTCAAAAGGACTATGACTGGTACGGAAAGAAGCACCCAAGAACAAGAGAAGAGTATGATTATTCGTTCCAAATCATCAGTAAATATTTCGGTGATGCTCCGGTAAAGTCATTTCAAAGGCGACATGGTCGGGCTTTTTATAATGAGCTTCGGAATATAGGGGCATCAGCTCACAAAGCAAAACGGGTAATGAAAAGTCTTAGGCGTTTAATGAAGTACGCCATAGAATTGGGCATAAGGCTTGATAATCCGGTTGCAGAAATGTCTTTAGAGACTCCAAAAGCCAGGGATCAGGTATGGACATCAGAAGAGATACAGGCGGTTATAGAGGAGGCGCAAAAAGGGGGCAAAGCCACAAGCGGGAATGTCATACCTTCCCGGCCATCAATTGCCCTGGCCGTATCCATCGCCTATGACACATCTTTACCGCAACAAGACATCCTGGCTTTAACCTGGGACCAGTTTGATGGTGAAGGGCTAAACGTCAACCAGAAGAAAAAGCGCGGGGGTAAGGAAATATGGGTTCCTCTGTCACCACAAACTATCAAAATACTGAATTCACAAGAAAAACAATCAACATACATAATCGTTTCAGAAGTTGACGGCAAACCATACATTGATTTGAACGTTGAGGTTAATCGGGTTCGTTGTCGCTCGTTTTCGCGCATATTCCGAAAATTCAGGAAAAGGGCGGGAATAGAGCGGCATATCACTTTTCACGATATCAGGAGAACCGCATTAACCGAGTATGGCAACTCCGGGGCGACTACAGCCGAAATTGTTTCACTATCAGGTCATCAGATGAATAGCAGGATTTTGGATGTGTATGTAAAGCCGGATCGAAAAGCTGGGCAGAATGCAGCAAAAAAGCGAGGATTTAAAAAATCGTCGTAAAATCGTCGTAAGTCGTAAAATGTGGAGAGTAAGTCATTGAAAAAATGGCGTCCCGTAGGGGAATCGAACCCCTGTTACCGGCGTGAAAGG
>JADFZS010000148.1 GCA_015232405.1 Magnetococcales bacterium | reverse complement strand
ATTTTCTTGGAATATCGCCGTTATTGATTCTCTCAAGAAGAGCCAGTAGAGGTTTGTGATTGGTAATATTTTCTATACCGTATATTTTTCTTGCGTGGCTTTCAAGAACGTCGCACCAATGTTTTGCCATCTCTGCATGTTCCAGCTGGATTCCGTTGATTACTCGCTTACTATCAAATCTGTCAATCAAGTAGAATATCAGTGCTAACGCACTAAATAATTTACCATATTTATTAAGATGAGATTGAAATGCTTCACATTCAATCTCTGTTTCAACACGATTTTTCAATGATGGGTACCACTGATCAAATATTATTTGAGCCTCAGGACTAAAGGAAATCGCTTCTGGGATGTGCTCTCCTGTAAATTGATCCGATCTAGGATGATAAGAAGCTATTCCCTTGAATATATTCTTTGCAATCAAGAACGCAGCTATATCAGGTATTACATCTATGTGTTTGTATGGTTTGTATGGGGGAAATACCATCAATTGAAATCTCTGTAGCAAACCGTCTGCCCCCCTATCACCATCCAATGCACCTTTTACATAGGATTTAAAGCCTCCAGGAGTAATCGTTCCAAAAATTGTCATTGCGAGAAACGGAATGGTTTTGGTTGCTCTTGTAATTCTATCAAATTTATAGTTTTTATAAACACTCCAAGACTCTAAATAGAAAGGGCGATCCATTTCCTGATCCTTCCTCTCCAGACTTTTCAACCAACCGATTAACTCATCTTTCTTGACGAGGAGACCATAATGATTTTCCTGAAGGAGTTCTCCTAATTTCTGAGTGGTAGCATCTTGAACACTAAATCGTTTTTCTACAGGTGGTTTGAAATCCATTTTACTCAATGTCCTATCTATTGTTGCTTGAGTTGAAATCCGCTCATTAGGATCCTCCATAGTGAGAACGTCTTGCTGACTCTTCTTAAGACCTTTCTCTACTTCTTTGAGTTTAAACTGATTGATTTCGTATTTTGAAAGGGCAGCGTTATATTCAACCGTATACTTTTTCTCTACATCACTTGTAGCCTTGAAAATCTCCTTAGTAACTGGAGATTTCATATCACTCGGTTTGCCAATTACGCACCCCCACAAATTTGGATAATCAGCCCATGATTTATCAAAAGCTTTGGGAGTAACACAAAATCGTGTACCTGCAAGAGCACCAACTGCAAGAATAGCAGTGACTGCGGCAGATTCCAGAGGACTACTCATCCTCCAGGAAACATCTTTAATCCAATTTCTAAATGGAGAAGGTATGCAGTTTGGGTCCAAGGAAACTAGAGGAGATGAATCTACCAGAATGGGATCTTCCCAATTTTCAGGTTCTGCAGGAAGTGTTGATCCAGATTTTCCACCACTATTTTTGTATTTAAGTGATAGAAAATCTTTGAGCTTAATGACAAATTTATCGGTGACTATATCTTCTTTCGTAAGGGTAGGAAATCCACTGACATTGTCACCATTTTCAATCTTCTCCATGGTACGGTCTATCAAGGATATACGCTCCTTGAGAACTGTAGAGCTATCACTACAAGAACCGTCAACGCAATTAATCTCTGCTTCAATTATTACTGGTTCAAGTAATTTTCTGGTTTGTTCCTTGGTATAACCTCCAATCATTAAACCACCAATAATATTCAGTATATAGAAATTTCTATGTCCTTTATTTGGATAGTACTCTAGAATTAGTGATGCAGCAGCCAAGGTACGTACGCATTCAAACAAATTTTTCGCTTCTACCTCAGGAGGAGCCTTGTCCTTACCTGGCTCCCAATCAATTTTTTCTCCAGTAGTTGCGTGGTAACTTCCTGGAAAAATAGTTTGGACGGTATTTCCAGCTCTGTATTCGACTATTGTATCTTGTACACTTGGTGTATTTACACCAGGTGCACGTTTTTGAGCTGGTTTAGCTCCATTAAATCGCTTCATAGGAAGCTTTTCGTCAACGTGATATACCCAATGTGAGCTACGATTTGATTTTCGTCCAAAAATGCAGTCGGTCTCTGGTAAATAATGTGGCGCAAGTAGACATGCCTCACCACAATCTAAATCGATATCTACCAAAGGATGGTCTAGGCGGATACCGATATTGGCACCCCCGTCCTTGAAATTTCTGTTTATGTCAGATGCATCGTTGCTGATCCAATCTGGATCTATTTTTTGCCATGCATTACTAACCGGACTTTTCGATTTATATGGCACTTTTAAAACGGTCCAACCAATATCTAAATATTTCTTAATATATGTTCCAATTTGAGAGAGAAGTTCAGCCTCTTCAAATATGTTTTTATTTGAAAAATCAGTGTTATCAAAACGATTAAATTCAAATAGATTATCATTAAATGTACTATTCAATTATGTGTTGCTCCTTAAATTAAAGTTAAAGTGTACTTCCTAAATAAAACATCAATATTTTTCAAACTCCCCCAGATGAGGTGCAAAAAGTGAAAATTCAGATTTTTCAGAGAATATTTTTTTTGCATGCATGCAGAATGGCTTAAGGTGGGGGTTGTGCGGCGTATGAGAGACGAAATATCTGGTTTGAGTTTTCACTACGCCAAGTGAAAACTCATGAAAATTCAGAAAATAAGGTGAAAACTCATGGGCAAATACCTGTGAGGAGCCTTGACATTCCAAGACTCCTCACTATTTCTATATATTTTCAAACTAGATCATGGTTATAATCTGTTCTGCTAATAACGGATCACATAATTCACTTGCTTGTTCCTCACTTAAATATTTAAGAACTTCTATAAGTTCCTCCTTATAATGTTCCAATACGACAGGAATTACATGATAATTTTCTGGATGGCTAAATATATCCCATGGAGAACCAAAATCAATAATTTTGCTGAAATGCTGTATGACTATACTATCAAGCAGCTTTCTTAGCTTAACTGCTAAGTCAAACTTTGCCAGGACAGTCTCTTTTTTCATAATTTGTATAGAATCACTCAATTGGAGAGTAGTATTTGCATCAATTTTAAGTTCAAGATGATCCCATGAATATTTATTGAAAAATTCCTTATTAGAATAAATAATTACAATGTCACGGTATAATTTTTTGTATATATCATCTGACTTACAGGTTGAAATATTATTGCTCATGAATGTGTGAATTATCATTCAAATCTTTTTCAAGTGATTTGCGTGAGCTATCACTAAGATATAAACTTGAAGTAATTTCTCTTAAATATTTATCAATATTCTCAATTTTATAATTAATTGACCTTTCATTATATTCAATCTCACGCTCTAGCTGATCAAGTAATAAATAAATCATTCTATAGTCCATATGGTTATCACAGTCATCATAGGTATCATCGAAAGGATCTCTTTTGAAAAGATTTTCTTTAGCTGATTTATAGAGTATTTCGTAGCGATCTCCTATTGAGTCTTTCATTCTATACCTCCATCAATAATAAATATTTTTTCTACTACATGGTCTAATGTGCCCATTCTCTTTAGGTTCAAATTTTCTTCCATCATTTTCTTGGCCTCATTGACTGCCTTCTTAATCTCTCGTTTTTGCTGTTCTTCTTCTCTTGATACTTCTATTGTAGTGTTATTGTTTTCCATTAATTTATTTCCTCGTTCTTCGGAGTAATGAATATTTCCTCGACTACTTGTTCAATCATGTTTTTATATGGACCTTGTAACATTTTATTCAATATTTCTTTCATTCCATCTCTAAGAACTTCCTCTATTTCTGGATCATATTCTTTTTTGCTGTTGTTGTTGGCTTCTTTTGTCATTATTAATTCCTTTAAATTGTAAATTGTTTATGTTTGTTTTTCAATATATAGTTACTATCAATATTTTCAACAGCTCAAAAATAAGAAATGACAGACATTGTTATTAATGTCCGCCACTTAAAAATACATTTTGTTGCTGTTTTTGTTGCATTTGACTTCTCTTAATTTTTGCATTGTTATAATTTTTTCCGTATAGTATTTTTCTTCCTTTTTCTAATAGTTGTTGTAGTCTTTCTAGTTCTAACTGTGTGATGTTATTACAGACAGCTACTTTCTGCTCTAACACATTAATCGCAAAATCAATAAGCTGTTTCAATCGAACTTGCTTCTCTGGGTGTACTGCAAGGTTCTTATTCACATATCCGCATACCAATCCATTACTGCACTCTAGGGACTCGCTAATAATAGACACTGGCACCTTTAGGTCATGTTGCAGGTACATCAACTCAACTGGTTCAGAAATAATAATTTTTTGTTTCTTGATCTTATTTATCAATTTGTCAAAATGCAGCTCATAACTCTTTCTATTAAATCTTGGCGCTTCTACTTTCTCTACACTCTTTGTAAACATTCTTCTTTTACTCCTTTAAAATGGGTTTATTGTTTAATATATAATTTCAACCGCTCAAAAAAAATAATTCAATCGTTATAAATAAATTTAGCATACTCTATTTTTGTTATACATGTTTATTATTAGCACTATATATTGTTTCATTTACTAGACTCTACCATCCTGCCCTCTCATTATATTAATATCTTTATATTATAGTTTTTTATTTTCTCTACATTTTTACTTAACATGTTCAAGTTAAATAGAAAATTTTATTGAATAGACAGAGCGCAATAATATTACAACATATAATGGAGGGGAATAATCCACCATATAACAATATCTAATATTGCGCCTATCTATTCAATACAACACTGGGAAGAACACTACAAATATATCGCTTCAAAGAGAACTTTGATCCCTGCCCTCTCATAATATTAATATCTTTATATTATAGTTTTTTTTGTTCTCTACTTCTATTGAATACTATCTAGTTGCATTTCTTTATAAACACAACTGCATGAAGTCACAGATACTCTACATTGTTAAATTCATTTCTTAATTCAACAGGATTTTCTTGTTTTATCAAGAAATCTGTCTCTAATAATGATGTTGTTTAGATGGTGGATTGGGGGAGTGTTGATTTAGAGAATTTTTAGGTTGGTGTTTTGAAGTTTGTAGTCCGGAGCGAAGGGAGGTGCCAGATTGTCATTTAAGGATTATGCTCTTTATAGGGAAAGCGGCCTTGATCTATACCCCCCAAAAAAATGGGCGCTCAATTAAGCTGCCAATGTATTTTCTCAAAATCATCCAGGCTTGAAAGCCAGATACTGAACACATCCCATCTTGATTGTAAAAAAAACTCAATAATTTTAAAGATGCTTAGTTGTGCCAGCTCTCAAGTCTGATAAGCTACATGAAAGATACGCTCTTTTTAAAAGTACCGATGACAATATCCATCGGAGGTCTAGTAGCGCAGCGGAATCCCACCACTACGCTCTCACAGAACCGTATGTGAACCTCTCGATTCATACGGCTCTAGTCACCAAACTTTGACATAGCCAGTGTACGAAAAGTTGAGGATTGCGGCAGGCAACCGACTTGAACCATACATACGCTCTGGTCCGCAGTCGACGCAACCGCTTAAACTTCAGCATTACGCTGTTGACGTAGGCGTGGGACAATACCGCTAGAGCGGTTCAAAAGGTTTGGTGACTTTCCACTTCTAATGGAATCGGACTCTGGGAGGCTTGGCGGGGGTTGCTTGGGCGCATAGAGTCGTTGATACAGCTGTTGCCAAATAGTATTTTAGTCAAGTTCAGCAACAATCTTTTCAATAGCTTGAATGCTTTTTTGGACAAGATCATCCATCCCTGATACGGTAATCCTTGCATCCTCCAAAGCATATACCCGAGCTTGGCGTTCCAGGTTGTTTGCGACATTCTCAACTGCGACAGCTCCCAGCTGTAAGCATGTCCCTTTCAACTTATGCGCAAGTTCGTTGATTGCAATAATATCACCTCGGTCCAAGGCTGTGTGAAGAGCCATGACACGTTCCTGAATCTGAAATAATGCAACTTGCACTATCGAATAAAACGCCTCCGCTCCTACCTCTTCAAAGAGTGTTTGGAGCCTTATCTTGTCTACCAGCGTACCTTTCGAAGGGCTGCAATCTTTGCTGAGAGCAGCAGCTTTTTTTTCATCTCCAACCCATCTACATAATACTCTACGTAGATCCTGACTACTAACAGGCTTGCAAAGATAATCATCCATTCCAGCCGATAGGCACATTCGTTCGTCACCAGCCAGGGCAAACGCTGTTAAAGCAACAACACTAGTGTGAGATTTGTGTCCATCAGACTTTTCACGCTCTCTTAACTCTTTTACTGCGGTTAGCCCATCCATCTCAGGCATTTGGACATCCATGAAAATCATGTCATATCGCTTGTTTGATGTCATATCAAGAACTTCCAGACCGTTTTGCGCCAAGTCCGGAGCTAGCCCCATGCGCTTGAAGATTTTCAACATTACCAGTTGATTGATTGGATCATCTTCAGCCAGAAGGATCTGGGTTTTGTGAGGAACCAGGGGATCTGGTGTTGAGTCATGATCGGACGGACAAGAATCAACCTGTGCTATCAAGGGTTCTTGTTGCTTATATTCTTCTGAATTTTCAATATCATAAACTTCCATTGGTATGGAAAAAAAGAAATGACTGCCTTTACCTGCGGCACTTTCTACCCAGATTTTGCCTTGCATGGCCTCAACGAGTCGTTTTGAAATGGCCAACCCGAGCCCGGTACCGCCATATTGGTGGTTGGTGGTTTGGTCCGCCTGAACAAAATTTTGAAATATCGCCTCTAATCGATCTTCTGGAATACCTATACCACTATCTTTCACTGAAAAACGCAGGTATAGCTCATCATCTTGGAAGGAGGTGTCGATATCTACTGAGATAAGAATTTGACCGCTGGCAGTGAATTTCACCGCATTTCCGACAAGATTAATCAAAATTTGGCGAATCCGTCGATAATCCCCCAAAACAGCCATGGGCACATCTTGTTTGATGTACGTTTCCAGCTTTAACTTTTTTTGAACTGTTGCTGGGTAATGCATGATACTTCTGATACTTTCGATCAAATCGCCTACCGAAAACACCTCCGATGCCAGCCCAACCTCACCTGCCTCAATCTTAGCCAGGTCAAGTATGTCGTTGATCAACGTCAGCAGAGCTTGACCTGACTCCTTGATAACAGACATGGCTTCGGACCTCTCCTCCTGTGAGGTGGAGTCCTCAACATAATCCGCCATGCCAATGATGGCGTTCATGGGGGTTCGAATCTCATGACTCATAGTTGCCAGAAAAGCACTTTTCGCCCTATTCGCCGCCTCTGCCTCTTCTTTTGCCTCCTTCAGAGAGAGTTCGATCTCCTTACGCTGGGAATCATCCCGGAAGGTAAAAACCAACCCGGAAACACCTCTTGCATGGAAGGTTGGGGAGACCGTATAGCTCGCAGGAAAACGCACACCTCTTCTGCGGTGCAAGTAACCATCCAATATTGATCGACTTTTGCCATCTTGCAAGGTCTCGATGACCGGATCATCAGTTTGATTCACCCGGTCTCCGTTGGCATGTTGAGGTCTCAGAACTTTGCGAATATCTTTTCCCAACAAATCTTCAATAGGCCAACCAAGCAGACCCGAAGCAGCTGGATTGGAAAAAATAATCCGACGCTGGGCATCAGTACCAATAATGCCTTCTGCAGCTGAATCTAGAATCCTGGCATTTCGTTCAGCCAACTCGGTAATTTTATCTTCAGCCTGTTTCCGCTCACTTATGTTGAATACGACTGTCAAGCAAAGAGATTGATCCTTTTCCGGGTTTTTGGTCAAACGACTTTCCAGAAGACAGTGAACAGGATCCTTGCGCTTAAAAAGCAGCTGCAACTCATCACTGGCACTTTCAGATCTAAACACTCTGCTGAAGTGTTCGTCTAACTGTTTACGATGCTCTTTTTTAATAAAGGGTACGAAAGGTTTGTCTATCAGTTGGCCTTTTTCGATCCCTAGTAGTTGACCAGCAGCCTGGTTGGTCTCGACGATTTTATGCCATTGATCTACAACAAAATAGGCTACGGGAGAATCCATGAAGAGTATTGAATACTTCTCCAGAAGCGTTTCTATTCGCTCTCTGGTGAGGATCAACTCCTCATTCTGAGTGCTCAACTCCTCCTGATGAACGTTAAGATCATCCAGGGTTCTTTCCAGCTGCTCTTCCAGGTCGGAAAAATGGGATTCTCTTCGTTTAAAATCGGCAATCTCCTTTTTCAGGCGATTGATCTCTTTTTCAATTTCTGATCGGGTTTTTGTCGTTGTGGCCATAGCTTACCCAGGATTGATACATCTGCAAAATCAACAAAAAAGGTCCAAAATTTTATGTCACGTGAAGTCTACACCGATTGATGAAAGGATGCTATATTAAGTTATCGAATTATTTGTTTTATATAGAGTTTGAATAGAGTTTTTTAAAATATTGGAGAATTGGTAGAGCTTTTGCTGCCAGAACCTCATGGAGAATAGCATGGCTACCCGAAAAAAGAGCACCACCCGAAGAACTGCTACAAAGCAAAAAAGCACATCCGGAGAAAACTCTGCTGAGTCAACAGCAAAGCGAGCACCAACAAAACGTAAAACGGGTAGTAAAAAAGAGAATATGTTTGTGGTGGGCATCGGGGCTTCTGCAGGTGGTTTGGAAGCCCTGAGACTCCTTGTTGCCAAGTTATCAGCAGAGCCCAATATTGGCTATGTCGTGGTTCAGCATATGGCCCCGAAGTATAGGAGTATGATGGTTGAATTGTTGGCAAGAGAAACAACAATCCCAGTTATGGAAATTAAAGATAAAACCCCAATTTCTCCAGGCGTTGTCCATATTACCCCTCCAAATCATGACGCTGACATCAAAGATGGCATCCTCTTTCTCAAACCTCCGACCAATCCGGTTGGCCCTAAACCTTCAATCGACAACTTTTTCTCTGCTTTAGCTGAAGATATGGGGGAACGGGCGGTTGGGGTCATCCTATCCGGCACAGGATCGGATGGAGCATTGGGAATGCGGGCCATTAAAGCTCATGGTGGATTTACACTGGTACAAGACCCGGAATCAGCTAAATACAATGGCATGCCCCTAGCAGCCATTGAAACCAATCTTGTTGACCTGACACTGACTCCAGACAAAATTGGGCTGAACCTTCCTGAAATAGTCCAAACCCCCAACAAAATGTTGGAACTGATGGATGATGAAAAAGCAGGTCTATCAGGACTGGATGAAATTTTTGCAATGGTTCGTAAACGCACTGATATCGACTTCTCAAAATACAAACAGACAACTCTGTGCCGCCGTATTGAACGTCGTATCAATGCAACGGGAACGCAAGATCTTCCCAAATATATTCTGCACATGAAGGACAATCCTAATGAGGCCGAAAGTTTAGCCAAGGATATCCTTATTTCCGTTACTAAATTTTTCAGGGATCATGATGCGTTTCGTACCGTGGAAGAGGCGATAAAGGAAATCATTCGTCTGAAAGAGCCAGGAGATGAAATACGGTTTTGGGTGCCTGGTTGTGCTACCGGCGAAGAAGCATACACTTTAGCTATTTTAGTGGCTGAAATTTTAGGTGTAAAAATAGGTGGCTACAAAATTCAGATATTTGCCACCGATATTGACATGGAAGCATTGGAAGCAGCTCGTAAAGGTATTTATCTAGAGGCGGCTTTGAAAGAGATGCCACCTCAATATATTGATCGCTACTTCACAAAAAAAGGAGATAAATTTCATGTTTCCAAAGATTTGCGGGAAATGGTCGTATTTGCCCGTCAAGATCTGGCCAGGGATCCCCCCTTTGTTCGAGTTGACCTCCTGACCTGTCGCAATGTCTTGATCTATTTCAATCAAGATCTTCAAGATCGGATTTTTTCCTCTTTCCATTTTGCCATGGCTTCAACCGGGTACATGTTCTTGGGAAAATCCGAAGCGTTGGGCCAAAGTGCAGATATGTTCTCAACAACGAGTGCAAAGCACCGCCTTTACCAAAAGAAAATTGGAGTTGGAGACCGTTTTGGAAGAACTCCAATTGGGGAACGGGTCAGACCAACCTGGCCGGGATCGTCCCACAAGCCGGTTGAGCAGAAAAAAATCAGTGTTGAAGAGGCCATGCGCTCCACCATGATGCGAATCTACGCACCAAAAAGTTTAATGGTGGGGGATGACGGTGCGGTTTATCAAATCAATGGTGATGTAACAGGTTATATGGTGCTTGGCTCCGGCAAAGGAGATCTCAACGTTACCCGAATGCTTATCCCAGAACTGCGAGGAGAATTTTGGGCTCTTTTTGCCAAGGTGAAAAAAACGGGAGACTCTGCCGTTGGCTCTGCAAAGCCGATAGATTTTGGCGAGAAACGCAAAGGTGTTCGTCTTGGAATCCACCCAGCTACTCGGGTTTCACAGGCCAATAGTCTTTACCTTATTGGTTTTGAAGAATTTGAGATCTCAGAGAAAACTGGTCAAGAGGAGGCCGGGAAATTCGTTCAAGGGGACAGCACAAGGGTACCTGAATTAGAACAGGAATTAATCGCAACCAAAGAGCATCTGCAAACGGTCATTGAGGAGCTGGAAACTTCCAATGAGGAGTTGCAAGCGTTGAATGAGGAGCTGCAAGCCTCCAACGAGGAGATGCAATCCACCAATGAGGAACTGGAGACGGCCAATGAAGAGCTACAATCTACCAACGAAGAACTGACGACCGTCAATGAAGAGCTACAAACCAGAACCACCGAGTTGATAGTCGCTAATTCTGACATGGAAAATATGCAGAAAAATGTGGGGTATTCTATTGTTATCGTTGATCCAAAACTCCGGGTAAAACGGTTCTCTCCGGCTGCCGTGAAATTTTTTGGTCTCGCTGCCGAAGATATCGGTGAGTCCATTACATCTGTTCCTTCCCACCTTGACATAAGGGACTTAAAGAAAAAAATCAGTCGGGTTATCAGCTCTGAAGAGGAACATCAGGAAGAGGTGCTCACTAAAGAGCTATCTTTATGGTTTCGAGTTGTTCCTTACGTCACCATGGATGGCAAAGTTGAGGGAGCCGTCATTGTCATTATTGACCAGTCTGAAATTTACAGCATCCGCCAAGAACTATCCCATGCTGAACGAGTGCAACGATTAATGTCTGATTCCATGCCAATGGGAGTGGCGCTGATTAATTCAGAAATGCGGCTTGTCAATGTCAACCACAAGATGAATGAGTGGTTTGGAAAAGAGAAGAAACTCCTCAATAAGAGGATTTTTACCGCATTTGGGAAAAAGATTTACGATCATTTAAAGCCCGCGATTGAAAAGTCAACAGAGGGAGAGTCAACCAGCTTGGAGATAGAACATGCATTCTCGGCAAAAGATAAAAGAACCTTTCAGCTACTGATGGTGCCCCAGCTGGATGAAAAGCGAGAACCAACAGGTGGTTTTATACTCATTTTTGAGGATATCACAGAACTAACGACAACTCGGAAGGATCTGAAAGATTCTCGTGAACGTTACCGTACCTTGGCTGAGTCCGGTATCCAAGGCGTACTGATTCACCAAAAGGGAAGGCCACTCTATTGCAACCACGCCTTTGCCCGCTATTTTGGCTATTCCGATCCGGAACAGATTACAGAAAAAAACAGCATAGCACACCTTCTTACAGCTGAAGAACAGAGAAAAAGTATCAACAAATCAAAACTATTTGGCTCCGGCCATGCACCTGAGATTCATGAAGCCTTGGGGTTGGGAAAAGATGGTAAGCCATTTTCACTTATGGCCTCTTCTCGGATTGTTACCTGGGAAGGGAAACTGGCCATTCAAACCACCGTTGTGAATGTGAAAACGGAATAATACAGTTAGAAGTAACATTTTCTGTACCGTTGGTTTGAAGCCGTTATCCAATCATTTCGGCATCAGCCCCAACTGCTCTAGGATCTCAACAAGCTGGTTGAAATCTACCGGTTTTTTTAGATAGCTATTGGCCCCCAGACTGTATCCCTTAACC
>JADFZS010000147.1 GCA_015232405.1 Magnetococcales bacterium | reverse complement strand
AAAAAAGAGAGCATAAACCTAGAAACAGCAGTTGTCAGCACACACCTGATGCAACCTGTTGATTCATCTGGCATAGCAGAGCAAAGTCTCATCACCAATAAGGTGGCTTCGATTTGCTCTGTTACACCAGCTAAACCAATATGTTACGCCATGTACGTACCGCCAACCGCCGTTTCTAGGATAAAAAAAGTGACTGTTAGGAAGATTGTTTTTATATAAAAAATAGTGGGACACTATTATGAATAAAAAAATCTCCAAATCCATGACCATCCATTTTATTGGGGTTGGATCTGCATTTACAACATCAGCCGACTTTCACTCTAACATATTGATTACGGTGAAAAGTGGCAAAAAAATGTTGATCGACTGTGGTTCCGATGCCAGATTTACAACTGCCGAGTGGGGTCGTAATCATGGAGAGTTAAACCCTCAGATCGATGCTGTCTATATCTCCCATCTCCATGCCGATCATATCGGTGGTTTGGAGTGGCTGGCGTTTAGCACCTATTTCAACCCAAAAGCAGCAAAACCCCATATATATGGAGTAGATGAACATCTCTCTAGATTATGGAAAGACTCATTGCGTAGTGGCTTAAAATATATCGGGGATAAGGTAACATCATTAACCGACTATTTTGTCCCCCACTATCTAAAACCGGGAAAAAGTTTTGTCTGGGAGAACATTCAATTTACCACCATAAAGATGCTCCACGTAAAAAACAGCGAAAAAAATGTCTACAGCTATGGGTTGGTGATTGAGGAGATAGATGGTGGTCCGGGCTATCTATTTACCTCGGATACTGTTTTTGATGACAACCTGTTGAAAACACTTAAAATGTGGGCTCCCAAAGTGAGGTTTATTTTTCAAGATACCGAAACCACCCCTTTTAGAACCAGTGTCCATGCTCATTATGAGGATTTATGCAGTCTACCAATAGATATTCGCAAAAAAATGTGGCTCTATCACCACAGCCCCAACCCTCCCTACCATCCCAAAGATGATGGTTTTAAGGGTTTTGTTTCTAAAGGCCAATCATTTGGCTAAATAAATATTTTGTTGATCACCAGAGGCTAAAACGAGCTGTTTTTAAAATTTGGATAAATTAATACAAAAACAAGGAAGGAGAAAAGCAGATGGGTGATCAGCAGAGTCAAGAACAACATATAATAATAAGCTGTATATTCGGCAATAAATTCAACAAAGTCTATCCGGCAATTGCGGGTAAGAGGTCTATATTTTTTTCCAACAATCCCGATATTGCCAGCGTGGTTAAAAAACAGGGCTGGGAGTTTAGGCTTGTTAAAAAACACCCTTTGAGTTCTGACTATCGCATCTCTTCGATACAGTCTAAATATATCAAATTTCTACAATTTTTTGATGAATTTCCCGATCTGAAAGATATGGAAAAAATCACATATTTTGACCATAAATTTTATGTTCAACAATCTCACCTGGATTGGATTGAAGATAACTTACAACAAGACAAAGCAATATTAATACGCAACGAATCCCGTGTTAAGCTCTCCATCATTGAAGAGGCAAAGGAGGCAATGCTGCAAAACCGTTATGCAGAGACCATGGTTCCCACAATTGAGTGGATCACCACCCTGGTAAAACAGAGGGTAATTTCAGTTGAGACAAGAATTGTAAATACGGGCTTTATTACCTATCAAAATTATAACAACATCATGCCTCTGTTAAACGATGTCTATAGCAAGGTGTGGCTACTTGCCCAACCTGAATGTCAGATTATCTGGGCCTGCCTATCCCAGCTCTACTCCGAACATATTCAACGGGTAGAGTGGGAAGAGTTGAACCCACTTTGGCAAGCACCATAAAAGTTTATCTTAAAGCTTAATATTCGCTCTCATCCCACATATCTTTGCTAAACTTGATAGATCTATTACGACCGCTCTCTTTGGCTTTATATAGTGCCACATCAGCATATTTAAGGGTTTTCCAGAATCCATCTTCATCTTCTGGGTAGATGCTTATACCGATACTGATGGTCTTTTTGATTGGGGGCTTGCCAGGAACAGGAAATTCAGCTGCCTCAACATGTTTACGTAGTTTTTCTGCCAGCCCCATCACCTCATCGGACTCCACATCTATCAGGATGATGATAAACTCCTCACCACCAAAACGGACGACCAAATCTGATTGGCGTACGGTGTCACGCAATATATCTGCGGTCTTTTTAAGAACCTCATCACCAACATCATGACCGTAGGTGTCGTTGACCTGCTTGAAAAAGTCCAGGTCACACATGAGCAGACCAATCTGCTTGCCTCTACGTTTACTACCGGAACACAGATTGTTGGCACACTCCTGGAGAAAACGCCTATTGTGCAGCCCGGTCATGGGGTCAACCAGGGTTGAGGCACGCAGTGATGCGGTTAAACGTTTGGTCTCCACCACAGGTAGAGCCTCTTTTATAAATTGTGATGCCTTATCAACCTGAATAGCGATCTCTTCTCTATCTATTTTATTCCCGCGATCATCAAAAATAAACTGCACAACCCCGATTATTCCCCCACCAATTGCCATGGGTATACAGACATGTTCTATGGGTACATCGATATGTAAAAACTGCTTGCAAACTTTATGAAAAGATAGTGAGGAAATTGGATGACCGGTGCGTTTGGCTTTACACAGTCCACACTGGTCTAAAATATCTGGGCTACAGTGGAGATCTTCTTCTTGAAAATTCATGGGGTAGACAACACGCATTACGTTTTGTGCCTCATCTACCTCATAAATCACCGGGTTTTTCAGACCAAGCCCTTCAACAAAAACATCCCAAAGCCGGGAATAAACCTCGCTGCTTGTCTGGTCCTCCTCTATCACCTTTCTAAAACAGCTAAGATCGCTTATGGAGTCCATCAAGGCGTTAAATTCAAAAGAGAGAGTACCAATCTCATCAGAAGAGGTTATGGCAATACATTGGGCCTGATCAGAATCACCACGGCCCTGGGCCACCTCTTTTAGGCCAGTAATTACCTTTACCAAACGTTTGGTAATACTACGTCCGATCAAAAATGCCATCAACATGGTAACAACAGCAAAAAAAGCTGCCATGGCAATGGTTATCAAACGCAACCCTGTAACTACCCTCTCTATCTCTCCATTATCAATCTCACTACCTATAATCCAACCCCAGGGCTTGAAATATTTTACATATGTTATCTTTTTGCTTTGGCTATCATCCAAATCGCTAAATTGGCTGAAATTATGCTCGACAAAACCACCACCTTGATCTTTGGCTACCAGAACAAATTCTTTGAAGACCATAAAACCATTCACATCTGCAACATCTGAAAGATTTTTACCTTCAAGATTGCTATATTTTGGGTGCATAACCATTTTGTGTGTATCATCGACTATCCAAAAATATTCACTATCCCTATAGCGCAGGCGGTTTATCACCACTTTAGCCTCTTTTAATGCCTGCTCTTTAGTGTAAACTCCGGTTAGCTCTAGATGGTAAAAATGTTCCAAAACACCATAAGCTACATCCACCGTCTGCATGGTGGATTTCTCCTCCCCCTCTGTCACTTTGCTCTCGATAAAAGGGAGAAACCAAACAAAAGTCACCATGAGAATCAGGGAGACACCAAGGAATGATAGAAATGGTATTTTTACCTTGATGGGCCAGTTGTGAATCAACAAAAACCTCATGATACCACGGGCCTCTTGTCTCTGGCGGTATGTGACCATTCCTGATTTGTTGCAAGCTTCTGCCATTGTTGTGCTCCCCTTGAAAATTTTCCCATTACCACGGAACATTCTACCCTGAACAAATTCCATAAACAAACATTAAATATCTAGTTTATATAGTTATTAATATAAGTTATCACAGTTAGCTCCATAATTTTATGGAACAATATTCATTAAAATGCGCAAAAAGCTTGGCGACTCTTCTATAGCTGACATATACTGGCAAGCCAATGCGTAATTTTTTAAGAGAGATAATCCATGGTTTACAATAATGATGAGTTTAACGACTGTCCCCAAGGTGATGAAGCTGATGGATTTCATGAAAGAATATTGGATGGTCTTGTAGATACTGTCTCGGAGTTTGAAGATAAATTTTTGCAGATAGAACAAAAAACCCAAGAAAATCGCAGTGAAGATGAGGAGGTATATTTTTCACTCTACCAAAAAATTCAACAAGGTATGGTAAGTATAAAAAATCCTGATCTAACATACGATAAAAAATATGAGATTGCGCAGAAAATGCGCGAATATATCAACGAGTTAGAGCTGCTTTAGCTTAACAATTCATATACGCTTTTTTGTTAATATCTTCGTCACAACTGTTAACTTTTTCAACCAAACGGATGCAACAACCTTTGTCTAAGAATTTAACAACCCATCAGTTAAAAAAACTAGCTCCCAACACCACCATATTACAGCTGTTGGCAGAGGCGAGACAAGATGGTCCCATCACTAAACAGACCATAGATGATATTGCCACAAAACATAGCCTTCCCCCTGCTTGGATAAGAGCAACTGCCCAGTTTTATGACACCCTAAACCCACAAGAGGATCAATATCCGGTCCAGTGTTGTAACGGTGAAGCTTGTCGAGCTGCTGGGGGAGATGAGGTTAAACAGCAGATCAAAAATGATAGTAGACTAAATGTAGGAACCATAACCTGTGTGGGTTTATGCGGACATGGCCCTGCTGCAATGGTTGAAAACCGCCCCATCTCATTGGCAAATAAAAAAACCAGAGACTCTCTTATAAATTATCTCACCAAAGGGGGTGATCTGAGAAGCAAAACCCCGACATGTGACTATTTTATTCAACCTTTAGGCACAGTACAGCATATTCTACCCAAGTTGGCCTCCCCAAGCCAGATTGCCACCATCGGACCAGAACATTATCAACTGTTAAAAAAGATCATAGAGGTAAAGAACCCAGATTATATCCGGGAGCAAATCCGTATCAGCCAGCTACGTGGACGAGGTGGAGCCGGTTTTCCCACTGCTATTAAGCTGGATGCGGTAGCCAACTCTCCGGTCAAGGATGGTTCAAACCGCCGTTTTGTGGTGATTAATGGTGATGAGGGTGATGCTGGTAGCTATATTGATAAGGAGTTGATGGAGTCTGCTCCCCATCTGGTATTGGAGGGTGCTTTGTTGGCTGCTTATGGGGTTGGTGCAACTGCTATTTACATATATATTCGCCATGAATACCCAAGGGCAATCAAGCAGATGCAGCGAGCTGTGGAGCAGATCAAGGAGTCATATATCATATCCACCAATCTCTCTGTCGGCATCATCAACTGCCCCATACATATCATCAAAGGAGAAGGTGCATATGTTTGTGGTGAGGAGACAAGTCTGCTGCGCTCCATTGAGGGTCTTCCGGCACAGGTAAGTGTTCGTCCACCCTACCCTGCTCAAGAGGGTCTTTATGGCTGTCCGACAGCTGTGCAAAATGTTGAGACCATCTGCAACCTACCAATTATATTTGAGCATGGGGCCGAAAAATATGCTCAAGTTGGCAGCGAAAAATCACGGGGAACCAAACTTGTCAGCATCAACAGTGTTGTGCAGCGTCCTGGTCTTTATGAAGCCCCTTTTGGCACCCCTATAAGCACCATAATAAATGACTGGGCTGGGGGAGTTTCCAAAGGTAGGAAAATTCAAGCTGTTCAAATTGGTGGCCCATTGGGGGCAATTCTACCACCTGATCTTCTTGACACCCCATTGAGCTTTGAAGATTTGGACCGGGCTGGTGGAACCCTTGGTCATGGTAGTATTGTTGTCTACGATGATCGGGTTGATCTATTGGCTATTGCTCAGGGGCTTTATAGCTTTGCTGCTAAAGAGAGTTGTGGAAAATGTTTCCCCTGTCGTCTGGGAACCACCCGTGGCGAAGAGCTTATTCGTGATATGCGTTCTGACGGTATAAAGCGTGATAAATTACAACTGCTAAATGATCTCAACGAAACCCTGGAGGAAGGCTCTCTGTGTGGACTTGGGGGTATGATCCCCACTCCCATAAAATCTCTAATACGCTTTTTTCCCCATCTTTGGAGTGTTGAGGCCGAACCGCTATGACAGTCTCTTTTACCCTTGACGGTCAACATATTACAGCTGAAGAGCAGAGCACAATTTTAGAGGTTGTGCAGAGTCTTGGCGGAGATTTACCAAATTTATGCAGTGCACCCAACTTACGCCCCCATGGTGGCTGTCGCCTCTGTTTGGTAGAGGTTGCGGGTTCCAAACCTGTAGCATCTTGCCACACACCTGTTAGAGAGGGAGCAGTTTATACCACCAACTCCAAAAAACTTACCCGAATAAGAAAAAATATTTTGGAGCTGATTATCTCAGACCACCCCTTGGAGTGTCTTAGCTGCTCTGCCAACGGTCGTTGTGATCTGCAAACCCTTGCCCAACAATTTGGTATTAGAACACCACGTTATATCAACCCGAAAACCAACTCCCCCAAGGCCGATTTCAGCCATCCATTTGTTAAAATGGAGATGGCAAAATGTATAGCATGTGGACGTTGTGTACGGGGCTGTGATGAGATACAGGGTTCGCACATTTTAGCCATGGCTGGCAGAGGGTTCAACAGCCGTGTAGTTGCTGGTAACGATAGCTCATTGGAAGAGGCAAACTGTGTTAGCTGTGGTCAATGTATAAGCCAGTGCCCAGTTGGGGCGTTTGTTGATGTGGGGCAATTGGAAAAGGGTTTGCCGGACAAAACTGTTACCACCACCTGCACCTATTGTGGAATAGGGTGTGGCTTTAACGTCCACATCAAAGATGGTGAGGTAATTCAGATGGAACCGGATCTGGAAAACCCTGCCAACCAGGGCCACAGCTGTGTAAAAGGCCGTTTTGGCTTCGGCTTTGCCCAACATGGGGAACGACTGACCCACCCACTAATTAGAGATGAAAATGGTATCCATCAAAAAGCCAGTTGGGAAGATGCCTTGGGGTTGATTGCAGGTCGTTTTCAAAATGTTAGAGAGTCCCACACATCCCATGGATTTGCTGCCATTAGTTCCAGCCGTTGCACCAACGAAGAGAACTATCTACTGCAAAAATTTACCAGAATGGTGATGCAGAGCAACTCTATTGATAACTGCGCCCGTGTCTGCCATTCACCATCAGCGTTTGCTCTAGGGGCATCATTGGGAACGGGAGCAGGCACCAACAGCTTTGAAGATGTAGAGGTATCTGATGTCATAATGTTGGTGGGGGCCAACCCTACTGAGTCCCACCCGGTATTTGGCAGCAGGATTAAACAGGCCGTACTAAAGGGGGCAAAGCTAATTGTCTTGGACCCACGCAAGACCGAGCTTGCCTCTTTAGCCGATGTACATATCCCTTTGCGACCTGGAAGCAACCTTGCTGTTATCAACGCCATGCAGCATGTGTTGATTTTTGAAAACCTGTTAAACCTCACCTTCATCGATTTTTTCACCAGCCAGTTTACCAAGGTAAAAAATGTGGTAACCGACACCACACCGGAGTGGGCGCAAAAACATAGTGGTGTCGATGCTGGTTTAATCCGTAAAGCTGCACGACTCTACGCCTCGGTGGATGCTGCACAGATACTCTGGGGGTTGGGAATTACCGAGGCGTGTCACGGCACACTATCGGCCCATGGATTGATAAACATGGCCCTTATGACCGGCAACCTTGGTCGCCCCGGAACTGGCTCTAGCCCCATAAGGGGACAGAACAATGTGCAAGGTGCTTGTGATATGGGAGCACTACCAAATGTTTTTTCCGATTATCGCCCCATCAACGATCTGATCGCCCGTCAAGATCATGAAGAGGTTTGGGAAACGTCTCTACCAAAAGAGATGGGAATGAAAATTCCTGAAATGCTGGATGCTGCCCGTCATGGCAAGCTGAAAACCATGTATATAATGGCCCAAGATATTGCCCAGTCAGACCCAGACACAAATCATGTTATTGCTGCCCTTGAAAATCTAGATTTTTTGGTGGTGCAAGATATCTTTTTCTCCGAGACGGCAAAATATGCAAATGTGGTACTGCCAGGAGCAAGCTTTTTGGAGAAAAACGGTACATTTGTCAATAGTGACCGTAGGGTACAAAGAGTTTGCAAAGCCATTGAATGTGTTGGTGAAAGCCGTACCGATGGTGATATCATAAATCAGATTGCCAGAATCATGGGGGTCGATTTAAAATGTGACGACGGCAAGAGAACCCCGATAAACAGCGAAAAAATATTACAAGAGATAGCATGGCTCTCACCCAACTGGCGGGGCATCAATTCCGCCCGTTTAGAAGAGCTGGGTTTTATTCAGTGGCCCTGCCCCGACCCTGACCATCCAGGTACAGATATTGTCCATAGAGACGGGGCTTTTATTCGTGGACTTGCTCTGTTTACCCCTACTCCATGGCGACCACCAGCAGAAGAGACCGTGACTGAGTATCCATTTATGTTAACCACGGGTCGCAATCTGTTCCATTATAATGTGGGAACCATGACTCGCCGTACTGATATCGCAAAACTGCAAAAGGCCAAGGAGGAGATGTTACGCATCAATCCTCAAGATGCCACGCAATTGGGTTTAACGGATGGGCAGCAGGTTATAGTTCGCTCCCAACACGGAAAAGTAGAGGTAAAATGTCTCATCACCGATGAATCACCAAAGGGTACTGTTTTCATGACCTTTCACTATCCCCAAACCCGCACCAATTTACTCATCGGCCTGGGAGCCGACAGCTACACCAGTTGCCCGGAATATAAAGTTACCGCTGTGGCAGTAGAGGGTGTAAATTAATTTTTTGACCTAACAGAAGTTTATAATGCTTAAATTACCATCACAACAGTACCAAGAAAAAATAGCCGACAACACTTTAAGACCAGATAAAGATCAAGAGGCTGCACTGCCTGTTTTAGATCGATTTGTTATGGAATTACATCTACCTGTAGAGCGAAAAATATGGCGACGGGTGGAGGTTTGGCAAGAGGTTGATCAAGGAGAGATTCCCAAGGGGCTATATATGTTTGGCCCGGTTGGTCGGGGTAAATCCATGTTGATGCAGATGGTTTTTGATGGGGTGGAATTCAAAGAAAAAAGGCGGGTTCATTTTCACCCTTTTATCGAAGAGCTACAGCAAAGAATGCACAAGATCAAACCAACCCCTGGTATTGATGTCATGCTGCAAGTAGCAAGTGAAATTTCCCAAGAGGCACGCCTTTTATGTTTTGATGAGTTTTTTATCGACAACATCCAAGATGCCATGATATTGGGACGTTTGGTAAAATATCTCTTTAAGTGTGGTGTTACCCTATGTGCAACAAGTAACAACGGACCCGAAGGGCTGTTTAAAGGGGGGTTTAATCGCACCCTGTTTCTACCCCTGTTAAAAGATTTGCAAAATAATATCAACGAGCTTGACTTAGGCGAAGGTAGCGACTGGCGACGGGAAGGTGGTCTTGATACCATCAACCATGAACAACAAACCCCAGCCCAGATGTTCTATCATCTTACCAAATGTAAACCCCAACTAAACAGAATAACCCTGGGCAACAAATCCCTAACTGCAAACGGTAACAGTGGAAACATATTATGGTTCGATTTTCATTCCCTGTGCAGCCAAAATTTGGGAGCACCAGAGTTTTTTGATCTCTGTAAAAACGCAAGAGCAGTCATAGTTTCCGATATACCCACCATAGACGAAACAAAAACCGACGCCGCCCTGCGTTTGATAACCCTCATCGATCTTCTGTATGAATACAAGATCCCCTTGCGAACATTTTCCCAAGTAGAGATAGAACAGATATGCACCCAAGGACCAGCAGCCCAACCATTTAAAAGGGCAGTTTCAAGAATTTTCGCCCTGTTTAAGCTGGAGATTGAGTTGTCAAAATAGTGAGCCTGCTTGTTGCACATTAAACTGTTTAAAAGTGCCTATTTCTCTGGTGCATTTTTTTCAATATGACGAACATTTATCGTTCAACACCTGGATTAATGCAACCCAGGAATTTTTGGTTCAGACTGGATATCAGCGAGTCGTTTACGAATACTGAGTAACTCAGGGAATATTCTCTTGAAGGTATTAACCAATGCCGGGTCAAAATGGCTTCCTGAACCTTTCTCTATTTCTGCTAAAGCTGCTTGAGCACTCCACGCCTCTTTATAAGGCCGTGTTGAGGTGAGCGCATCAAACACATCCACAATTGCTGTTATTCTGCCCATCAACGGGATTGACTCTCCAGCCAAACCATTAGGATAGCCTGAGCCGTCCCATTTCTCATGGTGGTTGAGAGCAATAATGTGAGCTGTTCTTAAAGGTTCAGCTTGATGACCGTAGAGTATAGCAGCTCCTATGAGTGGATGTTTTTTTATGTTATTGAACTCATCATCAGTGAGCTTACCAGGTTTAAGAAGAATATTATCAGGGATACCGATTTTTCCTACATCATGCATGGGAGTAGCGTGTAATAGCAGGTCAGTTTCTTCCTGAGATAGACCATAGGCACTTCCCAAAGCAGCTGCATAGTGGCTTATACGAATAATGTGCTCACCTGTATCTGTATCTTTGTATTCTGCTGCTATACCAAGTCGGTGGATAATATCTAAACGGGTTTCCTTGAGTTCAAACTTAGCATTTTCTATTGCGTCAGCCATTCGGCGACTTTCAATAACAGCCACCAGAGAGTGGGAAAAAGTATCTAAAAAAGCATCTTCATCTGGGCCTAAAACATGCTCTTCGGTCATGAAAAGATTTAGCACCGCAAGAACTTTCCCCCTTGAGACAATGGGTATACATTGATGGCCTGCAGTCTTTGGTGTGTCGCATGGCAACGGATCAGCATAATCCCGCCTCATGACAGTGAGGCTTTTCTGGTTTTGCGCAGCCTGACCACACAGACAATGACCCATGGCAATACTGCTACATGCATTAACTGCTGAGATGTTAAGTTCTGTGTTTGCCACTAGAATGAGACGATCACCAGCATTATCAGGGATAAAACCAGCTGCAGTAAACTCAAACCGTAACCATGGCACTGTTGTAATAATATTGAGGGCTAACTCTAGTTGGTTGCCCAAGGTAAGAGGCTCCAATGCGGTTTCTAATAATGCAGTGATTGCCAATTGTGACTGTAGGGTCTGGTCCCGTTTAGTACGTGCTGCCACTCTTTCAGTTACATCACGAATAATTGCAGAAAAGAATGGGTGTTCTCCAGATTTCCAGGTAGATAATGAGATTTCAAGTGGGATTATATGGCCATTTTTATGCAGACCATTCAACTCAACAGCCACACCCTCTAATTTCATGACACCACTTTTTTTTGCCCGTTCAAACCCCTCAGAATGTGCACTCCTTAGTTTTTTGGGAATGACAGATGTGAGATTTCCACCCAACATCTCATCTTTGGTATAGCCAAACAACACCTCTGCACCATGGTTCCAAAAAATAATTGATCCTACCTCATCTATATAAATAATAGCATCATGGGCTGACTCAGCTATAGAGCGAAAGCGCTCTTCACTCTCTTGTAATGATTCCTTCATCTTTTGGTGTTTGATGAGGAATTCACTCCGCTGTCTTAAAACAGCCAAATTAATGGGTTTGGTAATATACTCTTCTGCTCCAGCTTCAAAAGCCTTATTGATAGACTCTTCATCGGTTAGGGCGGTAACAATAATAATTGAGGCATTATTATTTGGCATGCTTGTAATAATTCGGGTTGTCTCAAAACCATCAACTACAGGCATGGAGGCATCCATAAGGATAATGTTGGGGCGATGATCTTTGTATGCTTGGATGGCAGAGAGTCCATCACTTGCAACTTTTACCAGAAAACCAGATTTTTCCAAATATATTCTAAGCATTTCCTGGATGGTATCATCATCATCCACTATCAGGATCAATGGTTTGGATAGGCGTGAATTAGTCAATC
>JADFZS010000146.1 GCA_015232405.1 Magnetococcales bacterium | reverse complement strand
GTCAGGATAGACACCTAGAGATAATGTTTTCTGCTTACCGTTGAACCTGTATGAGAGTCGCCACCATCGGGAGCCATTCGGATTGACAAGCAGGAACATTCCCCCACCATCGGATGCCTTGAGGGGCTTGGAAGATGGTTTCAACTGGCGTATGGCTGCGTCTGTGAGTGGCATTTGTTGGTAACCCCCTTTGATTGAGCGGTAGTTACCAACGAAGTTACCAACTAATTTGTTGGTAGACAATAGATTTCTTTGGACAGTACTGGATTGAGTAGGTACAAAAAAACCCACAACTAAGTGGGTTTAAGTGTTTAGTCGGTCCTTGTTGGACCTATAAATGGTGGAGGTGACCGGGTACGCCACCATCTGCGGTCAAAAACTCAACCATATGAAATCATTGAAACATGTCTCTGCCTTTATAATCTAAAGTTGTACATGGAATTTGTACACCTGTCAAGACGTAAAAACGAAGGAATGGTGTGTGTAAGTATCTGAATGTAGAGTAAAATATTTAGGTGTGTGACATGTGAGTATGGTGATCTTGAGGGTGTTGAAAAAGATGGTGGAGGTGTGGGGAATGTACCGAAATCGGGATCGAACCCATGATCGTCAGTGGTTTGTGAGGCGGGTCTGATGATTACTTAATGGTGGACCAGAGTTTGGCGATAAGATGGGACCATGATTGGTGAGACCAAAGTATGTGGCATTTTTTGTTGAAAACGTTATCATCTGATGATATTGTTCTCCTATGATATGGGATTTGGAGCTTCTGTTTGACCTTGATGGAACGATTCAAGAAGTCGGCAACGGGTATTGGTATAAAGTTGAAATCAAACCAGTTCAGCGGACTCCTGAACGGCCTCATGGTATTGATTACAGTCTGACCCTGCATGAGCCATCTGGTAAGCGGATATACGGTATAGACAACGCTCATCCCATCAAAGCCAGCCGGAGTCCTGGTAGAAAGCGGGCCAAAGCGTGTGACCATGTTCATGCTGGAACACGTATCCGAGTATATGAGTATGATTCGGCATCGGCTTTGATGCAGGACTTTTTTGACGGTGTAGAGCAGGCAATGCGTGCAGAGGGAGTATGGAAATGACTGAGAAACCCATCCGGGTCGGTATCGCTACATATGAGCAACAGAAGCAACGGATGATGGCGGTTGCAAGGGGGGAACTCAAGCTGGCCCCGAACGAACCCAAGATATGGTTTTCTTCTATTGAATCTTTGGCGCAGCTACTGAACTCAAAGAATCAGAGGCTCTTGGAGATTATCGAAGAGTCTCAGCCAGATTCGGTGCATGACTTGGCGAGGCTAAGCCAACGTAAGCCTTCTAATCTTTCACGTACCCTTAAATCTTTGGCACACATGGGTATCGTTGATATGGTTAAAAATGGTAATAAGCTGATGCCACGGGTCCGCTACAATCGTTTTCAGGTAGATTTTGGTCCCCAGCAGGTGTCACCTTTGTAGGAATAAACCATGACCACCAGCAACGGCTCCAGCAGTGGCAATGTTTTTCAAGACCTGGGGTTTGACGAACCTGCTGAAGAGTTGGCTAAGGCCAAGTTGACTTTCAAGATCCGGCAAATCATCAGTGATCAAGGGTTGTCTCAGAAGGAGGCATAGATGGTTAAAAAGTTTCCAACAGATCCTTCACCTTTGTGGAACGGATACAATCCCAAAATAAGATTCGACCTACCGACATTTGTAAATCGTTGGATGTCAGAGGACGGCATTGATGAGGAAATAGTTTTCCAACGCATGCATAAACTGCTAATCCACTCAGATGTTTACGTCATTGTGTATGAGAATTTAGCAATCGCAGATCCGCATGCAGCATCCTTCTTTCTCAAAGCATCGCATGGTACTCCACTGGGGGAGATGGTAGTTCCAGTTTGCAACACCGAACTACTAGAGGAATACAGAGATCCAACCTCTTCGACAACTATCGCTCTTGCAGACAAAATTTGCGATTCAGAAAAAAAAGTGCCTCTCGAATCATGCTTTGTGGACTGTTATCGGTTAATGGAGTCTTTTGCTATATTTAACTCTGCAAATGATATCGAACTCTCTCCACCAATTTTTGTCGTCAGAAGATCAAAAAACAAGCCATTCACTCCTCCAGAGAAAAAAAAGCCCATAGGAAGACCCTTACTTTCACCGCAAGCTATAGCAATCTTGGAAGAGAGATTTAACAGTGGTAAAACGCAATCATCACTGACGAGAGAGATTGACGAAATTTCTATCGCTCTCCACACCAAGTATCCCGATGACAACCATGCATCTCCAAAGACTCTCACAAATAGGTTGAGAGATCTTTATAAAAAAATTGATTGAAACCACCCAAAACCCCACCCAAAACCCCACCCAAAACTAATTCCATACAATTATATTTATGTATTAATTCAGGTCTTTACGTAGATCAAAAAATCCTTCAGCATGTGGTTTATCCAATGTGGCGTGTCGACACCAATGACCTCCACATCATCTGCAATCACATGGAGGATCATATGTCTTTATTATTAACACAACCAATCATTTCAACTGATGATCACACCGGTGGAGATCCGCCACTACAGCTCATCGCTTCCCCATCAACGAACGTGATTGATGTGGCGATCGATAAAGTTATTAAACCCATGCCTAAAACCAAGATCTCTTATGCGGATCGGGCATGGAACGTAATCCACGGCTGCCAATATTTCAGTCGGGGATGTGTTAATTGTTGGGCCGATGGAATGGCTTATCGGCATAAAGGAAGAAATGGTTACGATGGTAATGATCCGTTTCGCGTCACTCTCCGACCAGACCGCTTGGACCAACCTCTCAAGTTGAGAAAACCTTGCACGATATTTATTTCTCCGATGGGGGACATAATGCATCCGTCGGTTCCAACTTCATTTTTACTTGAAGTGTTGGAAAGAGTTACACAAACACCTCACCTTTCCTATCTAATGCTCACGAAACGGGCTGAACGACTCATAGAAATCGACCAACACATCACTTGGCCCTCTAACCTCCTGCTGGGGGTTACAGTCGAAGCAGCCGAGTATCAGCCCAGAATTGACATTCTCCGAGAGACAAAGGCGGCAGCTAAGGTTCTATCAATCGAGCCACTACTCGGCCCTATTCCCAATCTCAACCTGGATTCTATCGATGGAGTGATCGTCGGTGGAGAAGCGGCCCCAAAATTTCGAAAAATGGATCCAGATTGGGCAAGGGATATCCGCGATCAATGCGTGTCATCTAGCACCAAATATTACTTCAAGCAATTTAGCGGGAAGAGCCCAAAGGCGTTGGGCCGTACCCTGGATGGTCGGATCTGGGATGAAATGCCATGGCCTTCATAGCAGTTTTCTGATGCGATCACTACTCCCACTTCGGATATTAATGAAGATCAGAAAATGTATGGTACACCATACGTTTGATGCAAACAAAACAACTACCAGAGGTTGAAAGACGATCATGACCAGACAAAACAACTCTACCGAAGCTACACGAGAAAGTCCCCTCATGACCGAAAAGGTGGCGAAAGAAAAAACCATCCAAATTAAAAATGGCTCATTGGAAGCGGGTAAACATTTGAAAGCAATCCGTAAAGGAAAGGGGTGGGAAGCTCTCGGATACAAGAACTGGGAGCTCTACCTCGAAAGCGAATTGGGCATGAAACGGGCACAGGCCAATTTATTGATTCACGCGTATGAAGTGTCCAATGTTATAGGACAGGCTTCCAGTTCTATTCTATCCGCAAATGCCCTCTACGCGTTCTGGGCAGCAAATAAACCCATTAAGGGTAAAGACAACCGCTCCGAAGTCAAAACCTACTGGAAACAAGACCTGGGAATATGTCAGCACTTTTTCCCTGGCTTGAAAGGCGTAACTGAAGCCGTTGTCAAATCGATCTGCGTTCAATCCAAAGTCGCTCGCTACCTTGCAGTCGATATGACAAAGCTGGAAAAAGATACCTTGGCTCCTTTGATTGATCAGGGATTGAAGATTCAAAAAAGAGTCTGGAAACATTTAACCGAACCTGAGGGTGTCGACTCTGAAACGACAGAGCTGTCCATCACAAAAGAGCGCGTCCAGCAAGCTGTCGAGCATTGCACCGACACTGACACCGAAGACAACGACGAAACGAGAGGAGCGGGTGACAAAGGCAACTCCGGCAACAAGGGTGGAACTGATGATAAGAGTGAATCCGGTGATAAAAGCGGGTCAGGTGATAAGGACAAATCTGGTGGAAAAAATGCCAGCAAGACCGCTAATGAAGCGATAACCAACTCAGACGTTGACCAACTTCACCAGGAGCCAAAAACCGAAGGAAACTCTGCAATCGATGATCAGGGAGAAACCGTTGATCTGATGCTGCGGGGTTTAGCAGACATCTTTGCATCATGGCTCGAGCTTGACGAAGGAAAACGGCAAGAATTTCAAGACAATGCAGTACTCCAGGCTAAAGCCCATGGTTTGTTCTTCAAGATTGGGAAAAAAGAAGGTTCCAAGACGGCTGCATAGCCTCCATTTGGCTTTTAAGATTGGGAGGATACGGCTTTGAATCAGTTAAACGTTGTAGAAAGGTGCCACAAGTTTCTGTGGTCGCGTTCTAGCGCGATCAGTTTAGGAGAGTTCACATGAGTATTGCAAAAAAGCGGTCTGCGCTTAAAGAGTCTGCAGCCGTCTCGGTCATAACATCGACCACCCCAGACACCCTGACCAAGCGATTTTTTAAGGACAAAAAGGGGAAAAGGCGGAAGGTAACAATTGCCAGCCTGAAACGTGGCCGTGTCCGGACTGTTTATGTCAAAACAGAGGAAGAATTTAAATATCTGCTAATGCGTCTGGAGAACAACCAAGCCCTCACTTACGGTATTTCGGTGTCAGGTAAAGGGATAGTTATTACTGTCTCGGAGTGGAATAGGCTTGGTCGGCCGCAGGGTTATGTCCCACGATCAAAACAGGCATTCCCCTTCCGTAATGGACCGGGCATCATGATGTTCGATTATGATCCTCAGGATGATGTGTTGGGTCGTTGGGATGTTGTAAGAATTTTTTGTGAGGTCTGTCCGGGTTTGAGAAAAGCCAGGTTTATTTGGTGGCCCTCTTCGGGGTCATACATATACGAGGGTGAAAAAGAGCTTATTGGTCTGAGGGGTCAAAGGTTCTATTTTTTTGTTCGAGATGCCTCTGATATCCCGCGTGCAGGTAAGGCGTTAGAAACTTATCTATGGGCTGCCGGTTATGGCCATATCAAGATCATATCCTCTGGGAGCATGTTGCCCAGAACACTGGTTGATACACAGGTCTGGCAAGGGAATCGTCTTGATTTTGCATCGGGTGCTGAATGTGATCCACCATACGAGCAACGACGCGGTGACCCAAAGATTTTGAAGCCCCGGGAAGGTGATGGTGGACCGCTTGATACCAAAGTAGTTATTCCGGAACCTGATGAAGAGACAGTTAAGTTAGCTGCGGCTAACATTGCTAGAGCTAAAGAAGAAAATAAGGAAGAAGCTCTAGCTGTTCGCCAGGAGTGGATGAAGAGGCAAATTGTAAAGGTTGCAGCCAAGATCAATCCAAATAATCCTACTGACTCCAATACAGTGGCGATGGCTGCGGAAAGTGTTCGCCGTGCAGTGGAGACTCGCGAACTCGATCTAAATTGGATCCTCCATGTTGAGGTTGAATCTGAGATTGTTCAGGTGACGGTTGGTGATGTTTTAGCAGATCCTGCAAAGTGGAATGGACTACATACAAAGGACCCAATAGAGCCTGATTATGACGGAGGACGTATTGTTGGAAAACTGTTTTTGACGGGAGCGAAACCCAATATCCACTCTTTTGCACGTGGGGGTTGCACTTACTTTTTGGTGACGGATCTCGAATGGGTTGAAATTGTCTCTGGTCGTGATGTTGATGTTGTTGATGAAACCTTGTCTGTAATGCGGCGTGTTCCTTTATTTTTTGATTTTGGGGATCTGTTGGTTGCCTTTGATGAGACCGACCGTATGTTGACTATTGAAGCACCATCTCTTGGATACTTCCTTGGCAGGTACATTCAGTTTGGTAACACCGAAAAAAATGAAAAAGATGAGATTATTAAAAAAAACAAAAACCCTCCATCGTCTATCTGCAGCAAAATTATTTCTTTGTCGTTTGTCCGGAACTTGCGGCCTCTCAAAGGAGTCATTACTGCACCCTCAATTCGTCCCGATGGAACGATCTTTGATCAACCTGGTTATGATCTGAAAACGCAATTGTTGTTCATTCCGAGCGGTGATGTTCCCTTAATTTTGACGAAGCCAACACATCGTCAAATTAGGAGGGCAGCAAAAAAATTATGGCAACCATTCCGCCTTTTTCCTTTCGTAGATGCTGTAGCGAGAGGTGTGCACTTTGCTGCAATGTTGTCTGCACTGACGATTCACGTTTTTAAAACACGACCTTGCATTGGTTATGATGCCACATCCCCCGGAAGCGGGAAAACATTGCTTGCTCAATGCTTGGGTGCACTTGTGTTAGGGAGGACTCCAGGGGTTTATTCACCAACCAATAATGATGAAGAAATTCGGAAGACTGTTTTTTCTGCGTTAACTGCCGGGGAAACACTGATTGTCTGGGATAACGTTGACGAAGATTTTTATTCCAAGCATTTCGCTAATCTTCTTACTACTCCAACCATCAATGGTAGGCCACTCGGCGAAAGTATGATTAAACATGTTCCAAATACATCACTGTTGGTTGTGACGGGAAACAATTTGACTGTTACGAAGGATATGGGGCGAAGGATGATATTGGCTCGGATCGATCCAGAAGATGAGAACCCTGAAAAACGACCGTTTGATTTCAACCCGCTTGAAGTTTGTTTGGAACAGCGACAAGAGCTCAATGCTGCTGGATTAACCGTTTTGTGTGGGTTCATTGAAACTGGCAAGCCTCGGCAAACTGATGATGGGCCGTTGGGAAGTTTCGAGGATTGGGATGAGTGGATCCGGCAATGTGTTGTTTGGATTGGAAACGAGATTTGGCCTGGACAATTTGACGACCCGCTTTTGTCATCGAAGGAGAGTGCGGAGAATGATCCAGACAGAGAGTCTTATATCGCACTCTTGGAGGCTTGGCGGGAGTGTTATGGAGACCATGCTGTTCCTCTCTCTGAAGTTATGGTAACCGTCAACAAAGAGCAGCAAAAGGGGTTGAAGAAAGGGGTTGATAGTGGCCCTTTTAAAGACCCAGAGCCTGAAGAAATTCTGGTTGGGGCGATCCAAGATCTCTCCGGTGTTCGTGGGGATTTGTCCAGTCAATCACTTGGTAGAATGCTATCCAACAGGAAAGGTCGTGTCGTGAACGGTCTTCGTTTGGTGCAAGGTAAGAAAAAACGCAACGGAGCTTTCCGTTGGAAGGTAGAGGAAGTATAGGACTCTGCGGGTTTGCATGGTGTGCATAGTGTGCATGGTTTGTTTTAACCATGCTGGTGTGTTGAGTACTGATACTCACGTTTATTTACTACTGAATAAAAAACACACTATGCACACTATGCACACTATGCGCTTTCCCAACAGACGCTTCTAAACGGCTCGTAGAGCCGTTAAAAGGTATCGCGGACACGTTTCGCAGGAACGACCGTTCCGGTCTCAAACCATGCGGTATCACGAACCAAACCATGCAAAAGGTGACAAAATGACTAAAAACTACCAAGACATACCCTTGACCAACATCCAGGCGGACCCTACCCAACCCCGCAAGCATTTCGACCAGTCGTCTATTGATGAGCTAGCAGCTTCCATCAAACAGCATGGAATCCTGCAACCAGTATTGGTCCGAAAAGGGTCAGATGACCAGACCATCATTGTTGCCGGTGAACGGCGGTTCCGGGCTGCAAAAAAGGCCGGATCAACAAAGATCCCGACCATCTATACAGACGGCATACCTGCAGAGCTTTCGTTGGTCGAGAACCTGCTCCGAACCGACCTGACCCCCATCGAGACGGCGGAAGCCATGCAGCGCATGATTGACGACCATGGGTACGATCAAAAACAGCTCTCCAAGTTGACCGGCAAGGCCAAGTCTACCATTAGCGAGATCCTTTCCCTGACAAAACTTAACAAACCGATCAAAGAGAAGTGTCGAGACAACCATGATGTCCCCAGCCGAGTGCTTGTGAAGATTGCCCGCATTGCGGAACCAAAAGATCGCACTCAAGCATTAAAAGATTATGAGGCGGATAAGTGGGTCAAAGGCGACAAAAGAACCCATAAGGGATGGGCTGACCGCCGGGGTGAGGTGGCGGTCAAGAAACTAACCGACCTGCGGGCTGGTTTCAAAAAGTGGAACCCCAGCAAGTGGAAGCCTGAGGAAAGAGAGCAGGCCCGGTCAGAGATTGCTGAGCTTCGTAATGCACTGGCAGAATTGGAGAAAAAGCTGGCGGAATAATCTGGAGTTCGGCGCGCAGAACTAAAAAAGCCTTCTATATTAGATATTAACCATAATCAACATTTGAGGAGCAACAAATGAAAGGTGATTACAAAGCAACGGAAAAGCTGGAAGAAGAGTATGAGGGTTTCCTACTATGCGAAGAGATCGCAAAGGAAGAATATAACCAAAGACAGCATGCCCTGTTGGTCGAGGCGTTTGGAGAAGAAGGGGCGCAACAGCTAATTGACGGGACCTATGAGGAGGACATAGACGATGATGGGCGGGATTGGAGTTGATCCCCCTAAATGTCGCCTCACTTCTCCCCATTGCTGAAAGAGCCGCCTGTGCATCCACTGGAGCCATCTGTTGGGCAATGATGGGGTTCCCAAGAAAGGGGTGGTCAATGGTACGGTAGAACCCACATGGCAGCAAATAAACCGAAATAGGCATAATTCAGTAGGCCTTCGCCGGTATGGTATTATTAAACAGGCTTTGCGGTTTGTGCTGGTGCGAAAGAGATCTTGGTGCTAACGGGATGTCTATGATGGCGTTACTGGTTGAAAAGCGTACGGAAAACCGGTCAACTACGGCCTAAGTCGCCAAATAAGCATAAACCGCCTGCCTGCTGATACCAAATTCACGGGCCAATATGGTCTTCTGCTCACCGGCCACTGCTCGACAGCGGAGTTCGGTTGCTTGTTCGTGGGAGGTGTAACTGCACAAGTGACCACCGACAGCTCCTGAACATTGCCAACCCGGAGTGATTTTCCTCGTCAAAAGGTGGTCCCCAGCAAACCAATGCAGATAAATAGGGTGGCAAACAATCTTGCTAATCTGATGCAGTGGATTGTCCGATAAGGAAGGTAAGAACATGGTCGGGCTGACCATGGAAAGCGAACAGCCCGGCGGCCTAATTATTCCCCTCATTAGATGAGGAGACAGTTGTTATGAACATCCTTCCAGCAACAAATAGCTCAGTTTCAAAAGCTGTTGCTGATGCCAGACCTGAACTGGTTAAACCACCTGAGAAACCAAGTCATACTGCCAAGGTTGGAGCCGATGCTGTCAGCAAAGTCTCTCGCGTAGGTCCTGTTCCAAAAGGAATCAACGTCATTGCTTGACCTGGCATAATAAACTTTATTTTGCGAAAGGTGCTTATAGTACAGGCATCATTCCACACAGTAGATCTCATACGATTTCTGGCTCATTGTCTTGGAGCACCCCAACGCCACTTTCCTCCACTATTCTCCCAGAACTGCCTTCTATTGCCATTCAATCAATAAACAGTGATAATGACCGCGGTCTTCTGCTCTGAGGGGGAGCAGTCTCACATAGGAACCCAACCATTCTGAATTGTGCGACCTGCAATCCATAAAGGCATGATCAAAAGACAAAAAAACTCATTCAGTATAGATGATTGCCAGCCAACCATCGCTCTTAGCCCGCTATCTCAAGAGAACGCTATGTCCATGTGTTTTGAAGAACTGGAAAAGGAACAGAGGACCGCCTTAATCAAGCTGCGAGATAGTACAACCTACCTATGGGCCGAACTTGATAAAGTGTGTCGAATAGACGGTGATTCTGTCTCATGCTATATCAGAATAAAGACATTGAAACAGATACGTGATGAATTGAAGATGCTAAGTAAATCAGGGTTCTTCCTGTTCAAGAGTAGGGGCACACTTTTTTGGTCTCGTCGCAAGGTACGTAAACTTTATATCACCAAAATCACAGACGACTTCAAGACAATTATTTCGACTATGCCTAGACAGGTAATTGATTAAGAGCTTCTTTGGAGCTGGCAAACTGGGCAATAATTTGCAGAAGTTACTGAGGGTTTTATTCCTGCTATTTTCCAGTCTGAACGGAATGTTGCATCTGGTGGTGTAACCGAGGAAGCGGGGGAGAAATGTCATCCATGGTTGTTGGGGTAGCTCCATCTTCATCCATCATGTTTGCTATGATTGCCAGTATCTCATGGACATACCGCTTGTTAGATATGATGGTTTCGCCGTTCACAGAAAGACTGTAACCACCCTGCACCTTGTTAATTTCGTATTCTTCCATTTTCAGCTACCTCTCAGATATCTTGTTCCTGTTGTGATACCAATCGTTTCACCGATGATGATATTGAAGACCCACTATACAAACAGCAGCACTTTCCTGTTTTGTGGGAAAAATAGTCCAGCCTGAAAAACGTGTTAGTCTAGCCAATCAATGGTGGAACAAATACCAAAAAGAGAAAAAACATCATCAATAACAGTCTCATTGTCGATCAGGTCTTCATTTTCAACCTCAATTTGACCAAAGGAAATGAAGATTTCTTTATAGCATAAGCAATAGGTAAGCCAATGCAGTGAAGTATAGATAATGCCGATGGCATGTTTTGACCAACTGCTAACTGGCTTATCATACCCCACCCCCTGGACAAAACCTGCACAAAAATAAGACAAAAATCCCGCAATAACAGACTGATAAGCTAATTGCCGTTTTAATATCAGTCGTGCAACCACGGTAGCTCCACATGGCTCAACTATTGACTTTTTTCAAAACTGATAGTATAATATAATTATTAGAACTTAATATTATCAGTATAGGAGGCAATCATGAGTCAAACCCGCCAAGCCAAGACCCTTACCCCAAAACAGCAAGCCATGGTGGCCCACCACCTAACCACTTCGCGTTACCCCGCCAGAGACCAGGTGATCTTTTTGATGAGCATGAAGGCAGGAATGCGTGCCAAGGAAATAGCCAACGTCACATGGGCGATGGTGACTGATTCCGATGGGCAAGTATGCGATGACATTGCCCTTGAAGACCGTGCAGCCAAGGGCAAAAGGGGTGGGCGGACCATTCCTGTCCACCCTGAGCTAAAGAAGGCCCTGATTGTGTTGCATGAAGAGCGTGGCGACTTGGCCCACCCAGATTGGCCGGTGATCTTCAGTGAGCGGGGGCGCGGTCAGTCTCCAGCGGCCATCACCCTCTGGTTCCACCGGCTTTATAATCGGTTGGGACTCTTGGGGTGCAGCAGTCATAGTGGCCGCAGGACCTTCATTACCCAAGCAGCCAGGAAGATTGTGCTGGCTGGTGGTTCATTGAGGGACGTCCAGCAACTGGCTGGTCATAGTGCTCTGACCACCACGCAACGCTATATTGAAGGCAGTAGTGATGCCAAGAGACGGGTGGTGGGGATGATTTGAGGGTGGAAATGGTGCCGAGTTGATACTTAAGGTCAGCATGACAGATTCAATTTTTTGCATTTTCAAGTCATGTTTATACGTAGGCATACGAGAAGCGGTGGGCGGAGCTTGGTGTCAACCAGGATTACCAGTCTTGATAAGGGGGTCGGTAGGTAAATTTCATGGTATAGTGCGGTGCTTTTTGAGCCGCCTATATATAAAAGGAAGGGCCACTGCTATATTGCTGGGACCGACAATCACCGATATGTGTCAATAAATTGCAATCTTGAGGCCATCAAAATGAATAACCGAATTTT
>JADFZS010000145.1 GCA_015232405.1 Magnetococcales bacterium | reverse complement strand
TGATGAGACTTTTTTTTATTACGGCAGATGAATCAAGAGGTTATGTCAGGTGCGTGCGCACAACTGCCGAATCTAGGTTAAATAAAACATTTGGTTTTTGATGATAAATTTGAGGAGTTGATGTGAGCACAGAAAGTAATAAAGCAAAAGCCCTAGAGGCGGCTATATCACAGATAGAGCGGCAACACGGAAAAGGCTCTATAATGCGTATGAGCGATAAAGCTGCTCAAGATATCCCAGTAGTTTCTACAGGCTCCATAGGCTTGGATATTGCTCTGGGTGTAGGAGGCTTGCCCAAAGGTCGTATAATTGAGATTTATGGGCCAGAATCTTCCGGTAAAACCACCCTCGCCCTCCATGCAGCAGCAGAGACCCAACGCCAAGGGGGAACCGCTGCTTTTGTCGATGCTGAACATGCTTTGGACCCTGTCTATGCCCGCAACCTGGGTGTTGATATTGACCAGCTACTTATCTCCCAACCAGATACTGGTGAACAGGCTCTTGAGATAGTAGATACCCTGGTCCGTTCAGGTGCTGTTGATCTAGTGGTGGTCGACTCAGTAGCAGCCCTTACTCCTAAAGCTGAACTAGAGGGAGATATGGGTGACTCCCACATGGGACTGCAAGCCCGTCTTATGTCACAAGCCCTGCGTAAATTAACAGGCTCTATCTCACGATCCAACACCATGGTGCTGTTTATCAACCAGATCCGCCATAAAATCGGTGTTATGTTTGGTTCTCCTGAGACAACAACCGGAGGCAACGCCCTTAAATTCTATGCCTCGGTACGTCTTGATATCAGACGCATTGGGGGAGTTAAAGATAAAGAAGAGGTTGTTGGCAACCGCTGTAAAGTCAAGGTGGTTAAAAACAAGATGGCTCCACCGTTCAGGGTTATCGAGCTTGATATCATCTACGGCGAAGGAGTCTCCTTGGTTGGTGAAGTTATAGACATGGCTGTAAATGAAAAACTGGTTGAAAAATCAGGAGCTTGGTACTCCAAAGATGGAGAGAGAATCGGTCAAGGTCGTGAGAACGTCAAACGCTATCTACTTGAAAATGTTGAAGTGTTCCGAGATCTCGAAGATCAGCTACGGATAAAATATGAGCTACCACCAAAATATTCCAACACAAACGAGAGCGGTAAATAATGGCTGACGACGCCATTGTTGAAGAGGCTCCATTACGGTTTGAGCTGGAAAACCGTTATCTAGCCTACGCCCTATCCACCATTATCAGTCGCTCCTTGCCTGATGTTCGTGATGGGCTGAAACCGGTGCACAGGCGGATACTGTTCGCCATGCGTGCCTTACGTCTGGAACCCACCACCCCACCAAAAAAATCGGCAAGGGTTGTGGGTGATGTTATCGGTAAATTCCACCCCCATGGCGACCAAGCAGCATATGATGCCATGGTCAGGCTAGCCCAAGATTTTGCCTCACGTTACCCACTGGTTGATGGTCAGGGTAATTTTGGCAATATCGATGGTGACGGTGCCGCTGCCATGCGATACACAGAAGCAAGGCTCACAAAAGTTGCCTGGGCCATGCTGGAGGATCTTGAGCAAGACACGGTAGACTTTATCGACACCTACGATGGTTCCATGCGTGAACCTGCGGTTTTGCCTTCCCGTTTTCCCAACCTTTTAGCCAATGGCTCATCGGGCATTGCTGTGGGCATGTCAACATCAATCCCCCCTCATAATGTGGGTGAGATAATTGATGCTGCGATAATTCTAATTGAAAAACCAAACTGCACAGTTAGCGATCTTTTAGAAGTATTACCGGGACCGGACTTCCCTACTGGTGGTCTCCTTGTCTCCAGCAAAAAAGAACGTTTGCAAGTTTATGAGACAGGCCGGGGTAGTGTCCGTCTTAGGGCAAGATGGCACAAAGAGGAGCTTAAACATGGACTGTGGCGTATTATTATCAATGAGATACCCTATCAGGTACAGAAATCTCGCCTCATTGAGCGCATAGCCCAGCTGATAATCGACAAAAAATCACCGTTTTTAACCGATATCAGGGATGAATCAGACGAGGAAATCCGTATTGTATTGGAGCCACGCTCCAGCAGGTTGGACCCAGAGATGGTAATGGCCTACCTGTTTAAAAATTCCGATATGGAGACAAGGTTTACCGTTAACCTAAATGTAATAACAGCTGAAACTCGCCCAGAGGTGATGGATTTAAAAGGGATGTTAAACTCCTGGTTAAGCCATCGCTTTATCATCCATACCCGTCGCGCCCAGTATGAACTGAAAAAAATAGCTGAACGTCTCCACCTCTTGGCTGCATATTTAATAGTCCATCTAAATATTGATGAGGTTATTGCCATAATAAAAGAGCATGATGAACCAAGACCGGTTCTCATGGAGCGGTTTGGGCTGGATCATGATCAAGCTGAAGCGATCCTCAATATGCGTCTGCGTAATCTACGCAAGCTAGAAGAGATAAGCATTCGCAAGGAGATTGAAGAAAAAGAGAGCCGGGCCGAACATCTACGCTCGCTATTAGCCAGTGACAAATTGATGTGGAAAGAGATAAAAAAAGAGCTTAGAAAGACCAAAAAAGAGTTTGCCGACAAACGTCGTACAACTTTGGCTGGTACACCCGATGAAATATCCATTAAACCGGAAGATCTGGTACAACGAGAGCCAATAACAATTATTCTCTCCCGTCGGGGCTGGGTGAAAACCATCAGAGGTCATGAAGATCAGCTGGATAAAATCCGTTTTAAGGGGGATGATGCCCTTTTAAAAGCGGTAAAAACCCACACTACTGAGACCATCACCTTTGTTAGCACCTCTGGCAAATCATTCTCTATTCTGGCGGACAAGCTACCTTCCGGCAAAGGTTTTGGCGATCCCCTAACAGTTACCTTTGACATTGAAGGTGGTGATCAGGTCTTCTGGGCCATGGAGATAAAACCAGAGCAGGAGTATTTTGTGGTAACTCGTCTAGGCCAGGGATTCCGCATAAAAGGGTCAGACCTGGTTACCAACCATCGCTCAGGCAAACAGGCCATATCATTTAAAAAACCCAATGATTACCCGATCCATCTCCACCCGGTAAAAGGCAATTATGTTGCCTCAATTAGCCGTGGTCGTCTCTTGTTGATAAGCACCTTGGAAGAGTATCCTCAACTATCCAAAGGCAAAGGGGTACGGATACAACGTCTAAGCAAAGATGAACTACTAGTTGATGCCACCACCTTTAACATGGAAGACGGCCTCACCCTTGACTCCGGCAAACGCCAACGCCACATAACCGAGCTGGACAACTGGCGCGGAGCAAGAGCATCCAAAGGCAGAATGCTACCCCACGGCTTCTTAAGCGGAGCAGTCTTCGCCGAAACCGGAGCCTCTATTTTGGTGGCTGGCAAGGGTTACACAGGGGAGCTTTTTTAAACAATTTCCATTTTTATGTCGAAACAACAATAAATTATTAATCTGTTTTGAAAAAATAGGTACGCATCAAAATACCGCAAGTATATGGCGTATCAAAAAAAGCCAAACAACCGTCCATAATACTTGGCTAATTTCATGTTGGTGATTTATAAACAGCTTAAATTCAGGGCAACTCCAAAACATCAATAACGGGCTTATTATTATAAACAGAATAGCGGACCATACCACCAATCCCACCCATTTGAGCCAACCTTTTTTTACTTCACTAGCTTGCATTAAAGGCAGTGAGCCAGGTCTATCCTCAACAATAAATTGAGCTATAGAACTCCATACAGGCTCTTGAATTGCAGCATTATGTCCACCTGAAACATAGCTTAGTTGGCAGAGAATATTATTATTACCAACTTCAAGGCAATCTGCCTTGCCATCGTCCTCATGATTATCCGGTAGATACCTAAAACCGTGATGCCCAGCACCTCCTAGATCTTGTATACCTAGTTTTTGAAAAACATTTGGAAACCAAGCGACAACCCAGTCAGCTGTAGCTACATAATTGAGCACATTTTTTACCTGCCCACGTTTAATGAAGTGCATCCAATCAAAATTGGTGTCAACAACACTACCAGCAAAAGCGATATTGCGAAAACTACATTCTGGATACTCCTGTAACGCTTTGGCAAGTAGATAGGTTCCATTACTGTGACCAAAGAAAGAAAATTCAGCATTGGGATAACGGGCCAGATTCTCAGCATAGAGATCCATCAACCACTCTACTTTCTCTCGACGCTGAAATAAGCTGAGAAAAGGGAGTATAGGAAAACGACCATAGCTAGATGTTTCAGTTGCATACACCCTTTTTTTTGTCTTATCATTCTGTTTGCTGTTAAATAATCTTGCATGTTTTAAAACATGGTTTGCCACTTTATTGGTCCAAAAACCATAATCACGAATTCCATGGATAACAAAAACAACATCTGTCACATCTTTATCAGCATTAATTCGATCTATATCTGTATTGGAATTAAAATTGTCAACACTCTGCCATCTCTTGTCGTGAAAAGAGGAAATATTCTCCTCCTGTAACCCATCCTCATCACCATTAAGGGCCAGTTGAAAAATTCTTGAACGCTCTTGACCTATTTTTTGTAGAGGTTTACCAGGAACTGGCTCATCACTATCAAGGTAGATCATGTTGCCATGACCAGAATATGGCATCTCCAGATAGTAATAATCCCGACCAGAAACAAGATCAATGCTATCAAGAGGAGAGACGACATCATCCACAGAACCCAATATCTGAATTACTTTGGCTCCCCCTATTTTATCAGTTTTACGCTTGTTCCTCATCCGGATCCAACGTACTCGTATCTGAGTAATTATGGGAGATCCTCGTTTAAACTGCATTATCAACAAAGGTTCTGTTGGTAAATGTACACCAGGAATCTTATTGAAAAGCTTAACTAAATATCTAAATGGGCTATGTAACAATAACCACTGTATAGGTGTCCATATCATAAGGCCTATGGTTGAGACAAATGTAAACCAGAAATTTACATCAAAACTAAGTCGCCAACCCCTGTTTACTGCTCCAAAAAGGATAATCCGCTCCACCTTTTCTGCCCATGGCTTAGGGCCAGCTTTATAAGTGCAGGCATTAAGATATAGCCAACGAACCAAAACTGCACCCAGACTATGTCCTATAAATACAACTTTTTCATGGTTTTGGTTAAAATAATAATCAATCTTATAACTTAACATATCAACAACTTGTTGTGGTTTTACTGGAGAAAAATATGTTAAGGGTAGTTGGGGTGTATAGATATCAGCATCCGGACGACTCTGTATGATCTGATCCCTAATAGATTGCAACATCTCGTTTTTGCCACGAAATTGATGTAGCACAACTACAAGTTCTGAAGATTTACCGTTTTTTATAAACTCTGGAAAATTCTGTGTCATTACTCACCTAAAAGATAAAAAATGGTTATGTTTTAAAAATCATCAGCAATCTTCTGTCTACCGTATAGCGTTCCTCCTGGTATCCAACCATAAGGCCCCTGAATATTAGGATATGTACAACTACATGTAACTCCTTTACCTTTATACCCCATTGAAATTTCACAATTATCACGCCCTCTACCTACATTACAAAATAGAGTTGGCAATCCCTGATTTCCTCGACAATCAACATTACTGGCATCCCAAAGATCGTCAAAAGTCACAAAAAACTGTCTATAAGGTTTGTGTTTTTTAAAATAATTGTAAGCATTTATCATCTGATGAGGAGCAGGAATCCCCTCCATATCGAGTATTTCCAACTGGTTTGCAAACTTAGAATCACAGTACTTCTCTCCAGTGCTTCCAAATTTTTCATAGCAGAGATCATGGTCTCTACAAGCAGCATCCCATACATCTACAGGTTTTGGTTTTATTCCAGTAATTTCATAAGCAGGATAACTTTTACCACACCAGTTGCCGTAGATCGGTTGGCAACTAACCTCATGTTTTACACCTTTTTTATCCTTGATAATCTGTGTACTAGAACAGCTCAGAAGTACAAATTGAAGCAGTAGCAATAAAATAGTTGTTTGCATAACTACACCTTATGAGAAAACATTAATCACATTAAATTTAATGCAAATTTTTTAATATCTATACTTCTTATGCAAGCCACTTTCAATCTATAAAATAGTTTGCCTTTAGTTTGACATTTGGTAGTGAGCAAACTAATTTTTTAGCAATAAACCAGCATCACATAGTAAAATAACGTTATTTCAATAACCTATATGAAAATACAATTTTCAAAGATTGACACAACATTGAGGAAGCTTGGAATGGAGACACCATACCACATAGAATCAAGGCAAAAACAATAATTCAAGAAAAGTTGATCGAGAACAGTGATATATAAAAAAAGGGGGATAAATCAATAAAAATAATCACTCCCCACCAAGCTCTACTCGCTTTTTTGGGTGGTCGATTGCTGCTTGTATAGCTTTGTGCAGCTCTTTTGTTACTTTTTCAATATCCCTGCTCTGAACAGCGGAGGCCATGCCGTCATTTAGGAACACCTTGCTTGCTAGATATCCAGGTCCACCAGATACGGATACAAATAGTGGAACCCCACCATCAATAAAGTTACAGACAAAATCGAGAAATCTAAGGGAGTTTAGAAGTCCGTTGGTATGGATAATCCTAATATCAATGACATCCTGTGTATTATATGAATCAGGAATGCCGCTTTTATCACCCATGAAGTTCAAAAGTATACCACTACGATCAGGTCTCCACTCATCTCCAAAGACATCCTTTACCATCCAAAGGCAGAACCAATTACTGCACTCAGCAGGACGTTTAGAGTAGATGCTGCAGCCTATTTTCTCGATACAATAATCACACTCAACTCCAGTATGCTTCTTTAGCTCTGGCGAATCTATCGAGAGGTCTATACAGCACATTGTGCATTCACCACAACTCCTATCCTGGGACATGACATTCCTTCTTAATGTTGTTGATGCTCGGCAAAATATTGGGTGTTGCCCAAACCCATCAGGGAAATACAGTAATTTCAAATCAACAATATACAATTAAAAGCAAAACCTTGGGCGGCCTTGCAGGCCCCCAAACCCCACGCTTTTTAATTGTAAAGACTTAAAAACAAAGACAAAACCTTGGGCTTCGCCCAAACCCAGCAGGGAGATAATCTCCCTGCACCCATAATAATAAAAAATATTTTTTTCAATTTTGGCTTGATTTTACTAAAATTTCCCTTAACCCATGGTAATACAGGCTTAACTAAAATCACCCCCATCAGGAGCCAAGACTTCCCGTTTTCCTGCACCATTAGCAGCTGAAATCAAACCATCTGCCTCCATGCGTTCTACTATTCTGGCAGCACGGTTGTAGCCTATTTTAAAATGACGTTGTACCATACTTGTACTTACTTTACCTGCTTTTACCACCACAGCTGCTGCTTGATCGTATAGTGGGTCATAATCTTCAGACTGAGGATCGCTGGCTGGTAGATCAGGACCGCTATCATCTTCACTTCTGGCTACTAATACATCTTCGTTATACTGGGGCTTGCCTGTTGTTTTTAGATATTTAACCAAATCATTCACCTCTTCATCAGAGACAAATGGTGCATGGATTCTTTTTAATAGAGATGTTCCTGGTGGCAGATAAAGACCATCACCCATACCCAGCAGACGTTCAGCACCCATGGAATCGAGGATTGTTCTAGAGTCGATTTTTGATGATACCTGGAAGGCCAGTCTTGTGGGAAAGTTGGCTTTAATCAAACCAGTAATAACATCTACCGATGGTCTTTGGGTTGCAATCACCAAATGCAGACCTGCCGCTCTGGCCATCTGGGCCAAACGGGCGATTGCCGGCTCTACCTCTTTACCTACTTGAATCATCAAGTCGGCCAACTCGTCAATAACAATAACAATCAACGGTTTTTTCTCTAAAGGTATCGGCTCTTCCTGCTCAACAGGTGCTCCTGTTTCGGGATCAAAACCAACTTTCACCCGTCTTGTCGGCTGCTCACCACTCTCTATACAACGATCAATTTTTTCATTAAAGCCTACTAAATTTCGCACACCAAGCTCTGACATCAAGCGGTAACGCTCTTCCATCTCGGCAACCGCCCATTTAAGCAGATTTGCTGCCTTATGTACGTCTGTTACCACAGGTGCTAAAAGATGGGGAATTCCCTCATAGATCGACAACTCCAACATTTTGGGGTCAATCATCAAAAAGCGGACCTCATGGGGTCTGGCATTAAATAAAATAGAGCAGATCATGGCGTTAACTGCTACTGATTTACCAGATCCTGTTGTACCAGCTACCAAAAGGTGGGGCATTTTAGCCAGATTAGCGGAAAAAGGAACTCCATTAATGTCCGAACCCAAGGCAACAGCCAACGGATGGTTAAACTTTTTAAACCCCTCTGACTGTAACACCTCACGCAGATATACCGTTGCCCTTATTTCGTTGGGAAGTTCAATGCCGATAACCGTTTTTCCAGGAACATTACCTACAACACGGACAGATTCAGCGGATATGGAACGGGCTAAATCGTCAGAGATTGTCACCACTTTTGATGCCCGCAGACCAGGGGCCGGGTCTAGCTCAAAGGTTGTGACAACTGGCCCCGGCATCACATCGACAATCTGGCCTTTAATTTTAAAATCTGCCAGCTTTTGCTCTAAAAGACGAGCCATTGTGCTCAACTCATCCTGGCTTGGCCCTTGTCTGGTCAATGGAGGTTCGGTAAGCATATCCAAAGATGGCAGAGGCATATCCTGTTTTGCAGCCTCCTCTTCTGACTCCAATGTACCACTGGCTGGAGTTTCTGCCATTGGTTTTGGCATGTTGACAGGAATCTCCATGGGGGCAATTGGCCCCTCATCTTCTATCTCATCTTCAAACGCTGGCTCTGCTTTTAAGGGAGTTAAATTGGGGGCAGGAGTTGGGGGAATTACAGACTGCTGCTCCTCAACTTCCTCCACAACCTCAGGCTCATAACTATCTTCAACAAAAGGTTCTTCTACAGGAGCAATCCGCACAGGTGGCTCTTCGACAATCTCTTCTTCAAAATCATCCTCTTCAATATACTCCTCCTCTTCAAACTCCTCTTCAATAATCTCCTCTTCTACATCATCTTCATCAATTTTAGAGTTTTCTGTATATACAACCTCCTCCTCAACCAAGGCATCATCTACAACAGGTTCATCTAGATGGGATTCAGTTGCAGGTTCTGATACCAACGGCTCGTTAAAATCCATTTCCGGTTCTACCCGAACTCGATTGATCTCAACAACTGGGTCGGCCTCCATGGGTGTTAACCAATCAAGCTGTCGAGAGAAACTTTTTTGCAATAATTTACTAAAAAAACGTTGCACAACTGCCGGAACAATGGCGATGCTATCCACCACACTACGAGCTGTGTTTCCTATGACCTCCACAGCAGATGGTTTTTCCACTTGTGGTTCAATATTTTCATTAGTTTCAGGTTGTTGACTTGCTGCCAACTTTTCAGCTGCCTCCTTGCGCTCTTTACGTCGGGCTTGGGTCTGTTCAATAAAATCAATTATTGAAAAACGGCTCAAAACCATTATGGCAAGCACGCCCAGAGGAACCAAAAGAATTAAACTTCCCCAAAGACCGATGGTCTGAATCAAAGCCTTGGCTCCCATATAGCCAACCAAACCACCAGGACCAGCAGGAAGTGGTGAGGGAACAGAATCGTCGGCTAGAAGAGAAGAGAGAAGAACTGTCACCACAGCCAACATGGGCAGTGCTGCCAATCTATCCCAAAACTGTAGGGTTTTTCCCCTACTAAAGAGTAAAAAACCGGATATTCCACCAAAAACCAACAACCAACCTGCTGAATAACCAAAACTTTGTAAAAGCAGATCAGAAAGATAGGCCCCGGTCTCTCCCCCTAAATTATTTAAAGGACCATCCCCAGTCTGGTTAAATGAGGGATCTTCTGGGGAGTAAGATGACAGTGCTAAAGCTAGATAAGCGGTCAAACAGAGCAGAAATATTCCCAAACCTTCACGAACCCTGGTCTGACGACGTAGGCGTTGCTCATTTTTTTTGTGACGGTATTGATTACTACGAGCAGCCATCGATTACATCTCCATAACCAAAGGAATAACCACAGGTCTTCGACCTAAACGCCTTTTAAAAAATCTCCGTAATGCTCTCTGGGACAACTCTCTTACTCCTGCTGCTTCATCCTCACGAAAATCCATAGCTTTGGGACCCATCTGCAAAGCAACCTCAACAGCCTCCTTGGCCTCATCTAACAACTCTTGGCTCTCATCCTCATAAACCACACCACGGGTTAATAATTCTGGGCGCTGCAACACCTCTCCACTTGATTTTTCCACCACCAAAACCACAACAACCATACCATCTTCTGAGAGATATCTGCGGTCTCGTAAGACAATATCACCAATATCACCAACCCCTTTACCATCAACAAATACCCGGCCTGAAGGAACCTGATCAATTGTCTGTATGGTTTGACCATCTATTACCACCCGGTCACCATTTTCTGCCACCAACGCCCGCTCTTTGGGCACCCCCATTTTAATTGCAAGACGTTTATGACGATGGAGATGCCTTGGCTCTCCATGAATGGGGACAAAAAATTTCGGCCTTGTTAATGCCAGCATCAGCTTGAGATCCTCCTGGGGAGCATGACCTGACACATGAATTTCCGGTACATTTTTTTCGTGTACAACCTCAGCACCACTACGAAACAGCATATTGATCAATGCCCAAATTGTCCTCTCGTTACCAGGAATAAATTTGGAAGAGAAAACCACAACATCACCTGACTGCACCACAACCTCTTTATGCTCCCCAGCAGCAATACGTACCAAAGATGAGTTTGGTTCTCCTTGGCTTCCTGTTGAGATTAATACCAACTTATTACGGGGATAGCTGTTAAAATGCTTTATATCTACGATGGTGTCAGGCGGTATATCCAGAAAACCCAACTCTTTTGCTGCACTGACATTGTTGATCATGGAGCGACCATTCAATATAACCTTACGCCCAACCGATACAGCAACAGAAATAATCTGTTGAATTCGCTGAATATTTGAAGAAAATGTCGCGACTATCAAAAGCCCATCGGCCCTGGGGAAGGTCTCTTCAAAAACCGGGGTTATCTCCCGTTCAGAAGTGGTGGCTCCGGGACGTGTTATGTTGGTGGAGTCCGATAATAGTGCCAGCACACCTTTTTCGCCGTATTGAGCCAAGGTATGGAGATCAGTTGGACGGTTATCAATGGGTGTGTGGTCAATTTTAAAATCACCAGTATGGATGACCGTACCCATAGGTGTTGTAATTGCCAAAGCTGAAGCATCGACAATAGAGTGGGTCACCTGTATGGGGCAGATATTAAAAGGCCCTAGTTGAAATTTATCCCTATTATTCATGGGAATCATGGTGGCTTTACCCAAGATATCATGCTCTTTAAACTTACCCTTCAAAAGAGCCAGAGTCATGGGAGAGCCATAAATCGGCCCCTCTAAATCGGGCCATATATGGGGCAAAGCACCAATATGATCTTCATGACCATGGGTCAGAACAAACCCCACAATATCATCTCTATTTTCTGCTAAAAAACTGGTATCAGGAATTATGATGTCAATTCCTGGTGTGTCATCATTGGGAAAAGTCAAACCGCAATCTACGATTAAATACTTTCCACCATAACCGTAGACCATTAGGTTCATACCTATCTCACCCAAGCCACCAAGGGGAATGATCTCAAAAGGTGTTTGCTGCTGGTTTGTTTTGGTCATAAATCAGCCTCTGCTTCGGCTTCTGCTCTGGCACGACTTGCTTCAAAACGGCGACCAATAAAGATTGATATTTCATACATAATCATTATAGGTAGAGCCAAAAAAACCTGGGTAAACGGGTCCGGCGGAGTTAAAATAGCAGCCGCAACAAAGGCCAAAACAATGTTATATTTTCTTTTACTCACCAACCCAGCTGTGGAGATTGCCCCAGCTTTAATTAGCAGTAACAGCCCTACCGGAAGTTCAAATACCAAGCCAAAAGCAAATATCAACTTTATTACCAGGCTCAGATACTCTTTTAGAGATGGTAAAGCCTCAATTGTGGGAGTGAAAAAAAAAAAAAAAAACCGACAGTTGAAGAG
>JADFZS010000144.1 GCA_015232405.1 Magnetococcales bacterium | reverse complement strand
TAAAAATTCCAGCTCCTTTTTTACTTTAAAATGTATGAGCCTATAATATAGGACCAATATAATACTAAATGGTTGCAAATTATTCAAATAACATTTTTCCCTGCAATAAATTAAGGGGGAGATTCATAACCCACGGCAATAGATAGATATTACCTTCATAAACAGCCAAAATATATTTAAAATAGATCCTGCTCACAAGCCTGTTAATAAACTCAAAATTGCAAAAGCAGGTTTTCTCCCATGATTTATAGCTTATATATGAAGTGTATATATGGCTGTTTCAACTATTGGTTGGATTTGTCAACTCATTGTAATGGTAAGGATAAATATATAAAGTAATTCTATTTTTTCAAACAATTTATACAGAACATGTTTAGTCCTTGATAGGAGGGGGCAAAAAACAGTGGATTGTTTGGCGAGGTTGTTTACACATAGGTATACGATAATAGTTTAAATTTTTGATTGCCAATCAAATAAGCAGTATAGCCTGTTGGCTATACGTTCAACTGGGCGTGAATCTCATTTGGCGGCAGAAAATCTGCGTATATACCGAATGGGTGGGAGACAACCAGATCCAATATCTCTTGGGAGCTGATCTGATTGGCAAGATATGAGACAAAGACCAGATGTTTGTCATCTGAATGAAAACGGACCGATACCACCCCATCTAGCTCCCGTAACGCTGTACCGAGAATTGCTATTTGTGGGTTATCAAGTGTCTCATTGATGTGGACTCCTACACTGCTAATAGATTCATTCATTTTTTCTACCTCCAAACATTTACAATTAAGTATGACCGAAGGGTGTTCACCATTTGAGTCAATCTAGCTTGGGGAAGTTCACTGTATTGCAACAAAAAAAGAGCAAAAAAAGGTAAAAAATGTTTAAATTACTGCTTTTATGGCTCTTCATATTGTGTAAGGGTAAAGCTATCAACCTGTGGGATATAGAACAAAATATTAAAAATTTTTTGATTTCATAAAACAAGTGATAAAGCTGCCCCCTTTGTATATATTGTCAGCTGGCTATCTTGATAACCCCCTTTTTTATATATTTAAAATGGTTAAAACCCTTATGTCACATCTGAAATCCGGCAGACTTTTTATCACCATAGGCGGCCTTAGCGGAGCCATAGCAGTTATTCTCGGTGCATATGGTGCACATGCTTTGCAAGGGGTTACTGCAACCCATCTAGGGATATTTAAAACAGCTTCTCTCTATCATCTAGTCCACTCCATAGTGTTGGTGTTGGTTGGTATAGTGGCTAGATTTATTCCCAACTCTGCCTTGATACATTGGTCTGGATGGCTGTTTATTGCTGGGGTTCTGCTATTTCCCGGTACCCTATATTTTAAAACCATGGCATCTATCAGCTTTGGTCTGGCTACACCATTAGGGGGGATCTGCTTGATTTTAGCATGGCTTCTGTTGGCTGTGGGTTCTTTAAAAGCGGATTAACAACCAGCCATAATCTAGGTTTAACATAGTAACTCCACATTGGGGTAGATGTTGAGAGATAAAATGACAATATATTGTGACATAGCCCAAGCGGTGAAGATTGCTAAAGTATCAAGGCACACGATTATTAAAAATATGAGTGGGGGAAAGCTCTCTTACAAGGTTGATGAAGATGGCAAAAAAGTTGTTTTGCTTTCTGACCTTGAAAAACTGTTCAACATATCCGATAGCCAACAAAAGCCTGTGGCAGAAAATAGCGACAGCAACAGCATCATTTTATCTTTAAGAGATGAGATAGCCTCTCTAAAGCAGAAGATATCCCAACAAGACAGAGAGATCACCAACCTAAAAGCCGATAAAGCCCACCTGGAAAAGCAGCTTGGTTTTAAGAAAATTAAATAAAAAGGTTATAAATATCTTATCTTTAAGCGGTTCAGCAGATGTTTTTGAAAATATCATCATCCGATATATGGGGGTGGTCAAAATCATCTTTTTAATTGTGGGTCATACCTATTTTTTCCATAACTTTTTGTGATCTAACATTATTTTTGCCGGTAAATGCTACTATATCTTTTAGCTGCTACTGCCGAATCTAGGTTTAATGGTTCCAATACTGTTATTTACTTGTCAGGATTGATTTTTACCCTTGGGGTATTTGTAAAGGCAATGGTTTTACTGCAAAGGGGGATGGTGTAGACTCTTGATCTATGAAAAACAGATATGATTCACGACCAATTGGTATATTTGATTCTGGGGTTGGGGGGCTGACGGTTTTAAAAGAGCTTTTAGATGCCTTTCCCCATGAACACTTTATCTATCTTGGTGATACAGCCAGGGTTCCCTATGGTGCAAAATCTGCCAGAACTGTGGAGCGTTATACCATACAGGTGGCCGATTTTTTAATTCGCCGTAACGTCAAAGGGCTTGTTGCTGCCTGTAATACCGCCTCTGCCCTTGGTATCGGTGCATTACGCGCCCACTGCGACACCCCGGTTTTGGGGGTTATCCAGCCCGGTTGTCAGCAGGCAATGGTATCTATCAATGATAAACATAGCCATATAGGTGTCATTGGAACCCGTTCTACCATAGCCAGTGGAGCCTATCCCAATACTCTTGCTCTTTTAGAGCCGCAACTCAAGGTTAGCTCCCTTGCCTGTCCCCTGTTTGTGCCCCTGGTTGAAGAGGGGTGGTTGGACCATGATGCAACCATAATGATTGTGGAACAAAACCTGGCCCCTTTTATCAAAAATCCGGTGGATGTATTGATTTTGGGCTGTACCCACTATCCGGTGTTAAAGCCGGTTATAGGTAAAATTCTCGGTAAAAAAACCAAATTGATAGATTCTGCAGAAGCGGTGGCAGAGTCATTGGGAAAGCTATTTAATAATGTTATCCGACCAGCAAAAAAAGGTGAGCAACAAAAGGTGGAGTTTTATGTAACCGATGTTGCCGACCGTTTCCAGGAGGTAGCAGGGCGGTTTTTGCAAGGTTTGGCAGTTGATAGCGTTGATATGGTTGACCTTTGATCTAGCAGTGGTTGAGCTTAAACTATGAGCATCAAAAAACCCCAAAAAAAAATCTCCATAGCCCATTTTATTTTCTGGTTTTTGGTTTTTCATGCTGTTGCCCTGCCTACCATTGGTAAAGGGTGGGTTATATTTATTGATATTTTGGTTCTAACAGGGGCCGGGCTGGTTATTTGGGGAGAGTATCAGAACAATAAATTGATGGCTAAAAATAGTGAGCTGTTTACCGCCATGTCTGAAATGGACCCTGAAATGGCAGCTCGCCTTGATTTTTCCAAAATTCCCCCTCCCTCGTATAAATCAAAAAAAGATAATAGCACAACAGGTGGTACTAACGGGTTGAGTAGTGGGACTGGTTATAGTGGGACTGGTTATAGTGGTGGTGGTGATTTAGGAGGTGGTGATTGTGGAGGAGGGGGTGGGTGTGGATAGAGAATGACTGTTTAAACAGTAAGATAGCTCATTATTTAGGACTCGCATCATGATTTAGGGTAAACATAAATGTCGCCCCTTGGCCCACCTCAGCTTCTGCCCAAATTGTTCCACCATGTCGTTCAATAACTGTTTGGCACAGGGCAAGCCCCACGCCAATACCCTCAAACTCATCTGTTTTGTGTAACAGAAAAAAAGGTCGAAACAGCATATCTTTATGGGCTATATCAAAGCCAGCTCCGTTATCGCGAACCTTGAAAATGGTCTGGGAGTCTATTTTGCTGGTTGTAAATTCAATTTGGGCGTCGGGATTGTGGGCGGTAAATTTCCATGCATTTTCCAGCAACTCCTCCACAACAGTTTGCAAAAGAGACTCATCACCATATGCAATAATATTGGGTGAAATTAGTACAGAAACCCGTCGCTTAGGTGAGCTGTCTTGCAGATGTCTAACGCAATTTTGTACTAGTTTGGAGAGATCGACCTTTTGTACGGTTAATTTAGCCTGCATACTACGTGAAAGGGTCAACATACCCTCTAACATGGCATGCATATTCTGGCTACCATCACGTAAATTGTACAAATAAGAGCGCCCCTTGTCGTCCAACTTCTCTGAATACTCCTCCAATAGAATTTCACTAAAACCGTTTAAGGTGCGCAGGGGAGTTCTTAGATCGTGGGCGGTTAAATATATGAAAGATTCAAGTGAATTATTGGCTGTAGTTAGCTCTCTGCTTTTAGTCAGCAGACTCTCTTTTAGCTCTAATGAGTGTGAAAGTTGCACCTGTAGTCTCTGTTCAGCCTTCTGAATCGCAGCTTTCTGTTCGGCTAGTGGTTTGTAGATAATCAGATAAAGTGCAGGTAAAAGAAAAATCACCAAAAAAGTAGAGTCCAACAGTGCCATCTCAATGTGAGAGAGGTTTTTAAGCTCAGGCATTATGAGCATGATTACCCCCTCTACAACAAAAACCAGTACTATTGCAGTATAAAAACTCCAATTTGGCGATGCCCCCGACTTATGCAGGATTTTTTTTAAAACACCGCTATTTAGCTCATTGGAAACTTGGCTAGTATCCACATTCTATCCCCCCCTTTGACCAATGTTACACCTTTAGACAACTCCACAATGATTAATTTAAGTTGCATCGGTCAAGTGTAGCACACTATTTTGCATCTATAATCGATAATTATCCTGCATCTAATTATTTATATCAATTTAATCATAAATATTTATTAAAATTTTCAGGGATAAATGGTTTGAAATGGTTGGCATTTGCCGGATGTCAGAGTGATAATTAGTGCTATATATACAAAAACAGCTAAAAAAGCTTTAGCCACATTTATACAACTGCTCAAGGTTTAGAAAAATATACCGATAAAAACGTGCAGGGAGTTTTGTATCAAATATATTAATTGGGAGTTGTTATGAAAAAGGTAAATAAATTAATAATACTATTGTTTGCAATTGCTTTGTCTGCATGTAGTTATCCTGCCCACCAGTCTGGTGGCGGGGTAAGTGAATATTTTATGGGTTCAGCCCACACAAAGTATGGTCAAGAGAGCTACCAAAAATCTGAATCAGCAAAAAAAAGCAAAAAGGATAATCATCCCCAGGTTGTTTATGTTGTTCCCTACGCTCCACACTCCCATGTACAACCAGTTTATATGCCAGTACAGTGAGGTTTGGTCTACTTGGTAAATGTTGGTAGTTGTTGTAACCACCTTGTATAAAGCTACTGTTTTATCAGGCATATCATGGAAAACCCCTTTCACCAATATGGTGTTATGGGGTTTTCCCTGCTAACCAGCCCTCCAAGGCTGTTAATGGTGGCTTGAATCGGCAATATATGGCAAATAATCTGTGAAAAATAGTAGAGTTGATACTTCTAGACGATTCGCCATACCTTAAAAAAACCATTTATCAAATATTTTGTCCTAAATACAATTACACTGTTAAGTAAACGCTTGTTAGTTTATGCTTGGGATATTGTTGCAAGCAAATAACTTTAGCACGTAGCTATCTGTTTATTATCACAGTGATAATTACTCCTATTGATGGGGAGATATAGACTAAAAGGAGAAATATTTTATGCCAGGGGTTAAAATCTCTACTTCACAGATAAAGTCCAGCCCACCTTATGGGGCGGCGAAGATTATCTGTGAGGATCCCTTGATTCGTGTAGTAGATAATTTTCTAACCGTTAAAGAGTGTGAATGGATAATTAAAAAAGCATCACCACAGATGCAACGGGCTGTTGTCAGTTCTGCTGCAAAAGGGGTGAAAAGTGAAGGGCGTACAGGGTCGGTGGTCTGGTTTTCCCATGATAATGATCCGATTATCGATAAAATGACCAATCGTATTGCACAGTTGGCTGATCTACCAATTGAATATTCTGAATCGTTGCAGGTACTCCATTATGGAACCAAACAACATTACCGAACTCATTGGGATGCTTATGATTTATCAACAGAACGGGGCAAACGGTGTTGTTCAGATAAGGGGCAGCGAATAAGAACTGCTCTGGCCTACCTAAACAGTGTTGAATCAGGAGGAGGGACTGCTTTTCCCAAACTAAATGTTGAGGTCGAGCCAAAAGAGGGGCGACTGGTGTTATTTGATAACTGTTTACCTGACACTATAGACCGTCATCCAAATGCACTCCACGCTGCCACCCCTGTTGAAAGTGGGGAAAAATGGGCAATAACCATGTTTTTTCGTGACCGCCCATACAGAAAGGCCAAGTAGATTCAACTATTGCCATCAAGGCTTAAGCTAACAGCTGCAACACCAATTGGGGCTGCTGGTTTGCTTGGGCCATAATAGCAACACCTGCCTGTCGTGATATGTTGTCGCTGGTTAAATTTGCGCTCTCTTTAGCTATATCGGCATCTTTGATGCGGGAGTTGGATGCCGCTGTATTCTCCATCTGCACATATAAATTGGCGGTCATGGACTCAATTCGCTGCAATGTTGAGCCAAGATAGGCCTGCACACCCAAAAGACCAGCTTGATCAGTATTGTTTGTTGATGTTTGGGAGCTCAAGGCGCTGTCTACTTTGTCAATAACATCTTCAAATGCTGCTGCACTGTAATTAAGGCCGGGTATATTATCGATACTGTTGTTATCAACTGTTTGATCAATTATTTCGTCAATATCAGCCAGACCCACGGTAAAGGTATTGCCAGCCTCATAACCAACCTGAAATGAAAAATTACCTGAGTTTACGCTCTCATCACTCAAGGACATACCGTTGTATTTAATCATCGATATACCGGTTTTCGACCCCTCACCTGATAAAAGATCCATTTGATCAGCAAGTTGGCTTAACTCGGTGTAAATCGCTTTTCTATCGTTTGTGGTGTTGGTTCCGTTGACACCTTGTACTGCAAGTTCTCTTATTCTTTGCACTATATCAACCACCTCTGCGACACCACTTGCTGCAATTTGAACAAGTGAGCTGGCATCGTTTAAATTTTGTATTGAGCGGTTGATACCCCTTATTTGCGCCTCCATCCGATTGGTAATGGCAAGACCACCAGCATCATCTTTGGCGCTGTTAATCCTCTTGCCAGATGATAACCGCTCCATGGAGGTGCTAAGTTTGTTTGAGGTATGGGTGAGCTGTCTTTGCGCAGTGAGAGACGCAATATTGGTTTCAATAGAGATAGCCATTTCATTTCCCTGAAAAAAAAATAAATTCCATTTATCTTGACTACTGTATCGTCACCATGGGTAGAAAAAATTAGCAATAAATTATTGTTTTGCCATATTTGTTTGTAACAACATATTAAATTTATTGAAATATTTAACAATCTGTACTTAAGAAAACGTTATTTAATTTCTTATTATGTGACCAACCATAAACTGCCCAATGTATTCAGGATGACCCGTTGTTGTTGACTATTACGGATAGTTTTTTAATTGTGCCCGCCCCACGGCAAACTTGATATTTAAAATGAAATTCAATTTTGTTATTGTTAAGTCCATATTATGGATATGCGGCAATTTTATGATAATAGCTAGAGGTTGGATATGAGCGTACAATTAACCAAATGGTCCAAAAAAATTGCAACTGGTAATAGAGAGATAGATGAACAGCATATGGGTCTGTTTCAAACCTTTATCGATTTTATTACAGCTTCCAAGAGTGGTGATTCTGGCAGTAAAATAAAAAGCACTCTTGAATTTCTAGTACAGTATTCCCAAGAGCATCTCAGTTATGAAGAGGACTACTATAAACGCAGCAACTATCCCAAACTCAAAGAGCATAGAAAAATGCACGAAGAGTTCAGCCAAAATTTAAGAATGATAAAAAGAACCTATCATAATGAAAAAGGGAAGATAGAGACTAAAAAGTTAAACGAAATGCTGGGTGGGTGGCTGTTGGACCATATAGCAAAGAGCGATATGGAAGCCGCCTATTGGATCAAAGAGAACCCAACAAAGTTTCAACCCTCGTAAGTCCCTATGAATATTTAAGTGGCAATAGTCAAATCTGTTCAGATTATTCGACTTTGTGTGTCCGTCATAAGTATAGCCAGATCAATACAATTTTTCCTGAAAACTAGCTTTTTTACAATCGACTAGGTTAATGTTTAGCTTTTATAACCTAACAAGGAGCTAAATATGAAAAGTATCCCCCTATTGGTGTTGGTTGTTGGTCTATATAATGTTTTGGCTTTTGGCTTTGCTGGCTCTTTGGATAGCATTATTTGGACTGTACATCTAAGCTCTGGTGCTGATTGGAGTTTTAGTTTTAATGATATGCTGCTCAGTCTTGCAGTGATTTTACTATATATAGAGATTTTAAAATCAACTCGCAGTGGTATGTCCACAGTTATTGATCATATGTTTTCATTGGCACTTTTTATAATTTGTCTGCTGGAGTTTCTGTTTGTACCTCAAGTTGGAACATCTACCTTTTTTGTCATTATCCTTATTGTATTACTTGATGTAGTTGCGGGCTTTACTATTACAATTTCTACATCTACCCGTGATATAAATGTTAATGGTGATGGTGTAAATATCAGCTAAAAATTTTAAATTTTTCATCGTCTTGCACCATCATGCTTGTGCAAGACGATGATTTTTTATATGTCGTCAATAAAGTTGTCGATTAAGAGGGTTTTTGTCAATCAGACGGTAGAGTTATGTTTATTGGTAGATTGAATTCTTAATAAATTATTTGATTATGCCTTAATTATTTTGGAGTGGCATTCCATGTTTTGCTAGGATTTGAATCACAGTAAGACCATTTCCCATAAAGACCATTCGCAGTTTCATTCACCACAAGACGACCCCAATAAAAAGTTGGTGTTTCGTTTCTTCCTATTTGAGAGTTAGCACATCTATTTTTTGAAGATGATTGCGCCCAATAGCCCTCATATACTCCGCCTTGTTTTTCTAGATAAACCAAGCCATCAGGATATTTATCATATGTCCCGACAAATAGTTTATCATTATCAATGAGGCCATAAACATCCCCATATGTGGTTGAATATACAGCAGCATTAGCCGTACCACTAAAGATAAAAATGTTTACCATTAACAAGACAAACATAATGTTGATTTTTTTCACTATCTGTTCTCCAATTAATAAATTATTTTCCAACTCCATCATCATTAATTCCCGATCTGGTAAAAAAATGTATCTTTAAAACGGGATTAAAGATAAAGATTAGATCCAAAAAAGTCATGTAAGATGGACGATAAGAATAGCCTTATGTAGAGTTTATGGTATCTGTTGAGCCAAAATAGGTGGGGAGTTTGTACATTTAAAACCCTATCAAGAGAGGACCAAATAAATGGACCGCACCACCAACCGCCGTTTCTAGGTTGAATTTAGGATACCGAGAGGCTGCTATTCTGTCTAGAAACTTTACCACATGAACCAATTATGCTGGGCTTGTTAATTCTTTTGCATTATTCAAAAAAATGAACTTTTCCAGCTGACTTCTGTGTTTTACTCAGTGTATTATCCTAGAAACAATGGTTCCTCTTATATGTTTAAATTAACACTTAACATATTGAGTATAATGCTATTTTTACGATTAATCTGCTAACCTGATTACAGGGTTTAGGGATTATAACATTATTGATTGGTACTGTTTATTTGTTAATGGTTATTCACTTATATAAAAAAACTGGAAAATTGTGAGTTGTCCAACAAACCATAATGATGGTCAGCAGCAGGTATCAATTGATGATGCTTATAGACAAGCAAAGGACCATTTTGATGCAGGGCAATACACCAAAACTGACCAACTTTGTACAGCCATTCTCAACGTCGCTCCCAACCATATATATGCATTAGATTTACTCGGTCTGGTAGCCCAACGAATCAATCGCCACGATCTAGCAGTAACGCTATTTCAAAAAGCAATAGATATAGACAGTTGCAAAGCATTTTTATACTACAACCTTGGAACATCCCTCTATCTATTGGGTCAAGTGGAAGAAACCGTTCAAGTATATAAAAAAGCAATAGAATTTCGACCTGATTTTGCTGAGGCATACAACGGCCTGGGAAACTCCCTTTTAGATAAAGGAGAGCTAAAAGAGGCTGTTTTGTATTTGCAGAAAGCGTTAGCCATTACACCCAATTTCTCCGACGCTGTGTACAATCTGGGAATAGCTATGCTTAGGCAAGGCAAGCTTGATGATGCAATTACAAACTTTAAAAAAGCTATCGCTATCAATCCCGACCATGTTAACGCATACATTAATCTTGGCAGCATGCAACAAGAACAGGGGAAACTTGACGAATCTATTATAACCTATCAAAAAGCCCTGTCTGTTGATCCCAACCATGTTGAAGCTCACTATAATCTAGGTTTAGCCCTGCAAAAACAAGGAAAACCAGAAGAAGCAATTGCAAGATACCACCTGCTTTTATCCATTAATCATGATTATGGACAAGCTCATAATAATCTTGGTGTTATTTGGCAAAAGCAGGGTGAATTACACAAAGCTGTTGCAAGTTTCAAAAAGGCCTTATCTATTAATTCCAACTATGTAGAAGCCCATAACAATCTTATATTCAGTCTAGATCTGTTACCCAATGCAGCATCACTCCTCTCGTTTGAAGAGCGATCAATTTGGGCTAAGCGACATGCTGAGCCATTAAAAAAACATTGGTTACCACCGATAAATATACCAGACCATAATCGAAAAATCCGTATTGGTTATGTGGGAGCTGATTTTAGATATCATTCCGCCGCTCTTATTTTTGCGTGTATGTTAATGGCTTATGATAAAAACAATTTCCAGGTATTTTGTTATTCTGGCAGTGAGTTTGAAGATGATCTAACGGAACAGCTCAAACAGAATACAGATGGGTGGCTGTCTACTTGCAAAATTGATGATGCTGCGTTGGCAGAAAAAATCAGAAAAGATAAAATAGATATTCTTGTAGATCTGGCAGGACACACTCCAGGAAACCGTTTATTGACTTTTGCCAGGAAACCTGCACCCATCCAAGTTACAGCATGGGGTTATCCATTGGGAACAAAAATGGATGCCATTGATTATATTATTTCTGATACCATCTCCATTCCGCAATCAAAGCGAGATAATTACAGCGAAAAGTTTATTGACATTAGCAGTATGATAAGCCTGTTTTCTACAGCAAATTATCCTGAAGTAGTAGATCCTCCTGCCTGTAAAAATGGATATATAACTTTTGGTGCATTCAACCGTCTCGAAAAAAATAACGACCAAGTTTATACTTTATGGGCAAAAATATTGTGTCGCATACCCACAGCAAAACTACTGATAAAAGCTATACTTTTAGATTCCCAGCAACGTATTGATGAGATTAAGAGAGTTTTTCAAAACAATGGAGTCTCAAATAACCGCCTCTTCTTCATTGGAAAAACATCTCACAAAGATCATATTAAAGCCCTTGAACAAATTGATATCATGCTAGACACCTTTCCGGCTAATGGTGGTCTGACTACCTTGGAGTCTTTAAAGATGGGTGTACCTGTATTGACATGTAAAAAACTATCAACATGGCCTATTAGTGCATCCAATTTACACATATTGGACCTTGATGAGTGGAGTGCTGACAGTACTGATGAGCTTGTTGATAAAGCAGTGCAATTTGCCAATAATATTGACAATCTTAAAACATTACGACAGCAACTAAGAGACCGTTTTGATAAATCTGTTCTGGGAAATTCTGAATTATATGTTGCAGAAGTTGAAGATAACTACCGAAAAATATGGCAACAGTGGTGCAACAAACAGGTAAATGCAATTCCTTGACTGCACTAAACTACCCAAAACTCTACGCTTTGCTTGGAATAAGGCTATTAAAAAAAAGGTAGCAGACGTTATAATCTACTACCCTTCACATAATGTCACCCTGAATGTGTGATACTGCTGCTTGGTAAGCTGTTGTAATAATAGCAGTAATTTATATTGGTGCGGATGGCCGGAGTCGAACCGGCACGGCGTGAGCCACAGCCCCCTCAAGACTGCGTGTCTACCAGTTCCACCACATCCGCATGTCAATCAAGAGAGGGAACAGACCCTACCAAAGCACAATGGGTAATTGCAATGGTTTTCCTTACTGAAGTTACACACAAATAATCCTAGAAACAGCAGTTGTCAGCACGCACCTGACGCAACCTATTGATTCATATGGCATAACAGAGCAAAGTCTCATCACCAACAAGGTGACTTCGATTTGCTCTGTTACACCAGCTAAACCAATATGTT
>JADFZS010000143.1 GCA_015232405.1 Magnetococcales bacterium | reverse complement strand
TCGATTTGCTCTGTCACACCAGCTAAACCAATATGTTACGCCATGTACGCACCGCCAACCGCCGTTTCTAGGATAATTGTAACTTTTAATTGCTCGGTTTTCTAATAACCCTGGTCCGCCACTCCATCGCCTCCTCTGCATCAAACTTTTTATTATGTTTTTTAATGTGCTGAATGTAGGAGCCGGCCTCTTCATTATCGCTAAATGCGTCAAAATTACGTTTAATTTTTTTAAAATGCTCCAAAAGGGCGGTCAACTCCGGCAGCCAGTGACTTTTGTAGGCTTTTTTTAGTTTTGCCTTGGTCTCCGGCTTATCTTTTATATTTTTTAGTTTAATGGTGTATATTATCTCTTTTCTGGTTTCAGTTAGTTTGTTTTCATACCAGTTTCCACCAATAATCAACATAATTCCGAGAACTACCAGAGGTATCAACAAAAATGCCCGCTGCTTCTCCTCTGATATACCAATATCATCTCGCAACTCATCGTCAGAGAGTTGATACCATGTTCCATCTTCGCGTTGACGAAAACCTTTCTCCCAACGAACACGGATAGGATGGTTTTTTGGCAGGGCAGCGATATGGTCTGGCAGACCGCCTTTTCTTGCTTCGGTCTCGGTTACCAGCTCTTTAACATCTATTCGAGTGTCTGCATCATCTTTTTTCTTTTTCTTCTTTTTCTTCTCTTCAGCTTTCTGTTTTTTTATTTTTTCAAGTTGTTCTTTAGCATGGGACTCACGCAATCCCTTAAGCTCCGCACCCATCTCCTTCATCTGGGCAAAGCTGAACTCATCAACAACTACTTCTTCCTCTTCACCGTCGGCAACCTTGCCCTTTTCATCTTTTTTGCTCGGTTTTGCTTTGATGTTGTCTTTTTTACTGCCGGGTAGTGCCATAATTCAATTACCTGATAACAGTTATGTTTTTTGTTGCAACCCTAAAATACTTGTCTGTAAAAAAACTATTTCACACAGTCATAATACTGATAGGTTAAAATCCCTGTTAGTTAGTAGGATTATATCTCAACAACGCTGGTATTTCAGCATTTTTTTGAGTTTTTTGGTAATGCTGAAAATTTTTATATATTAATGAACAGCAGCAATTTATCAGTTGTTACGAAATATCCTGTTTAATTAATTGAGTTTTATTATATTAACTAAGACCAACACTTTGTAAAAAAAGCAGTTTCATATTAACATCTCTGATAATATATAGTTAATTTCACATGCTGTTAATGGCTTATATGGTTGCAACCATGAGCTTTATCCACTCTTTTAATTTTTAGTCAATCAAATGCTAATCAACATAATAAAAACCAGTATAAGAACAGAAAAAACAGTGCTTTTTTCCCTTTTTTTTCTCTCATTTTTATTTAACACACTGCAACATAACTCCGTTTGGGCAGCCTCATTATCGGACCTACCGGAGAGAGTTGTTCTGTCGAGTGAAGATGATCCATACCCAACATCTGCACTGTTTAGTAAAAAACCTGTACTAATAATTGTAGGCTCCCACTCCACTACACCTCTGTTTACTCAGCTCCCTTATGCGTTGAAAGCAAGAAACTTGCCTATTGTGTCAAAACAGTTTTTAAGTGTAGCAGCGGTACAAAAAGCACCATGGTTTGTAAAACTGTTTATCAAGGGGAAGATTGCTAGTGAAAAACAGAAGCGTGACAAACAAGGAGCAAGTAAAATTGCTGACCTCAATCAATCAAAGATAATTGTTGACACTAAAGGAGAGACAACAAAAGCTTTGGGTGTAGCAAATTTAGCAAAAAACGAATATGCTGCTTTTGTCATGGATAAAAAGCAGAATATACAACTATTGGTAAGAGATACAATTGTCATTGCTGGTAATGATGAAAGTGAATATCAAAAAATTGCTGAGTATATTATTGATAATTTACAGCTTTTCATAAAAAGTGATTGGTAGATACAAAAGAGAGAGACACCCATTAAAAACAATGAGACATAGTTGCTATTATCTGTTTTCATTTTAATTTCTAGATATTTCATATAAACTGGGTCGTAGCCATCATAACTAGGTTTATATAAGAAAGGTCCACAAATGGAATTTATTGATAAGTTAAAGGAAGAGCATAGTATCGTAATAAAATTACTGGACAAAATTGGCTCTGCAAAACCTGGAAGTGAGAGCTATATTCGTAAGATGTCCCAATGTGAAGAAGTTCTTATTCAACATGTCATACAAGAAGACACCAAAATACACCCAGTTCTGGAACAAGCAGGAGAAAAAAACAAAAAACTTGGCAAGTTACTCAAACGCACAAGTGATGAGATGGCTGAAGTCACCCTTTGTGTTGTGCTTTTTTTTCAAAAGTATTCAAATAATGCCATGGAGAGAGAAAAGATAAAAAACCGCTTCGCTTCAGATTTCAAAAATCTACGCAAGGTTTTGTTGGAACGGATAAAAGTTGAAGAGAACTATCTGTTTTCTGAATTTGAAAAAATCTCTAATAGTGGTTTGAAAAGCAAAAAAAATAAAAAAAGCAAAAAAAATAAAAAATAAACTATTGAAGTATACTGATATTTTCAATCGTCCACCTTTTTTCAACCCAACAATCTCTTTATAGTAATATACAGCCCAACAATAAGTGTCTACCTTATGTTATTTACAGAAGATTAATAACTTAGTTTTTTTAACAGGCGAAAAAGCCAGCATAGAACAGTTTTGCTTGGTGGAGGAATTAATGACTATCCGTAAAAAAATATCTATTATTCTATCTGGAGTAATCATTTTTACCGGAGTTATTGCTGCTTTTATCATCAACAGATCGATAGTTACTGAAAACAATATCGAAATTATCACAGAATATCAGCTTGAGTTGGTGGAGAGTGGAACCGAAGCCGCCTATCATGTTCAGAGGATAAAATCCAACATACGTGAAATTGTATTGGAACACCTGGCAAATTTGCTGGAGACGGAAGATGAAGAGGGAGAAGAAGACGAGAGTGAAGAAATTGAATATTCTATTTCAGTTATAAAATCATCACTTTCTATCGTATCTGATAATATAAACAATAGTGATAAGCTGATTTTAGAAGGGTTAAAACTGGGACTTCCTTGGGATAGTGAATTAGAAAAGTTCGATATCTTAAAAAAAGATGTACTGTTATTTAAAGATGGGGTTCAACTGTTTTTAGAGACCCACGAAAAATATTTCAGTGATGAAGAAGATGAAGATGACCTTGATGATATAACAGCAAGAAAATATACAATTGAACTACGCAATATTTTTGAAGATTCTATAGAACCTGTCTCCAGAAAGATACAAGATGAAGTAAAGGAAATTGAAGAGGCTGAAGAAGATGAGATGTCTGAAAGGTTGGAAGATGTTGTTTTAAATACCAACATCTCAACCCAGGCCAGCACAGCTCTATTTTTTATTCTCTTATTAACTGGTCTGATCATTCATATTTCAATTCGTAAATTAGTTACCAAACCCATAGAACAGTTGCAAGATGCTGCCATTGAAATTGGTAAAGGCAACTTCAAAACCAAAATGGTGGCCCACTCAAAAGATGAGATTGGTCGTCTGGCTATGTCCTTATCCAATATGGCTAATGAATTAAGCATACAGAGGGACAATTTACACAGATCTTCAATTGATCTACGCAATACCGCATCTCGCCTTTCATTGGCTACAGAGGCGGGTAATATAGGGGTATGGGTATGGAATGCAGCTGATAACAGCCTGGAGTGGGATGATCGTATGCACACCCTGTTCAGGGTTAAAGCGGGAACTCCATTAAGCTTTGACACATGGAAAAATGCACTGCATAAAGATGATAAACTAGATGCTGAAAAAAAGATCCTAGATGCTATTGACGGCATTGGTGAGTTTAATACTGAGTTTAGAATCATCCACCCAGATGGTGAAGTACGAACCATAAAAGCAGCAGCCATAGTAGAAAGAGATGAAACAACCAAAGCACCATTGCGGATGGTAGGTGTTAACTGGGATATAACAGAGCAGAAACTTCTTGAAAGCTCTATTAAAGAGGCCAAAGAGCTGGCTGAAACTGCCTCCCAATCAAAAAGTGAATTTCTAGCCAATATGAGCCATGAAATTCGCACCCCAATGAATGCAGTTATTGGCCTTTCTGATTTGGCTCTACAGGTTGATTCATCACCACAAATACAAGACTATTTAAACAAAATATCCAACTCATCAAGATCCCTGCTCCGTATTATCAATGATATTTTGGACTTCTCTAAAATTGAAGCTGGTAAACTTGAATTAGAGGAAGCAGATTTTCTGTTAAGGGATATTTTTGACCATTTAGCAGATTTGTTCCGTACCCAGGTGACAAACAAACACTTGGAGTTGGTCATGTGTGTCTCCCAAGAGTGTCGCTTTGAACTAAATGGTGACTCCCTCCGCCTTGAGCAGGTTCTGCTTAATCTGATTGGCAACGCCTTGAAGTTTACCGATGAAGGTGAGGTTGAAGTACAGGTACAAACCAACGATGAATCTAAAGATCATGTGGTTTTACAATTTTCTATTCGAGATACTGGCATTGGTATGACAGATAGCCAGATTGCCAATTTATTTCAAGCTTTCTCCCAGGCAGATAGCTCCACAACCCGTAAATTTGGAGGTACGGGGTTGGGTCTCTCCATATGTCAGCGGTTGGTGGAAATGATGGGTGGCTCCATTTGGGTAGAGTCTGCAAAGAACAGAGGCAGTACTTTCTATTTTACCGCTAATTTTAAACGCAAACTTGGTTCAGAAGATGTGGATATGGTTCCACCAGAGGATATGGAACATATCAGAGCTTTGGTTGTTGATGATAATTTCGCTGCTAGAAATGCTTTGGAAAAAATTTTGGCCATGTTCAGTTTTTCAACAACAGGTGTTGGTAATGGGCAGCAGGCCATCACAGAAATAAAAGATGCTGTTAAAGCTGGCAACCCATATCAACTGGTTGTGGTAGATTGGTTTATGCCGGAAATGAACGGGATACAGACTGTTGAAAATATCAAAAAAGCCATCCCCAGCAATGGTAGCCAACCAAAAACAATCCTAATGACTCCCTTTGATCGTAAGAGGGAGATTGAGTTACAAGGGGAATCTATTGGGATTGATCAATATATTGATAAACCGGTGAACTGCTCCATTCTATTTGACTCCATAATGGATGCTTTTGGCAAGGAGGTGGCAAAAACCTTTAGAGCTGGACGAGATATCGTAGACCCCAATTTGATTATCAACAAAATTGGTGGAGCAAAAATTCTACTGGTAGAAGACAATGCAATCAACCAGCAAGTGGCAAAAGAGATTTTAGATGGAGTAGCCATTACAGTAGATGTCGCAGGAGATGGAGCTATTGGGGTTAAAAAAGCTAATGAAGGTTTTTATGACGCGGTATTGATGGATATTCAAATGCCGACTATGGACGGTTTTGTCGCAACAAAGTTAATTAGAGAAGATCATGGGCCTGATGAGCTACCAATTATCGCCATGACCGCCCACGCCATGAGTGGTGACCGGGAAAAGTGTCTGCAAGTTGGTATGAACGATCATGTAACAAAACCGATTGATAAAAAAGATCTGTTTGATGCATTGATGAAATGGATCAAACCCCGTGAAGATCTTGGAATTAGCGATATACCTATTAATAAAATAGATGTAAAAGATAGTGGTCCAGCTGTGCCGGATACTCTGGCAGGTATTGATGTTAAAAAAGGTCTGGATCGACTAAACAACAACCATCGTCTCTATCGCTCTTTACTATTTGAGTTTTATCGTGACCACGCAGACGCTGCAAAAACCTTACGCTCACTACTGGCTGGCAACAGAAAAGATGACATTAGATCGGCAGAAAAAGTTGTCCATACAGTCAAGGGTATAGCAGGAAATATATCGGCAAAAAAATTGTTCTCAATTGCAAATGATTTGGATGAAAAACTCCAAAAACATAGTAAGAGAGAAACCTTGAAAATTGATAAATTTGCAGAGGCTTTAGATGAGGTTGTTAGCTCTATCAACAAGCTAAAACAACAAGATGAAATCGCAGCCAAAGCCCAGAAGCTGACCCAAGATGGCAGCAAACCACAACCTTTGGACAAAGAGAAAGTTACAGGAATAATTAATAATCTATCCAAAAACATAGAAATGTTGTCATTTGATGCAGAAGATACCTTTGCACAGCTAAAACCACTTTTGACTGGTTTGGATGGTACAGCCCAACAAGAGCTAAAACTGCTGGAAGAATATATAGAAAGAATAGATTTTGATAACGCCCAGGAGTCATTGATAAAATTAGCAAAAATGATTGAAGTTGATATCAAACAACACCGACAAGAATAGAGTGGTAACCAGGGTCTTGGCTGGATCAAATATATGAAAAAACCAAAAATATTAATTGTCGATGATGTACCTGCAAATGTAAGGGTATTAGCAGAAATCCTTAAAAGCGATTATCAGGTCATTATGGCTAAAAGTGGAAAAACAGCCTTAAACGCTGTGGCTTCTCATGATATTGATCTCATACTACTTGACATCGAAATGCCCGATATGGATGGCTATGAAGTTTGCTCAACCCTACAAAAAAGCGATTCAGCCCACGATATACCAATTATTTTTGTTACTGCCAGAAACTCCCCAGAAGATGAAGTTAGAGGTCTGACCTCTGGTGCAGTTGATTTTCTCTCCAAACCCCTAAACCCACTTGTGGTAAAAACCAGGGTAAAAACCCACTTGGAGCTTTGCAAATCGCGCATTGCTGCCATGGAGGCCAGCCAGATAAAAAGTCAATTTCTTGCCACCATGAGCCATGAAATTCGCACCCCCATGACAACAATCATTGGTATGTGTGATTTATTGATGGAGACTGAGCTAACAGCAGAGCAGAAACGGTTCTTAAGCTCCTCTAAAAATGCCGGGGAGTCACTGTTATCACTCATCAACGATATTCTTGATCTCTCTAAAATTGAAGCTCAACAACTTATATTGGAAGAGATACCATTTGATCTACCAAATCTGGTTTTGGGTACACTGGATATTCTCAAATTGATAGCAAAAGAAAAAGGTCTGCAACTCAACCATAATCTACCCACTGGCCTACCACAGTATATTGTTGGTGATCCCAATAGGCTTAGGCAGGTTCTCATAAATTTAATTCAGAATGGGATTAAATTTACCGAAACTGGCAAAGTTCTCATAGAGGTGGAGTTACAATCTAACGATCATTTTTTATTCTCCATAATTGATACAGGAATTGGCATATCAGAAAAACAGCAGGAATCTATTTTTCAACCATTTCGTCAGGCAGATTTTTCAACAACAAGAAAATATGGTGGTACAGGTCTCGGCCTTACAATTTGCCAACAATTGATAAAAAAATGGGGTGGCATAATCTGGGTAGACAGCAAGGAAAACAGAGGAAGTGTATTCCGCTTTACCATGCCTCATACAAAGGCAGAGGTTTTCAACAAATTAACTGAAACAATTGACACTCCGACTAACAGCGCCATTACCAGCAACAGTCCGCAGCCTAGAAGTTTATCCATATTGCTTGCCGATGATGTAGAAGAAAACACCTTTGTGATCAAGGCATTTTTAGAAAAACATGTGGAAATAATCACCATTGCCAACAATGGTGTCGAAGCAGTAGCTCGCTTTAAAGAGGAGGAGTTCGACCTGATTTTAATGGATATTCAGATGCCCATCATGGATGGTTTTACTGCAACACAAAACATTCGTGAGTGGGAAAAAGAGAAAGGTTTAAAACCTACCCCAATTATTGCGTTAACGGCCCATGTAATGAAAGATGTCGATAATAGAGCAAAAGTAGTTGGCTGTGATGCCTGTTTAAGCAAACCAGTTAGAAAAAAAACCTTGATAAGCACTTTGGAAAAAATATTGGGCAACAGCATGGGGACGGATGGCTAATGGCTGATATTGGTAAAAAAGCGAAGATCCTGATTGTGGATGATATTCCTGCCAATATCAAAATACTGGCTGAAATATTAAAATCAAAATATGACATTCTTATGGCAACCAGCGGGGCCAAAGCGTTACAAGCTGTTGCCAACCATGATATCGGACTGGTTTTACTAGATATTGAGATGCCCCAGATGGATGGCTATGAAGTGTGTCGGCGTTTAAAGGCAGATACTAAAACAGGAGATATTCCGGTTATTTTTGTAACTGCCAAAATTGATATGTCTAATGAGACCATGGGCTTTGAAGTTGGTGCTGTTGATTATATAACCAAGCCCATCAGCCCCCCCGTTGTTATAGCCAGGATTCAGACCCACCTACAAAACAGGGAGTTGAATCTCAGCTTGCAAAATACAAATCTCAGCTTAGAGAAATCCAACGATTTTATTCGCAAGACGTTTGGTCGTTACATGTCAGATGAGGTGGTTGAGAATATTCTTGACTCACCGGAAGGGTTGCGGCTGGGAGGTGAAAAAAAGTTTGTAACCGTCATGATGACTGATCTTAGAGGCTTTACCGCTATAGGTGAAAGGTTATCACCTGAAGAGGTCATTTCCATGCTCAACATGTATTTGGAAATCATGACCCAGATTATCTTTAAATATAAAGGTACAATTATTGAGTTTCTCGGCGACGGTATTTTGGCTCTATTTGGAGCACCCGTTACAAGGGATGATGATGCCCAAAGAGCAGTGGCCTGTGCTTTGGAAATGCAGCAAAAAATGCCAGAGGTTAATCGTAAATTCAAAGAACATGGTTATGAAGAGGTAACCATGGGTGGGGGGCTGAATACCGGGCAAGTGGTTGCTGGTAACATTGGCTCAGATTTAAGAAGTAAATATGGTGTAGTTGGTAATGCTATCAACTTGGCTGCCCGTATAGAGTCTTTCACTGTTGGTGGTCAGATACTTATTTCTGAAAATACATTACAAGCTTGCACAGCAGAGCTACAGATAGATGATCAATGGTCGGTAAGAGCAAAAGGTTTGGAGAAGCCCATAGCAGTTTATCAGATCGGTGGTATATCAGAACCATATAACATACACCTACCACAACCAGAAAAAATTGATTTTCAACCAATTAAAGATGGCCCCACTATTCGTCTTACAATCATAGAGGGTAAAGTAGCAGAACGGCATTCACATGATGGAAAGTTAATAGCTTTAGTACCGCCTCTCGCTTTAATATCTACCACATTACTAGCAAGAAAACTTACAGACATTCAAGTTGAGCTTGTAGATAAACAGGGTTTAACATTAACCAACCAGCTATACGGTAAAATATTGGGTATAGACACAGAAGCAAGCTGTATGAAGGTCCAATTTACATCTATACCACCTGAGGCAAATCAGATTTTTCAACAGCTACTTGGAACCAACATAGATTGATATTATGTTTTGACAAGTAACGGGGGAGTAAAAGCATGGAGAGCAAAGAGAAAAAAGCAAAAATTTTGATTGTTGATGATGTTCCGGCAAACATTAAAACACTTGCTGAGATTTTAAAAGATGATTGTCAGATATTAATGGCTACAAGTGGCGCTAAAGCCCTGGAGGCGGTAGCTATACACACAGTTGATCTTATTTTGTTGGATGTAGTAATGCCTGGGATGGATGGTTATGAGGTTTGCAAAAGACTCAAGGAAGACAAATCATATGCTGAAATTCCTGTCATCTTCGTCACCTCTAATCATGACAAAAAAGCCATGGTTAAAGGTATAGTAGCTGGAGCTATCTACTATTTAACCAAACCCATTGATAAAGATGAACTGCGCAAGCTTGTTAAAAATATTTTGCAGATGAGTGATTATTTTTCACCACAAAGGTGATTAGCAAATATCTTGAATTACCAAATATGCAGCCACAAATAAATACCAGCTTTTTTAAAAATTATTATTAAGTCGGTAACCAGAATAGCCGATACGGTAAGCAAGGATAGTAAAAATCCTTTTAAAATTTAAATCCACGGTCCGGGCTGGACCTGTAAAACGAACAGCTCATCTCCCTTAATATAATTTAATATTTATTGCTATATCTTTGTCCAATAAAGGAGATGTAAGATGGTTAATTCAGTACCACAATCAAATGCATATTCACAGCAAACAAGTGCTGTTTCACAAGCTTTAAAACAGGCTAAACCTGATGTGGGTCCAAAACAGGCCAACTCCCAAGGTTCTGGTAATTCCAGCAGCTCATATTCTGGTAATCGTGGCTTTAAACCTCCGCCACAAGGGATCGATGTTTCAGCCTAAAATAGCATGGCCCAAGTTAAAAACACTATTTTGAACCAGCTTTTTTTATTTAGTTTGATTTATCCTTAAGTAGCTTAGATAAAAAGGAAAAGTCGTTTTGTATATCCGATTTTCATCAGATATAAAATGACGACTTTTCTCTTGGTTACGAAATATTTTTTTAAAGCAAATATCCAGCACCATATCTTAACGGTTTTTTATGCCCTAAAACCAAGCAAACATGCTTGTAACATGTTTTTAATAATCTCTGCATTTAAAAACCCGACCACTCCCCATCTAAGCAGCAAAACTGACCCCTTAGTTGATTTATCCCCATTTATCTGCTAGATTTCCCCTTTGATATAACCGTTGAACCCAAACTTATCATCATCTCATTTTGATCTTGCAAAGCGTCAATTTATTTGTCTTTTTTATAATTATAAAACTGAGATTCACCCTATATATTATTGGGAGAAAAATATGAAACATTATATATATATCACCATATGCGCAATAACGATTCTATGCACTCCAGCCCACTCCTATGGTGATGGATATAATGACAAGTTGGCAGAGTACTGGAACAAAACCAAGAAGTTCAGTAGAGATATCTGGGATAGCTCAAAAGGGGTAAGAGAGGAAGGTCTAGAGAAATCTAAAGAACTTGGCAATAAAGGGTGGGAAAAATCAAAAAAATTAGGGGAAAAAGGGTGGGAAAGAACCAAAGAGCTAGGTGAAGAAGGTTGGGAAAAATCAAAAAAATATGGTCAAGAAAAATGGAAAAAATCAAAAAAGTATTTAGATAAGAAGAGAGGCAAAAAATTGAGAGATGATAGCAAAAAAAGGCCCAGAAAAGACGACAACAATGCCAAAACAAAGCAATATGACCTTTAACAACCACTAACAACCCGTTGTAGCAAGCTTGATCCTGCAAATACAGCTACTTTATGAGCTAGCTATAAGCTCGCCCCGATGATTCGTAGATTATAAACTGACAGCGGGTATTTTTAGATAAAATAATTATATTTATCAACGATCTATCAATATACAGGTAGATTTCATCTCGTTTCAAACAATAAATTTGGCCTCAACATTGCACTAAATTTTCACAAGTAAGCCCTTCCCGGCAATAACTGCCGAACCTCTCAAGTCCTCGAACTTGGGAAGGAAGGGCAAAACCTTTTAACCTAGAAACAGCAGTTGTCAGCACGCACCTGACGCAACCTATTGATTCATCTGGCATAACAGAGCAAAGTCTCATCACCAATGAGGTGACTTCGATTTGCTCTGTTACACCAGCTAAACCAATATGTTACGCCATGTACGCACCGCCAACCGCCGTTTCTAGGTTTAATGATTTCCCACATAGAAGCCCAAGTTTTCGGAAGTTGATGCCTGAAACATGATATAATTCAATCAGTTTAAAGTTGGACGTATGTGAATGGCGCAACATACTGCTTTAGCTGCCGTAATAGTCAGGTACGAACCGAGCTATCCAGACACTGGATTGAACAAGTGAACGACCACAAAAAAAGCCACATCTCTTCTATGAAGATTTTCTGTATCAGGCTGGAACGTAGTCAAAGCCAAGGCGGGTAGTTGCCAAAGTTGTATGTTATTTTGAGGCTGTTAGTGGTCAAACTGGAGGCTCGTTGTAAGTCATATGGGAAATATCGGCTTAGCTGCTCAGTTGAGCCAGTTGGATGCGGAGAGATTGATTCTTTCGGAATATAGTCAATTCAAACCAAATCTGGACAAAAAAAATATTTTTATTATTAGGGGTGCAGGGGGATTATCTCCCTGCTGGGTTTGGGCAACGCCCAAGGTTTTGCTTTTGTTTTTAAGTCTTTACATTTAAAAGCGTGGGGGTTTGGGGGCCTGCAAGGCATCCCAAGGTTTTGCTTTTGACTGTATATTTTTGATTTAAAATCACTATATATGGTAGAGTCATGAGTCATTGGAAGATATCTGAAAAATGTCGGATTAGTGATTTTTAAAAAGGTGAAATATGAGAACAGTATCAGGAATTTCATGGGAAAAAACTCCTAAAATGAATGTTGATATTTTTGATGCGGATCATAAAAAAATTATTTCAACAATTAATGCAATAATTGCTCTTATAGGTGAAGGTAGGGTAGAATAAGAGCTACGTTCAAACGTT